>JAZKFA010000360.1:1194-10593 GCA_040386655.1 Pseudomonadota bacterium | reverse complement strand
GGCAAGGTTTATGGCGACTAATGGCGGAACTGGGTCCGCAATGGCGAGATAATCTCTCCTATTCCTAATCTGGGGGCCGTGGGTTCGAATCCCGCCGGGGACGCCAGAAGTTTGCGCAGAACACAGCCACCTTCAGGTTCTTTTTGGTGCTGGGACCCTGGGAAGGGCTGAACCTCGCCGCCCAGGACGACCTGGTGAAGCCGGTCGCCCACACCGCTGCCCGGCAGGGCATTCGTCCGTCAGGACATTGGTGCTCCAGGCCTGAGCGGGAGGCGTGGGCGCAAGCTTGCCGACACTCAGCACGCCATCCGCCCGCATCCGAACCACGTCCTAATCGCGGTCCGATTATGATCGTATCGATAACGAATTCTGACATCGCCCTTCGCGAGTGGCGCGCAGTTGGACTGGGGACGCAGCGTGATACGACCCCATGGGAAAGAGCCCGCGTATCCGCCGACACGGTGGCATCAGCGATTTCTGTGGCGCCCGTGACGCCGGGCTGCGCCACGCTCAGCGTGCGCGCGCAACGCCGCCCCGCCGGCGATCCCGACCCCTGGCTTGCGTCGCCGGCGCTTTCATACTTCCTTGCGACAGTGGCCGCTCCACAAGGCCGCAGGGAGAAAATGAACATGGCCTTCAGACGCGTCTTCTTTGGCCTGGCCGCGGCCTTGATGGCCGGGCCCGCCCTGGCGCAGGCGCCCGCGCCCGCGCCCACCGCCGCACCCGTCCCAGGCTGGGCCGTGGGACGCCCCGAAGGCTCGACCCTCGCGCCGCATGCGCCGCGCCTGACGGTCACGCCGCTCGACCAGGTGCCGGTGTCCTCCATCCGCCTGCCGCAAGGCTTCCAGGCGGAGGTCTTCGCGCACGGCATTCCCGGCGTGCGCGCCATCGCCGAGGGGCCGAACGGCACCATCTTCGCCGGCACGCGCGGCATCGGCCGCGTCTATGCCGTGACCCGCAACCCCGACGGCACGACACGCACGCGGGTCTTCGCGCAGGGCCTCAGCCAGCCCAGCGGCCTCGTGATGATCGGGCCGAACCTCTATGTCTTCGCCGTCAACCGCGTGCTGCGCTACGACAATGCCGAGGCCAATCTGGACAGTCCGCCCGCGCCGGTCGACCTCACGGCCGCCTTCGCCCTGCCCACCGAGCAGCAGCATGGCGGCAACCATCACTGGAAGTTCGTGACCCTCGGCCCCGATGGCCGGATCTATACGAATGTCGGCGTGCGCTGCAACGTGTGCGACTTCGAGCGTGACGAGTTCGCGCTGCTCGTCTCCTTCCGTCCCGACGGTTCGGACCGCCGCATCGAGGCGCGCGGCGTGCGCAATTCCGTCGGCATGGCGCACCATCCGGTGACGCGTGAACTGTGGGCGACCAATCACGGGCGCGACTGGATCGGCGACAACGACCCGCAGGATTCGCTGCTGCGCGTGCGTCGCACGGGCGAGGATTTCGGCTTCCCCTACTGCCTGGGCAGCTGGGCCGACCCCGAGTACAACCGCGGCCGCGCCTGCGCGGAGTTCGCTCAGCCGGCCGCCCTGCTCGGCCCGCACACCGCGGTGCTGGGGATGCGCTTCTACACGGGGACGATGTTCCCCGAGCAGTATCGCAACCAGATCTTCATCGCCCGCCGCGGCTCGTGGAACCGCTCGCGCCTGTCGGGCTATGACGTGGTGGTCGCCCACCTCGACGCGCAGGGCAACGTGACGCGCGTTGAGGAGTTCCTCACCGGGCTGCGCGACGATGCGAATCAGCGCTTCGCCGACCGGCCCGCGGAGGTGCACGTGATGCGCGACGGATCGCTGTTGGTTTCGGGCGAGCAGATGGGTGCGATCTACCGCATCACCTATCGCCGGTGAGTCTGGTTCGACTGATGGCGGCGGCCCTTGTGGCCGCCGCGACATCGGCGGTCGCGTTGGCGCAGGATGCGCGGCGCGGCGCCGAACTCGCCCAACCCTGTGCCCAGTGTCATGGCGCCAATGGCCGCAGCCAGACGCCGACCATTCCATCGCTGGCGGGACAGCCGGCCGATTTCATCACAGTACAGATGATCTTGCTGCGCGAGGGTCTGCGCAACGCGCCGGTCATGCAGCCTTTCGCCGCCAACCTGCCGGACCAGACGATCGAGGATTTGGCCGCGTATTTCGCGACGCTGCAGCCTGGCCCGCCCGAGGACCGGCGGCCGCGCGACGCCGCGCTGTTCGCGCAGGGCGAGGCACTCAGCGGGCCGCGGCGCTGCGGCACCTGCCATGTCGCCGATTACGGCGGCCGCAACCAGATCCCCCGCGTCGCGGCGCAGCGCGAGGAGTATCTGGAGCATGCGATGATCGCCTATCGCGACGGGACGCGTGCGGGTCCGGATACGCAGATGAATGGCGCGGTGGTGGGACTCACCGATGCGCAGATCGCCGCACTCGCGCACTACCTGTCACAGCTAGACTGACCAGCGGGACGGCTACCGGATGGCGCGCCGCAACTCGAACTGCGCAAAGCCGCGCCGCAGCGCGACGATGCTCAGCCAGGTCAGCCCGCCGAACGTCACCAGGATGGCGCCGAGGCCGCTGAACGGCACGTCGAAGCGGATGGCGATGACGGACAGGGTGATGGCGAGGCCCGTGAGCAGGATGCTCCCGGTAAGGATCTTCCAGCCGTAGGCCGGGGCGGCCTGGGCCTGGAGGATGTCGCGAGAGCGCTTCATGAAGGGATCCGGACGCTGGTGTTACAGGGCTCCGCAAAGTCCCTGTGCAGATCGGATCGGCAGGTGGGCAGGGTCGGATACCATGAAGGTGAGGCCGCGGCCGAAATGCGCAAGGCCTCAGGCGTCGACCGCCTCCGCATCCAGCCGCGCCGCATTGTCCTGGATGAAGCGGAAGCGCAGCTCCGGCTTGCGGCCCATCAGTGCTTCCATCAGCTCCGCTGTCTTGGCACGCTCCTCAGGCGGCAGGATCACCTTCAGAAGCACGCGCTTCTTCGGGTCCATCGTCGTCTCCTTCAGCGCGGAGGGCGGCATTTCGCCCAGGCCCTTGAAGCGGCTGACCTCGACCTTCTGCGACGCCTTGAAGCGGGTCTTGATGAGCTTCTCGCGGTCGGCATCGTCGCGGGCGTAGATGGACACGCCGCCAGCCTGCAGGCGGTACAGTGGCGGCTGTGCGAGGAAGATGCGTCCCTGGCGCACCAGCTCGGGCAACTCCTTGTAGAAGAAGGTCATCAGAAGGGCCGCGATGTGCGCGCCGTCCACGTCGGCGTCGGTCATGATGACCACGCGCCCGTAGCGCAGCCGCGCGATGTCGAAGCGTTCGCCCACGCCGCAGCCGAGCGCCTCGATCAGGTCCTTCAGCTCCTGGTTCTGGCGCAGCTTGTCCGCGCTGGCCGACGCCACGTTGAGGATCTTGCCGCGCAGGGGAAGCACCGCCTGCGTCTCCCGGTCACGCGCCTGCTTGGCGGAGCCGCCGGCGGAGTCGCCCTCGACCAGGAACAGCTCGGTGCCATCAGCACTCTCGCGCGCGCAGTCGGAGAGCTTGCCTGGTAGGCGCAGCTTGCGCGTAGCGGTCTTGCGCGGCGTGTCCTTCTGCTCACGGCGGCGGATGCGGTCCTCCGCGCGTTCGATCGCGTAGGCGAGGAGGTTGTCCGCGTTGGTGGGATCACCGGTAAGCCAGTGATCAAAGTGGTCGCGCAGCGCGCCCTCGACCAGGCGCGCGGCTTCGGGGCTGGTCAGGCGATCCTTGGTCTGGCCCTGGAATTGCGGCTCGCGCACGAAGACGGAGAGCATCGCGGCCATGCCGCCGAACAGATCCTCGGCCGTCACGCTCGCCGCGCGCTTTTCCTTCTTGAGTTCGCCATAGGCGCGCAGGCCCTTCACGATCGCGGCGCGGAAGCCTGCCTCGTGCGTGCCGCCCTGCGGGGTCGGGATGGTGTTGGCGTAGGTCGAGAGGAAGCCCTCGCCCTGCTCGAACCAGGTCACCGCCCATTCGGCGCGCCCGGCGCCATCGGGGAAGGTGCCTTCGCCGGCCCAGGGCGCGGGCACCACGGGCGTGCGGCCCTCGGTCGCCGACGCCAGGAAGTCCAGCAGACCGCCGGGGAAATGCAGCACCGCGGTCGCCGGCGTGTCGCCACCGGCGACCAGACCAGGATCGCAGCTCCAGCGGATTTCCACGCCCTTGAACAGGTACGCCTTGGATCGGCAGAAGCGGTACAGGCGCGCCGCGGAAAAATTCAGCGTGCCGAAGATCTCGGTGTCCGGCTGGAACCTGATCTGGGTCCCGCGCCGGTTCTGCACGGGGCCGAGGTTCTTCAGCTTCGTCGTGGGCTTGCCGCGCGAGAAATGCTGCGACCACAGCACGCGGTCGCGCGCGACCTCGACCTCCATCGTGGACGCCAGCGCGTTGACCACAGACGAGCCCACCCCGTGCAGCCCGCCCGAGGTCGCATAGGCCTTGCCGGAGAACTTGCCGCCCGAATGCAGCGTCGTGAGGATCACCTCCAGCGCCGACAGTTTTGGGAATTTCGGATGCGGGTCGACGGGAATGCCGCGGCCATTGTCGCGCACCGTCAGCCAGTTGCCGGCGTCCAGCGTCACGTCGATGCGGTCGGCGTGGCCGGCCACCGCCTCGTCCATCGCATTGTCGATGATCTCGGAGGCGAGGTGGTGCAGCGCGCCCTCATCGGTGCCGCCGATATACATGCCCGGACGGCGGCGGACGGGCTCCAGCCCCTCCAGCACCTCAATGTCCTTGGCCGAATAGGTCTCGGCTGGCGCAGCGGGCTTGCCGCCGCGACCGAACAGATCGTTCATCGCTTGCTTATCCTGGATCAGTCGAGCGTCGCACTCGCCTCGACCTCGATCAGGAGGCCAGGGAGGACGAGGGCCGGCGTGCCGACCATGGTGCTGGCGGGGTAGGGGCCCTCGCCCAGATGCTTCATCCGCACGCGGCGGACGATGGCGGCCGTCTCCGGCGTCAGCCCGACCACGTAGGTGACCATCCGGAACACGCGGGAGATGTCCGTCCCCGCCGCGGTCAGCGCGGTGACGAGGTTCGCATAGACCTGCTCCGCCTGGGCCGCGAGGTCGCCCTCGCCCACCAGCTTGCCCGACGCGTCGAAGGCCACCTGGCCGGAGACATGGGCCTGGCGCCCCGCCGGGGTGATGGCGACATGGCTGTAGCCGGTCGGCTTGGCGAGGCCCGGCGGGTTGAGGCGGTCGGTCATGGCGATCCATGTCTCCTGGCGAAACGGAGTCGGGCGGGGGCCGGCCTGTCTTAGAACAGATCGTGATCCCCGGGGTAAGCCTTCATTGCATGACGCCGTCAGGCGCATCGCGCGGAGGCACGCCTCCGGCGGCTTGGCTCACCGCACGAGCGGCATTCGCGCATTCGCGCTCGCGGTCCGCTGCGCGACAGGTGCGCTCCCGCCGGCGCGCAATTGACGAGCGCGTCAGCTCGCCAGCTCGAAGCCCGATACCGAGGTCGATTCCGCCAGCGACACGCTCTCCGCGAAATTGTCCCGCCGGGCGATGTTGGTGGCCGCAAGGGTGCGGATGGGGCTCGTCGCGCGTTCGGCGGGGCGGATTGCGCGCTCGGGGATCTGGAAGGCGCCCGCGGGGGCGTAGCCGCGCAGCTGGCCGCCGCTCTCGACGGCGGCGAAGCCGCCGGTGGCCGGGCGGACGGAGACACCTTCGCCGGCGGCGACGCGGCCGACTTCGGGGGCACCGCCCTCGGGGCGAAGGCGCAGCAGCACGGTGGCGGCGGCGACGACGGGGCGGGGCTGGTTGGCGCCGCGGCCGCGCGGGGCGGTGGTGGTCACACCCGGGGCCTGCTGTTCCAGCAGCGGCGCGCGCTCGGCGGCCTGGCGCTCGAGGTCGGCGAGCACGGCGCGGGCTCGGTCGAGGTCCGAGCGCAGACGTGCCCGCAGCGCGGCCATCCGTTGCTCGGACTGGGCGCGCGGGACGCGGCCGGCGGCGAGGTCCGCTCGTACCGTGCGCGCCTCGATCCAGCGGCAGTAGAGCAGGCTGTCGAAGGCGATCTGGAGGCTGTCGAGCGCGGAATTCTCGCGCGCAAGCGTTGCTTCGAGATCCGTATCCGGCGCGCGCTGGCGCGACAGGTTGGGGCGCGCGAAGGGGCGCGGCTGCTGGGTCTGGCGCAGCAGCGGGTCGCCCGCGCTGGTGAAGCTGGATTTCTGCGCTGCGCAGCCCTCGTTGCGGTCGGCCAAGCCGCCGGGGCGGACGCAGCCGGCGATGAGCAGCGCGGCGCTGAGCGTGAACAGGGGACGGACCATCGCCGAGTCATGGGGGAGAATTCAGGCCGGTGCAAGGAAGCGCTATTCGCCGGCCGCGCGCCCCGTCGCGTGGCGCCAATGATGCCAGAGCAGCCGCGCGGCGAGCGAGCGCCACGGCGCCCAGTCCTCGGCCAGCAGCACCAGCGCGCGGGGCGAGGGACGCTCCGGCAGGCCACGCAGATGCGCAAGGCCGGCGGCAAGCGCCACGTCGCCAGGCGGGAAGACATCCGGCCGCTGCAGGCCGAACAACAGGTGAATGGACGCACTCCAGGGCCCAAGGCCGGGGACTGCCGCGATGGCCGCAATCGCCGCCGCATCCTCCATCGCCGCGACGGCGTCGAGGTCCAGGCGCCGCGTCGCGCAGGCCTCGGCGAGGGCGCGGACGTGCAGCACCTTCGGGCGCGAAAGGCCGGCCGTGCGCAGTGCAATCTCGTCGAGCAGCAGCAGCCCTTCGGGGTGGAGCGCGCCGGGCAGGGCGGAGAGCCGGCCCCAGATCGCTGATGCCGCGGCATTGCTGATCATCTGCCCGCAGATCGCGCGCAGCAGCCCGGGAAAGCCCGGGTCGCGCTGACGCCACGGCAAGGGCCCCGCGAGCGGACGGATACGCGCGAGGTCGCCATGCGCCGCTTCCAGCGCACACAAGCCAGCTTCAGCCCAGGGAGGGAGGGGGGGCGGCGGGGCATCCAAGGGGGAGGAGGACAGCCCCGCCGCAGTATTCCGCCGGGCGCCCGGAGGGGAGCTGGGCAACCGCGGTGGTGATGTCGAGATGGGGGCCTTCAAGCTTTTCTCCAAGACACCGGAAGGCTGCACACGGAAACGCTACGCAACGGTTTGGCCCCTAGCAACGTGGCGTTACAAGCATGGGCTGAAACGCCGCCGATCCAGGCTATTGTAACAGCCATGGACGCAACACCCCACATCCTCGTCGTCGATGATGACCGCGAGATCCGCGAACTGCTCGGCAAGTTCCTTGAACGCCAGGGCATGCGCGTCACCGTCGCGCGCGATGCGCGCGAGGCAAGGCGCGTCTGGCCGCTGGGCCGCTATCACCTGGTCGTCCTCGACCTGATGATGCCGGGCGAGCCGGGGCTGGATTTCGCGCGCTGGCTGCGCACGCAATCCGATGTTCCCATCGTCATTCTCACTGCGATGGGTGAGGAGACGGACCGCATCATCGGCCTGGAACTGGGTGCGGATGACTACGTCCCCAAACCCTTCAATCCGCGCGAGCTGCATGCGCGCATCCGCGCCGTCCTGCGCCGCGCGCCGGGCGGCGGCGAGGGACGGCCGAAGGAGCCCCCCGCGCGCGCCATCACCTTCGCCGGCTGGGTGCTGGAACCAGCCCGCCGCCGCCTGCTCAACCCGCAGGGCACGGAAATTCCGCTGACGGGTGGCGAGTACGAGCTGCTGCTGGTGCTGGTGGACCGGCCGAACCGCGTGCTGACGCGCGACATGCTCATGGACCTGCTGCACAACCGCCAGGCGGGGCCCTTCGACCGCGCAATCGATGTCGCCGTGTCGCGGCTGCGGCGCAAGCTCGAGGATGACGGGCGCAACCCCTCGGTCATCAAGACCGTCCGCGGTGGTGGGTATGTATTGTCGGCCGATGTCGTGAAGACGTGAGGCGGGTGGCCCGCCGCAATGTTTGGCGCGCCTCTGCGCGCCGCGCGCCCGAATGGGCGAACGCCGGTGGTCGGGCGAGCCAAGTCCGCGGAGCGGGCGCCCGTGATCTTCGGCGCGCCTCTGCGCGCCGCGAGCCCGAATGGGCGAACGCCGGTCGTCCGGCGAGCCAAGCCCGCGGAGCGGGCGCCCGGCGCTTGAGGGCACAAACATGACGCTTCTCCCGCGTTCGCTCGGCGGCCGCACCGCGCTGGTGCTGATCCTGGCGTTGATGGTGGTGCAGGCCGCGGGGCTCGGCATCCATGCGCTTGACCGCGTGGACCTGCAGCGCCTGGCGCAGGCGCGCGAGATCACCGCGCGCAGCTTCGGCGTGTGGCGCACGGCGGTGCTCGCACCCCCGTTCCAGCGCATGCGCATGATCGCCGACCTCGACCTGCCGGAGGGCCTGACGGCGGAGATCGCAGACCGCGCCATCGTCACGCCCGGGATGCCGCGCCCGACCATCCAGGTGCTGCGCCTGTTCCGGCTGGAGCAGCTGGCCGAGGACCCCCCGCCAGGCCGGGCGGAGGGGCGCCGTGGCGAATCGCGCCGTCCCGAGATTATGGGCGACCCGCCGCGCGGAAGGCTGCCGCCGCCCTTCGCGCGCTTCGCCCCGCGCGAGGTGCTGGTCGCGGCTAATGGCCCCGCGGGATTCCTCGCATCGCTGCAGCTGCCCGATGGCGACTGGGTGAATCTGCGGGTGGAGTTGCCGCCCCCGCGTCCCTGGCATTCGGACACTTTCCTCGCCGCCTTCATCCTGATGACCGCCGCTGCGGTGGGGCTGATCCTGTGGGCGGTGAACCGGCTGACGCGGCCGGTGCGCATCCTCGCCGGTGCGGCGGACCGGCTGGGGCGCGATGTGAACGCGCCGCCCCTGGAAGAAGGTGGCCCGACGGAGATCGCGAAGGCGGCGCATGCCTTCAACACCATGCAGGGGCGCATCCGGCGCTTCGTCGCCGACCGCACGCAGATGCTGGCTGCGATCGGGCATGATTTGCGCACGCCGATCACGCGGCTGCGGCTGCGGGCGGAATTCCTCGACGATGAGGAGCAGCGGCGGAAGATGCTCGCCGATCTCGATGAGATGGAGGCGATGATCGCGGCGACGCTTACTTTCGCGCGGGATGAGGCGGCGCATGAGCCGGCCACCGCGCTCGACATCGCCGCGCTTTGCCGCACCGTGGCCGATGAGGCGGTGGACGCGTATCCCGATATCGCCGAGCGCATCGCCTTTGACGGGCCGGAGCACCTGGTGCTGCGCGCGCGGCCGGTCGCACTCAAGCGCGCGCTGTCGAACCTCGTGCGCAATGCGCTGGTCTATGGCGGCGCGGCGCGGCTCACGCTGTCGGCCGATGCGGGCACGGTGCGCCTGGCCATCGAGGATGACGGGCCGGGCATACCGGAGAGCGAGATCGAGAACGTGTTCCAGCCATTCCGGCGCCTGGAGACGAGTCGCAATCGGGAGAC
>JAZKFA010000360.1:0-1184 GCA_040386655.1 Pseudomonadota bacterium | reverse complement strand
GACGGGGCTGGGTCTGCCGATCGCGCGCAATATCTTCCGGGCGCATGGCGGGGATGTGGTGCTGCGCAACCGTGCCGGGGCCGGGCTGACGGCGGTGGCGACGCTGCCGGCGTGAGCTGGGGGCGGCGACCCCAACCTTCCTCACCGCGCCAGGAACGCCTCCAGCGGCGGCAGCGACAGGGCGGGGTCTTCCTCGAACGGCACATGGCCGAGGGTGGGAAGCGTGGCCAGCGACGCCTGCGGGAGGATGGCCAGGTAGTCCTGCGCGTGGCCGACGGGGATCAGCTGGTCGCGCGCGCCCCACATCAGCAGCACGGGCATGGTGAGTTGCGCGAGCAGCGGCCGCGGGTCGGGCAGGATGTGCTGGTCGAGCCGCGCAATCATCGCGTGCCGCACGCCTGGGGCCAGCAGCATGTCGCGGTAGCGCGTGGCGAGTGCGCCGGTGATCCGGCGGGGGTCGCCGTAGGTGGCGTCCAGCGTCTGCCGCATCAGTGGCATCGGCAGGGTGTAGGGCAGGATTCGGACGAACAGCGGAACCGAGACCGGCCTGTCGTAGGTGATGCCCATGGAGGCGAAGCCGTCGGGCGCAATCAGCACCAGGCGCGCGACGCGGGTGGGCTCGGCGACGGCGAAGCGCCAGGCGATGCGCCCGCCCATGGAATTGCCGATGACCGTCGCCTGCGCCACGCCGAGGCGATCAAGCAGGGCCGCAAGGACCGTGACGGAACGTGCGTCGGTGTAGTCGCCGGAAGTGTCAGGGCCGGTGAGGCCGAAGCCAGGCAGGTCGATGCGGATGACGCGGAAGCGGCCCTCCAGCATGCGCGCCCACTCTTCCCAGCTGTGGAGGCTTGCGCCGAAGCCGTGCAGCAGCAGCAGCGGCGGCGCCTCGCGCGGGCCGGTGTCGCGGAGGTGCATCCGCAGGCCCGCGACCTCGATGAACTGCGACGGCGCCGGGGCGTAGGCGGCCTCAAGCGCGGCGCGCGGCTTGTCGGGGTCGTAGAGCCAGATGCCCAGGCCGATCAGGGCCGCGAGCAGCAGCAGCGACAGGCGCTTGAGGATCTTCATGCGGCGAAGGGCAGTCCCAGGTAGTTCTCGGCGAGTGCAGCCTGCGCCGCCGTCGAGCTCATGACATAGGCGAGGTCGGCGGCGTGGATGCGGTGTTCGAAGGCGCTCTCGGCGGGGTC
>JAZKFA010000359.1:0-2994 GCA_040386655.1 Pseudomonadota bacterium | reverse complement strand
CGCCGACATCGCGGCGCTGACGGATACCCAGACCACCGGGTTCACCTCGACACAGATCGGGGTGATGAGCACCGGGCAGGTGAACGCGCTGTTCGCCTGAGCCTCTCGACCGCCCACGCAAACCCCCTCGGGCCCAACGGCCCGGGGGGGTTTCGCGTTGGGCCTTCACCTCATCGCAACCCCTGCGTGCCTAGTCTTCGCGCCATGACAGGCGGGCGGCATCGTGGTTCCTGAACTGACGGCCTTGCGGTGCATGTTCCTGCTGGCGACCCATCACGGCCTGCACCTGGCACCCGAAGAACTGCCCACGATCGAGGGGGCGGACATGCTGCCCTCCATCCTGCGCACGATGGGGCGGGTCGGGCTGCGCGGGCGCGCGCTGCGCGGCTGTAGCTGGGACAAGGCCGCATCTCTCGGGCGTGCCTACCCGGCCATGGCGATCCGTCGCGACGGCAGCTGGGTGATTCTCGTCCACGTCATCCCCGGCGAGGACGGCACGCCGCATGCCGCCATCCTCGACCCCGCCACCGAGGCGGAGGGGGTGCAGCTGGTCTCGCGCGAGGCCTTCACCGCGAGCTGGTCCGGGACGCTGGTGCTGTGCAAGCGCGTCCATGCCCTGGGCGAGGAGAACCAGCCCTTCGGCCTGCGCTGGTTCCTCCCCGAGATCATCCGGCAGCGCCGGTACTTCCGCGGTGTCGCCATCGCCGCAATCCTGGCCAGCCTGATCGGCTTCGCCACACCTTTGCTGTTCCAGGTGCTGATCGACAAGGTCGTCACGCACCAGAGCTACCAGACGCTGTTCGTCGTTGCCGGGATCTTCGTGCTGCTGACGGTGTTCGATGCCGCCTTCGGCTATATCCGCCAGCGGCTGATGCTGCTCGCAACCAACAAGATCGACGCGCAGTTGGGCGCGCGAACCTTCCGGCACTTGCTGTCGCTGCCGCTGCACTTCTTCGAAAGCCAGGCGGCGGGCGTGCTGACACGGCACATGCAGCAGACCGAGAAGCTGCGTCACTTCCTCACGGGGCGGCTGTTCCAGACCATGCTGGATGCGGTGTTCCTGCCGATCCTCATCTTGGTCCTGGCCCTCTACAGCCCGATGCTGACGGCGATCGTGCTCGGCTTCTCCGCGGCCATCGCGGGGGTGATCGCGGCGATGGTGCCGGCGTTCCGCCGCAAGCTCGACCGCCTGTACCAGACCGAGGGCGCGCGGCAGGCCTATCTGGTCGAGACGCTGCACAACATGCGCGCGGTGAAGTCGCTGGTGCTCGAACCTGTGCGCCAGTCCAGCTGGGAACGCCGCGTGGTGCAGGCGGTGCGCCAACAGGCCGAGGTGGGGCGCGTGGGCATCGCCGGCACTGTCATCACCACCGCACTCGAGAAGCTGATGCAGATCACGCTGCTCTCGGCCGGTGCCATCGCGGTGTTCGAGGGCAGCCTGAGCCTCGGCGCGCTGATCGCGTTTTCCATGCTGTCCGGCCGCGTGACCGGACCGCTGGTGCAGATCGTGGCCCTGATCAACGAGTATCAGGAAGCAGCCCTCTCCGTGCGCATGCTGGGCCGGGTGATGAACACGGCACCGGAGACCAACGGGCACCAGCGCCTCGCGCGCCCGCCCATCACCGGCGCGCTGCAATTCGAGGGGATCACCTTCCAATATCCCGGCGCCGGCGCGCCCGCGCTGGAGGATGTGTCCTTCTCGGTCGAGCCTGGCCAGGTCATCGGCATCGTCGGGCGGTCCGGGTCGGGCAAGACCACGGTGACCCGGCTGATCCAGGCCATCCATCGCCCGCAGGAGGGCATCATCCGTGCCGGCGGCGTGGACCTCCGCCACATCGAACTGACGCATCTGCGGCGGGGGATCGGCGTGGTCCTGCAGGAGAACCTGCTCTTCTCCGGCACCATCCGCGACAATATCGCCGCCGCGCGCCCGGATGCACCGCTCGACCAGGTGCTGGAGGCCGCGCGCCTCGCCGGTGCGGATGAGTTCATCGAGCGCCTGCCGATGGGCTACGACACCGTTGTCGAGGAGGGAGCGTCGAACTTCTCCGGTGGGCAGCGCCAGCGCCTGGCCATAGCGCGCGCGCTGCTGCCGCGCCCGTCCCTGCTCATCTTCGACGAGGCGACCAGCGCGCTGGACCCCGAGAGCGAGGCCATCATCCAGCGCAACCTCGACGCCATCGCCGAGGGGCGCACCATGATCATCGTCTCCCATCGGCTCGCCTCGCTCGCGCGCGCGGATGCCATCATGGTGCTCGAGCGCGGCCGCGTGCTCGACATCGCGCCCCACACCGTCCTGCTGCAACGCTGCGAGGTGTACCGTCACCTCTGGCACCAGCAGACCCATCATCTGCAGCCCGCCTGATGAGTGCGACCAGCATCACCGTCACGCCAGTGCGGGCCATCCGCCCTGCCCTGCTCGCGCGCCTGCGCGGCATCCCGAAGCCGAAGCCGCGCCCCATTGCCGCCGAGGCGATCGGTTTCCAGGGCGAGCTGGACGACCTGCTCGCCGAAGAGCCGCCGCCATTCCTCGGTGGCGCGCATCACCTGGTCGCCTTGCTGTTCGCCCTGCTGATCGGCATCGCCGCGGTGGCCGAGGTCGACGTCGTCGTCACCGGCCAAGGGCGCCTGACGCCGGACGCGCCGCCCATCGTGCTGCAACCGCTGGAGCGCGCCGTTATCCGCGAGATGCGCGTCCGCCCCGGCGACGTGGTCCGCGCCGGCCAGGTGCTGGCCATCCTCGACGCCACCTTCGCCGATGCCGACACCGCCACGCTGGAGGCGCAGCGCCGCAGCCTCTCGGCGCAGGCCGCGCGCATCGCGGCCGAGCTCGCGGCCACGCCGGCCGTGGAACCCGCGGCGCCGGACGAGGTCCTGCAAGCCGTGCTGCGGTCCCAGCGGGAGGCGGTGCGTGCTGCGCGGCTGCGCTTCTTTGAGGAGGATATCGCCGGTATCCTTGCTTCCATCCGCAGCCTCGAGGAAGCGGCGGGTCTG
>JAZKFA010000358.1:10202-11894 GCA_040386655.1 Pseudomonadota bacterium | reverse complement strand
CGGCCTGGGAAGCCCTGGGCAAAATCCCGCGCGCGATGTGGCAGGACTACCTGGGCTGGTTTCGGACGGTGCTCGGCCTGCCGGTCACGAATGGCGTGGCGCTTACCGCCATCACGCCGGCTACCGAGGGGCGGGTCGAAGTCACCACCAGCGAGGGCGTCCTGCGCACGCGCCACCTGATCCTGGCCACCGGGCGTGACGGGCTGGGCGGCCCGCGCATCCCGGAGTGGGTGCGCCTGCCGCGCGGCGCGCGCATCCGCCACAGTAGCGAGGCAATCGACTTCGCAGCGCTCGCCGGCAAGCGCATCGCCGTGGTGGGCGCCAGCGCCTCGGCCGTGGACAATGCCGCGACCGCGCTGGAACAGGGCGCGACGGAGGCACACCTACTTGTCCGGCGCGGCAGCATCCCCGTGTTGAACCGCTTCAAGTCGATGGTGCATCCCGGTTTCACGCACGGCATGCCCGCGCTCGATGACGCGACGCGCATCGCCTTCCTCAAGTCGGCGAATGAGGGTGCGGTCGCACCGCCGCGCGAATCGCTCATGCGCCTTTCGCGGCAGCCCGGCTTCCGCTTGCACCTCGGCTCGCCGGTCGCCGAGGCGGTCGATGATGCGGATGGCGTCACGCTCACCCTGCCCGGCGGCGCGCTGCGCGTGGACATGCTCATCCTGGGCACCGGCTTCATGACCGACCTCGCGATGCGGCCCGAACTTGCCGCCATCGCGCCGGAGGCGCGGCTATGGCGCGACGTGGTCAAGGATGCCGGCGATTTCGCGGCACACCCGTATCTCGATGCCGGCTTCGCCTTCACCGAGCGGCGGCCCGGCGCCGCACCCTGGCTCGGACGCGTGCACGCCTTCAACATCGCCGCCATCGCGAACCTGGGTCTGGTCAGCGGCGACATCCCCGGAGTGTCGGATGGCGCGCGGCGCGTCGCGGAGCACATCGCCGGCGCGCTGTTCCGCGCCGACGCGGCAGCGCACCTGGCCAAGCTGCGCGCCTACGAGGATCTGGAATTGCTCGGCGACGAGATACCCGACTCCGCCCGCGCGTCCTAGACCGGCGTGGTCTCGTGCGGGGGGTAGTTCAGCTCCACCGCGATGCCGTCGGGGTCGAACAGGAAGAGCTGCGTCTGGTTGTCGCGGGGGATCACGCGCGTCTCGAACTCGATACCGCGCGCGTTGAGGTTGGCGCGCATCTCGGCCAGCCCCGTGCAGGAAAATGCGATGTGGTCGAGCTGCCCAGTCTGCTGCACGCGCCGCTCCCCGAACTTCGCGTCGCGCTCGCCGCGGTCGCCGATCAGATGCACGGTCGGGACGTCGCCCACATACAGCCAGTAGCCGGGGAAGCCGAGCGGCGGGCGGTAGCCTTCGGGCAGGCCCAGCACTTCGGAGTAGAAGGTGCGCGTCGCCTCCAGATCTACGGGGCGGATGGTGTAGTGGTTCAGGGCCTCGAGCGGCATGGCAGGCTCTCCGAGATCACAGGAAACGGGGGTTGGGGTCGAGGCCGAACAAATGCTGGCCCACAGTCTCGAAGTGGTTCTTGCGCGCCTGCACCTGCTGGGTGACGGCGTGGATATCGCGGAAGCGGCGCTCGAAGGGCCCGCCCTCGAAGATCGCCGTCGCACCCGCCTCGCAATAGGCGAAGTCGGCCGCCGCCTTGGCTTGATGGATCGCGTAGGTCGAGGCGAGG
>JAZKFA010000358.1:0-10192 GCA_040386655.1 Pseudomonadota bacterium | reverse complement strand
AGTGCACCACGAAGCCGTCACTGTCGAACTGGACCTTCTGGTCGGTGGTCAGCTCATTACCGGCCTCGGCATCCACCCAGCATTCGCGCAGCGTCATCAGCAGGCCCGCACGCGCGGCGCGCCACTGTCCTTCCGCCTGCGCGAGGCCCGACTGCAATGCGGGGCTGTCGGCCAAGCGCCGCGCGGTGGCCTGCGGGGTCTTCTTCACCGCGAGCGCGACGAAGGCATCGAGCATCCCCCGCGCGATGCCGAGTGCGACGCCCGCGAAGCCGGAGGCATACATATGCGTGGTGGTGAACTTGTACAGCGACCCACGCCCGTGGGGTCGCCGCTCATCGTCGCGGTCGCGGCGCACGGTCAGCGGGCCGGGCACGAACAGGTCCTTCACCGTGTAGGTGTCGGATCCGGTGCCGCGCAGGCCCATCACGTTCCAGTCCTCGCGCATCGTCATCGCGCTGCGCGGGAAGATCATGGTGCGGTCGGTTGGCGTGCCGTCCGCGTCGAGCCGCGGCGTGCCATCCGCCTCGATCACCTTGCAATGCCCGCCGAGCCAGGTGGCGTGGCGGCCGCCGCTGGCAAACGACCAGGTGCCGTTGACCAGGAACCCGCCTTCCGTCACGCGCGCCGTCTGGTTGGGCAGGATCACGCCCCAGGCGAGCGACGCCTCGCGCGGCGCCCAGACGGTGCGCGCGGCATCGAGGTCCATGTAAGCCGCCGACATCGAGCACCCCGACGCCTGCCCGATGCACCAGGCCGAGGATGCATCCGCCGCGGCCAGGATCATCATCATGCGCACATAGGTTTCGGGGCTGGTCTCATCCCCGCCCACCATCTTGGGCAGCAACGTGCGGATGATGCGGTTCTCGTACAGCGCCTCGAGCAGTTCGGGCGGCAGCGCGCGGTCCTTCTCGATGCGGGGCGCGGCGGCTTCCATCAGCGGCGCGACGCGGCGCGCGCGAGAGACCGGGTCCTCCCCGATCTGGGCCGATACGACCACGCCACGGGCTGCGCTCATGCGTTCTTTGATCCCAAAACCACTGCCTCGATGGTCCTCCCGCCCCCGCGCGCGTGTCAAGCAGTGCGCGGGACGCGTTGCACCGCCGTCACTTGAGCTTCCCGCTGACTGCCGTACTCTGCCCCGCAGGAACGTCGAAGAACCAAAAGGCCGGGCGGTGGCGCGCGATGCGCACGCGCCGGATCGGCAGAACGAGATCGAAGGGGAGACCGCCATGACCATCACCCGCCGCGACCTGGCATTGGGCACCGCCGCCATGGGGCTCGCCGTGCCTGCCCTGGCGCAGACGCCCGAGCCGATCCGCTTCGGCTGGCTCGCGGCGATGACGGGCCCCAGCTCCGCCCCCGCGGTGGGCTTCGACCGCGGCGTGCGCTTCGCGGCCGAGGCGATCAACGCCGCCGGCGGCGTGCGCGGGCGGCGGCTGGAGGTCCTCACCCGCGACACCCAGGGCGATCCGACCAAGGCGGTGAACGCGACTCAGGAGATGATCAGCCAAGCGCGCGTCCACGCCATCTGGGGCCCAACCAACTCCGGCGAGAGCCTGGCCACCACCGCCATCATGGCGCGGGCCAACATGCCCAACATCCACCCCTGCGTGGTGGACAGCCTGATCGACCCGCGCCGCTACCCCAACGCCTTCCGCATCGCGCCGTCGAACACGCAATGGGACGACGCGGTGCGCAACTACTGCATGCAGCGCGTTAATGCGCGGAAAGTCGCCGTCATCGGCGACACCACGGGCTACGGCGTAAGCGCGGTGAACGCGTGCGTGGCGAACTTCCAGCGCGACGGCGCCGAGGTGGTCTACAAGGCGAACGTCGATGCGACGCAGCCAGACATGACGCCGGACATGCTGCGCGCCCGCACGTCCGGTGCCGAGGCCATCGTCATCTGGTCGGTCTCGACGGGCATGATCGCGCGCATGCTCAACACCCGTGCGGCCATGAACTGGGACGTGCCCTTCGTCGGCCACCCCGCGCTGTCCTCGGGCGAGATCGGCACGCTGGTCGAGCGCCCCGCGAACTGGGAGAAGGTCTACGCGATCGGCTATCGCAGCTGTGCCTACAACAACGCGGGCCAGCTGCCCGAGCGCATGGCCGGCCTGGTCTCGCGCATGCGCGGCAAGGTGAACCTCGCCGACACGCTGCTGTGGTGGGTCGCCTGCGGCGTCGACGCGGTGGAGATGGTGACCAAGGCCGTCGAGGCCACGAATTCCACGGCCAAGGAAGCCATCATCGGGCACTGGAACCGGCTCGCGCCCTACGCCGGCTATTACGGTGACTTCACCTTCACCCCGACCGAGCACAATGGCTACCCGACCGCCGACATCGTGATGGTGCGCGCCAACACCGCGCGCGACGGCGCCTTCAACCTGGCACCGGGCTACACCTGAGCGCGGACGGCTTTCGATGCTTGCCTCGATCCTGGCGTCCGGCCTCGCGGTCGGCGCCGTCTATGCGCTGATCGGCATCACCTACAACACCATGTTCGCGACCTCGCGCGTGATGAGCTTCACCGCGGGGCAGCTGGGCATGCTGGGTGGCGTGCTGGGGTCGATGTTCATCCTCAAGCTCGGGCTGCCGCTGGTGGTCGGGCTGGTGCTGGCGCTGGTCGCCTGCGCGCTGATCGGGGTGATCACCGAGATCGTCGCCGTGCGCCCGGTACTGAAAAGCCTGGACCAGCATTTGTACGTCCTGACCACGCTGGCGGTCGCCCTGCTGATCCAGCAGTTCACGGCGATCCAGTGGGGCACGGAGCCGCAGCCCTTCCCGCGCATCCTCGATGCCGGCGCTGGGCTGCTGGATGAGAAGTATTGGCTGCCGGTGGTGGTCTGCGCTGCCGTCATCGTCGGCCTCGAATTCCTCTATCGCCGCACGCTGGTTGGCCGCGCCTTCGTCGCCATCGCGGAGGACAACTTCGCCGCCCGCGCGCTCGGCCTCCCCGAGCGGAACCTGCGCATGGCGAGCTACGCGCTGGCCGGCGCGATCGGCGGCCTCGCCGGCTTCTCCGGCGGTCAGCTGCTGCTGGCCTTCTTTGCAAACGGGCCGCTGCTGAACTTCTACGGCTTCATTCCGGTGGCCCTCGGCGGCCTGGGCAACAACCGCGGCGCAGTGATCGGCGGCATCGCGCTGGGGCTGTTCCAGCAGGCAGCGAATTTCTATGCGGGCGGCATTTTCGCCTCGGTCGCGGTCTTCTCGCTGTTCATCATCGTGCTGCTCGCCGCGCCGCAGGGCTTGTTCGGCGCAAGCGCATCGCGGAGGGTTTGATGCGCGCTTCATACCCCTGCGCGGGCGCGCGCCGATGATGCGCGCCCTGCCCTTCCTCGCGATCCTTGCCCTGGGTCTCGCGACGCCGCTCAGCGACAATGAGTACTGGGCGCTAATCGTCACGCGCATCGCGATCTACTGGGTGCTGATCTCCGGGCTGAACCTAATTGTGGGCTATGCCGGGCAGCTCGCCATCGGCTACGTCGCGCTGTTCGCGCTCGGCGCCTACACCGCCTCCGTTCTCACCGCGGGCACTGCGACGCCAGAGTTCCCGGCCTTCGCGGCTCTCGGCATCGCGGGGCTTGCGGGTGCGGTGTTCGGCGTCGTCGTGGGGCTGCCGGCGCTGCGGCTGCGCACCTTCTACTTCGCGATCTCGACGCTGGGGTTCGCGACCATCGTCACGCAGATCGCGCTCGCCTGGCAGCCGGTCACCGGTGGCGGCATCGGCGTGCCCGGACCTGCCCTGCCGGCACCATTCGATACCGCCTGGGGCCTGCTGTATTTCTGCCTGGGCTTCGCGGCCCTCTGCACCTGGATCACATCGAATGTCGCCAACAGCCGCTTCGGCCGCGCGCTGGTCGCGGTGCGCGATGCCGATGTCGCCGCCGAGGCCACGGGCATCGACAAGGCACGGCTGCTGATCCTCGTCTTCATCCTGGCCGGCGCGTTGGCCGCCATCGCGGGCGGGCTGTTCGCCAGCCTGCAGACCTACATCACGCCCGACGCCTTCACCTTCGAGCTGTCGCTGCTGTTCTTTATCTCGGTTCTGATCGGCGGGCGCGGGTCCATCCTGGGACCGCTGCTCGGCACCATCGTGCTGACCCTGCTGCCGGAGGTCGCGGCACCGCTCGCGGCCTGGTCCACCTTCCTCTATGCGGCGCTGCTGCTGGTGATTGTGCTCGCGGTGCCCGGCGGGATCGCGGCGCTGATCGACTTCCGCAACCGTAAGCCGCTGCCCTCGGGACGCGTCATCGCCTCCCGCCCCGAGGCGGTGCAGCAGCTCATCGCGCATGCCATCACCCCGCGCACCCTGTCGCTGCGTGGCATCACGCTGGCCTTCGGTGGCGTGAAGGCGATCGATGGCCTCGATCTCGACGTGCGGCCCGGTGAGATCCATGGCCTGATCGGCCCCAATGGCAGCGGCAAGACGACGACGCTCAACGTCATCTCAGGCTACTACCGCGCGGATGCCGGGACGATGACGCTGGGTGACGCGACGCTGGCACCGGGGCGCTCGACCGATCGTGCCGCGCACGGCATTGCCCGCACCTTCCAGACGCCGCGCCTGATCGGCGAGGCATCGGTGCTGGAGAACGTGATGATCGGCGCGACCATCGAAGGCCGCGCGGGCTTCCTCGAGGCCATGCTGCAGCTGCCGCGCCACCGCGCGGACGAGGCGCTGTTCCGCGAACGCGCGCTGCTCGCGCTGCACGCCGTGGGCCTCGACGGTGTCGCCGACGTGCGCGCGGACCGGCTGCAGCACAGCGAGCTGCGCTTCATGGAAATCGCCCGCGCGCTGATGCTGCGCCCGGCCTTCCTGCTGCTGGACGAACCCGCCGCGGGCCTCAGCCACGAGGAGATCAACCGCCTCGCCGCACTGGTGCGCGCGGTCAGCGATGCGGGCACCGCGGTGCTTCTGGTCGAGCACCATGCCGACCTGATCTTCGCGATCTGCGACCGCGTCACCGTGCTCAACCTCGGCCGCATCCTGGCCGCCGGCACGCCCACCGAAATCCGCAGCCACAAGGAGGTGGTCAGTGCCTATCTCGGCGCCTGAACCCCTTCTGCAGGTCACCGCGCTGGAAGCGGGCTACGGCAAGATCGGCGTGCTGCACGGTGTGACGATGGAGATCGCGGCGGGCGAGGTCGTGGCTTTGCTCGGCCCCAATGGCGCGGGCAAGACCACGCTGCTGCGCGCGCTGTCGGGGCTGCTGCCCACCACCGGTGGCGGGCTGCGCTTCGCCGGGCGCGACATGGCTGGCGCCGACCCGCGCGTCTGCGCGCGCGCGGGGCTGGTTCATGTGGTCGAGGGCCACCGCGTCTTCACGCAGCTCTCCGTCTTCGACAACCTGCTGCTCGCCGCCTACGACCTGCCGCGCGGCGAACGCAATGCGCGGGTCGAGGAGGCGCTGGATTTCTTCCCGGAGATCGCGGCCAAGCGCGCCGATCGCGGCGGGGCCCTCAGCGGCGGGCAGCAGCAGATGCTCGCCGTCGCGCAGGGCCTGGTCCGCCGCCCGCGCCTGCTGATGCTGGACGAACCCTCCGCGGGGCTCTCGCCCGTGCTGGTCGACCGCGTGCTGGATGTGGTCCGCCGCCTGCGCGAGGGCGGCACCGCCGTGCTGCTGGTCGAGCAGTTGGTCGAGAAGGCTCTGGCCGTTTCCGACCGCGCCTATGCCCTGGCCCAAGGCCGCATCATCCTCGCCGCCGATGCGCGCGAGCCCGGGTTGCATGAGCGCCTCGAACGCGCATACTTCGGCGCATGAACGAAGAAATCCGCCAGGAACTCGCCCCCACCGGAACGCTGCGCGCCGGGATCAACATGAGCAATTTCCTGCTCGTCTCGTCCCGCGGCCCGAATGACGAACCGCGCGGCGTCTCGCCCGACATGGCCGCGCATATCGCGTCGCTCCTCGGCGTGCCGCTGGCCCTGGTTCCTTTCCCCCGCCCCGGCGCGCTGGCGGACGCGGTCGATGACAACGTCTGGGATATCGGCCTGATCGGCGCCGAGCCGCAGCGCGCCGAGAAGATCGCCTTCTCCGCCGCCTATGCCGAGATCGAGGCGACCTACCTGGTCCCGCCGGGCTCACCGATAACGGAGATGGCGCAGGTGGACCAGCCGGGCAATCGGATCGCGGTGACGGCACGCGCCGCCTACGACCTTTGGCTCGAGCGCAACATTCACAAGGCGAAGCTGTTCCGGACGGAGACGCTGGACGCCGCCTTCGCCCAGTTCCGCGAAGAGAAGTTCGAGGTCCTCGCCGGCCTGCGCCCGCGCCTCATCACCGATGTCGCGACCTTGCCTGGCGCGCGCATCCTCGACGGCAACTTCACCACCGTGCAGCAGGCGATCGGCACCGCACGGCGCAACACTGTTGGCGCGGCCTTCATTGCCGATGCCGTCGAGAAGGCGAAGACTTCGGGCCTGGTCGCCTCTCTCATCGCGAGGCACGGCGTGCAGGGGCTATCGGTCGCCCCGCCTGCCTGAGACGCGTTACACAGGCTTGACTGCACAGGCATCCCCGCACGGGTGTAGGGTGCGGGAATGATCCGATCCCGCACCCGCCTTTCGCGCTGACATGGCAGACGATCCCTACGTCACCCTTGGTATCGCGCGCGATGCATCCCCCGAGGATATCAAGCGCGCCTACAAGAAGCTCGCCCGCGCGAACCACCCGGACCTGCACCCCGGCCAGCCGGAGCGCGAGGCGCGGTTCAAGGCGATCTCCGCCGCGAATGCCCTGCTCTCCGATCCCGCACGCCGCGCCCGCTTCGATGCCGGCGAGATCGATGCCGAGGGCCAGGAGAGGGCACCGCCACCACCGCGCTACCGCGAATACGCGGAATCACGCGCCGGCGAGCGCTACGCCGGCGGGCCGGATTACGACGACATCTTCGCCGACCTGTTCGGCGCCCGCGGCCGCCCGGACACCGGCCCCCGCCGCGGCGCCGACCAGAGCTACCGGCTGACCATCCCCTTCCTCGCGTCTGTCCAGGGATCGTCCGAAACCCTGACCTTGCCGGGGGGCCGGACGCTGAACGTCCGTATCCCGCCCGGCGTCGAAGCGGGGCAGGTCCTGAAACTGCGCGGGCAGGGCGATCCGGGCCGCAATGGCGGGCCAGCCGGCGATGCGCTGATCGAGCTCGACATCGCACCGCACCCGCTGTTCCGCCGCGACGGCGCCGATATCCGCTACGATCTGCCGGTGAGCCTGCGCGAGGCCGTCCTTGGTGCGGCGATCCCCATCCCGACGCCATCCGGCCAGCTCCGCGTCACACTGCCGGCGGGTAGTGATTCCGGCCAGCAGATCAGGCTGCGCGGCAAGGGTGTTCCCGCCCATGGCAGCCGCCCCGCTGGCGACCTGCTGCTGACACTGCGCGTGGCGCTCGGCCCCACCGACCCGTCGCTGGCGGAGTTCCTCCATGACCATCCGGAGGCCGGCGCCGCGGCCCCGCGCGAAGGGGGGATATGGGAGGCATGATCACGATCGACCTGCTCTGCGCCCGCTTCACCGAGCTCTCGCCTGACGAGGTGCGGCGATGGGTGGCCGAAGGGCTGCTGCGCCCCGAACAGGGCGATGTCTTCGCCGAGATCGACGTCGAGCGCGTCCGCCTGATCCTGGATCTGCGCGACACGCTCGACGTGAACGAGGAGGCACTGCCTGTGGTGCTCGGCTTGCTCGACCAGATCTACGCCCTGCGCCGCCAGCTGCGCGAACTGGGCGCGGCACCCGAGGCCTAGGCGTCGCCGCCTCGCCAGGTCTCTCAGCAGCCTGCTAGTCGAAGAACCGGTTCGGCGGCCGCGGAAGGCCGAGATGCTCGCGCAGCGTCGTGCCCTCGTAGTCCCGGCGAAAGCGACCGCGCCGCTGCAGCTCGGGGACCACCTGGTCCACGAAATCATCTAGGCCCCCGGGCAGCCAGGGGAACATGATGTTGAACCCGTCGCTGCCCTGCCCGTCGATCCAGCCCTCCATCTCGTCCGCCACGGTCTTTGCGGTGCCGACCATGGCCAAGCCCGCGAAGCCACCGAGCCGCTGCGCGAGCTGGCGCACCGTCAGCCCGTCCCGCTCGGCCAGCGCGATCGCGCGTTCGCGCCCGCTCTTGCTGTGCTCCGTCTCCGGAATCGGCGGCAGCTTCGCGTCGGGGTCAAAGGCGCGGGCATCAACGCCGAGCGCAATGGAAAGTGAGCCGATCGCGTTGTCCCAGTGCACCAGGCTGTCCAGATGCGCGCGCTTGGCGCGGGCCTCGGCCACCGTCTCGCCCAGCACCACGAAGCAGGCGGGCAGCATCTTGATGTGGTCGGGGTTGCGCCCTGCCGCGGCGGCGCGCGCCTTCACATCGGCATAGAAGCGCTGCCCATCGGCGAGGCTCGCGGGCGCGGAGAACACCGCCTCCGCCGTCTCCGCCGCGATCTGGCGCCCGGCATCCGAGGACCCCGCCTGCACGATGACCGGCCAGCCCTGCACGGGGCGCGCGATGTTGAGCGGACCGCGCACCTTCAGCTCCGGCCCTTCATGGTTCAGGGCGCGGACGCGGTCGGGATTGAAGAAGATGCCACTCTCGACGTCACGCACCAGCGCGTCATCGGACCAGCCGTCCCATAGCCCCGTTACCACGTCGAAGAATTCGCGCGCGCGCTTGTAGCGTTCGCCATGCGCCATGTGCGCGTCGTGACCGAAGTTCAGCGCCGCATCGGGGTTGGCGGTGGTCACCAGGTTCCACCCGGCGCGACCGCCGCTGATGTGGTCGAGCGAGGCGAATTTTCGCGCGACATGATACGGCTCGTTGTAGGTGGTCGAAGCCGTCGCGATCAGCCCGATACGCTCCGTCACCGCGGCGAGCGCAGGCAGAAGCGTCAGCGGGTCGAACGAGGTGACGGTGTGGCTGCGCTTGAGCGCATCGACCGGCATGTTCAGGAAGGCCAGGTGGTCGGCCATGAAAAAGGCGTCGAACTTCCCGCGCTCCAGCGTCTGGATCAGGCGCTTGAGCTTCAGGAAATCGAAATTCGCGTCCGGCCAGGCGTCGGGATAGCGCCAGGCGCCGGTGTGAATCGAGACCGGGCGCATGAAGGCGCCGAGGTGAAGCTGCTTCATCGGGCCAGGGTCTCCAGTTCGTTCACGCGTGCCGCGCGTGCGACAGCACGTTCACCAGCGCACCACCGGGTGCGCGCAGATAGAAGCGCCGCACGCCCCAGGGTTCGTCGGTGAGGTCATAGGTGATCTCCGCGCCCAATTCGCGGGCGCGGGCATGGATGGCGTCGACGTCGTCCACCTCGACGGAGATGTCCGGTACCGGCGTGCCCGATCCACCCTCGGATGCGATGCTGATCTGCACCGGTGCGGTCGCACCTCCGGCGAGTGTGACGATCCAGCCCTGGTCCATGACCACCTCGAGGCCGAACAGGGCGACGTAGAAGTCCCGCGCCTCCGGCACCGCGCGAGCCGCCAAGTTCGCCACGATCCGTCGGACGGTCATGCAAGCTCCTCTCGCGGCGAGCGGTCTGTCAGCGCCATTGCGCCTATGTACTGGGGTGGGAGTCCGCCTTCCGCAACGCCTGCCAGACCCGCGAGGGCGTCATGGGCATCGGCACGGTGATGCCCCCCAGCGCATCCGCGACCGCGTTGCCGATGGCCGCCGGCGCGCCGTTGGTCGGCAATTCGCCGACGCCCTTGATCCCCAACGGGTTGTTCGGCGTCGGCACGTTGGAAAGCGCATGGCCGAACTCCGGCACGTCATCGGCGCGCGGCATGGCGTAGTCCATCAGCGAGGCACTCAGCGCCTGGCCCTCGGTGTCGAAGCAGGCTTCCTCGAGCAGCGCCTGGCCGGCACCGGCGCAGAAGCCGCCATGCAGTTGGCCCGCGAGCAGCATCGGGTTCACCACCACGCCGGCATCGACGGAGCAAGAGAAGCGGTCCAGCCGCACCGCGCCGGTCTCCGGGTCGATCTCGACCTCGGCGATGGCGATGCCGGCGGGCCAGGACTCTACCGTCGTGTCGAACTCCGCGCGGCCATCGATGCCGCCCACCGCAGCCGCAAGCTCGAACAGCCCGATGAAGCGGTCAGTGCCCTCGACCACGTAGCGGCCTTCGCGATATGCGAGGTCGGTCACGGCCACTTCGAGGCGCTCGGCCGCCGCATCCATCCCGGCCGCGACTGCGGCATCCGCCGCACGCTTGAGCGTCGCCCCCGAGAT
>JAZKFA010000357.1:0-3619 GCA_040386655.1 Pseudomonadota bacterium | reverse complement strand
ACACCGACGCGCAGTCGCTGGTCCACGCCAAGTCGGAACGCCGCGTGCAGCTCGGCCCGCACCTGACGCAGGGCCTGGGCGCCGGCGCCAAGCCGGAGATCGGCCGCGCCGCCGCCGAGGAAGCCACCGAGGAACTGGCCCGTCACCTCGACGGTTGCCACATGGTCTTCGTCACCGCCGGCATGGGCGGTGGCACGGGCACGGGTGCTGCGCCGGTGATTGCGCGCATGGCGCGTGAACGCGGCATCCTGACCGTCGGCGTCGTGACCAAGCCGTTCGACTTCGAAGGGCCGAAGCGCAAGAAGTCCGCCGATGCGGGCATCGAGGAACTGCAGCAGTTCGTCGATACGCTGATCGTCATTCCGAATCAGAATCTGTTCAGGCTGGCGAATGAGCGCACGACCTTCGCCGAGGCCTTCAAGATGGCCGACAACGTCCTCTACATGGGCGTGCGCGGCGTCACCGACCTGATGATGAAGCCCGGCCTTGTGAACCTCGACTTCGCCGACATCCGCACCGTCATGGCGGAGATGGGCAAGGCGATGATGGGCACGGGCGAGGCCGAGGGCGACGACCGCGCCCGCAAGGCCGCCGAGAGCGCGATCAGCAACCCGCTGCTGGAAGACACCTCGCTTCGCGGTGCTCGCGGCGTGCTGATCAACATCACCGGCGGCCACGACATGACCCTGTTCGAGGTCGACCAGGCGACGCACCGGATCCGCGAGGAAGTGGACGAGGAAGCCAACATCATCTTCGGCTCCTCGGTCGAGGAAGACCTCAATGGCCGCATCCGCGTCTCGGTCGTCGCGACCGGCATCGACGTGGCGCCGGCCGTGATCGGCAAGCCCGAGAGCAACGTCCGCCCGACGCTCGTCTCCGTCGGCGGCCTGGGTGCGACGCCAGCCTCGATGGCGCCGATCGAACTGGAAGCCGAGCCGATGGTCGTACAGGCCACCGGCACCTATGGGGCGCAGCATGCGGGCCAGCCGCAGGTGCCGAGCTTCGTCCGCCGCGCCGCAGACCAGGCGCCGCCGCCGCGCATCACCGCGCCGCAGATCGAGACCGCACCGGGCGAGCATCCGGTGTTCCTCGCCTCCGTGGCACCGCGCGCCGAGCTTGAGGCGATGCCCGCCGCGCGGCCGCAGCCGCCCGCGCCGGTGGAGCCTTCCCGTGGCGGGCTGCGTGGCCTGTTCACGCGGGTCACCGGCGGTGGTGCGGCCATGATGGTGCGCACCCTGCCGCCCGAACCCGCGCGCGCCGTGCAGCCGCCTGAGCCGCCCCGCCACGCCGAGCAGGCCCCGCAGGACGAAATGGGGATCGAGATCCCCACCTTCCTGCGCCGGCAGAGCAATTGATTTTGGAGGTCGCGAAGAGCGACCTTCAAAACCAATTGCGTTTTTGTGCCCTCAGCGCGCCGGGCGCGCGCGTCACGCGGAAGGCGTGCCTTTGGCACGACGCGCTTGGCTCGCCGGACTTCCGGCGTTCGACCGTTCGGCCTCGCGGGGCGCGCAGAGCGCGCGCCCCGAAGCGGTTCCTCCTTCGGAGGGCTGGGGAAATTCCCCGCCGCACGCTAATCTCCGACCATGCCTGACGACATCCGATACGTGGCCAAGAACATGCGCCTGGACCTCCGCCTCATCGCGGAGATGGTGCAGCCGGATGCGCGCGTGCTCGACATCGGCTGCGGCGACGGCGCGCTGATCGCCCTGCTCGCGCGCGAGAAGCGCGCCGACGCGCGCGGCATCGAGATCGACATGGCCGAGGCAACGCGCGCCGTCGCCTCCGGCCTCGCCGTCATCCATGGCGATGCCGACCACGACCTGCAGCACTACCCCGACGGGGCCTTCGATTACGTAATCCTGTCGCGCACGCTGCAGGCCGTCGAACGCCCGAGGGAGGTGCTGTCGCAGATGCTTCGCATCGGCCGGCGCGCGATCGTCAGCTTCCCCAACTTCGGCCACTGGCAGATGCGCTGGCGCCTGCTCGTCAATGGCCGCATGCCCGACAGCGAAACCTGGTCGCGCCCCTGGTACGAGACGCCCAACATCCATCCCTGCACGATCGCGGATTTTTTCGCGCTGTGCCGGATGGATGGCTACCTGGTCGAACAATGGCTGGCAGTGGATGAGCGTGGCCTGAAGGGGCCCTGGCGGCGCAGCGTGCGCCTCGCGAACATCTTTGGGCAACAGGCGCTGTTCCTGCTCCGCCGCGCCTGAGGCTCGCTTTAGTGGAGCGGCGCGAGCGCCAGCGGCGCCCGCGGCCCGGAAGCCTCCGGGATCAGGGCGGCGGCCTGCGCGGCATGGTCCGCGGCGGCGGCCGCACCGATGCGGCGGCACTCGCCCTCGACGTATTCCAGCATCAGCCGAAGCGCCGCGCGATCGGCGCTGGCCGCTTCCGGCACGGACTGGATCGCGACGTCACGCATGAGGCGGGTCCTTCTCGCAAGAGCAGCAAATGTTACGTTAACAAAAGCATGGCGATGCCTTGGCCGGAAGTGGCCTTTGGATGTTGGACAGCAATTGTGATGCCGGGGCGCCGCTCAGCAATATGGCGAAATATCGCGTTGCACCATGCAGGTTAGCGCTTGCGGCCCGGGGCGCGAACGGGTCTAGGGTTGCGTATAAAAGCTGATGGCAGGGAGGCCGGAAAATGGCACGTGTAGCACTCGTGACGGGCGGACAGCGCGGTATCGGCGCCGCGATCAGTGAGGGCTTGCAGGCGGCGGGGCGCAAGGTCGTCGCCTCCTACGCCGGCAACGAGGCCGCGGCCGCCGCCTTCACCGAACGCACCGGCATTCCCTGCGTGAAGTTCGACGTCTCCGACTTCGCCGCCGTCGAGGCCTCGGTGAAGGCCATCGAAGCCGAGCACGGGCCCATCGAGATCCTGGTGAACAATGCCGGCATCACGCGCGACGCCATGATGCGCAAGCTGACCCGGCAGATGTGGGACGACGTGATCGATACCAATCTCGGCTCCTGCTACAACACCTGCAAGGTCGTTTGGGACGGGATGTCGGCACGCAAGTTCGGGCGCATCGTCAACATCGGCTCGGTCAACGGCCAAGCGGGGCAGCTGGGCCAGGTGAACTACGCGGCGGCGAAATCGGGCATCCACGGCTTCACCAAGGCGCTCGCCCAGGAAGGCGCGCGCAACCAGATCACGGTGAACGCCATCGCGCCCGGCTATGTGGATACCGAGATGGTGCGCGCCGTGCCCGCCGACGTGCTGGAGAAGATCATCGCGCGCATTCCGCGCGGCCGTCTCGGCACCGCCGAAGACATCGCGCGCGGCGTGGTCTTCCTCACCGCCGACGAGGCGGATTTCATCACGGGGTCGACGCTGTCCATCAATGGCGGGCAGCATATGTATTAGCCCTCAAGCGCCGGGCGCCGCGTCCGCGGCTTGGCTCGCCGGACTGCCGGCGTTCGCCCCTTCGGGCTCGCGGTGCGCGCGAAAGGCGCGCGTACCGATGGGCTGCCGCAGGTGTGGGGCGCGCGCTTGATCGCCGCATGTTCGTCGCCCGCTCATCGGGCCAATTCAACTCGCCCAGGGAGAGCTAAGGCAATGGGTTATGCGGTGATGGCGTTCGACGGACCCGATCCGGCGAAGCGCGCGGCGG
>JAZKFA010000356.1:0-2358 GCA_040386655.1 Pseudomonadota bacterium | reverse complement strand
GATGCTGGTCCGCCCAGCCTCATCATCGGGCCAAACGGGGCGGGTAAGAGCGTGCTGCTCCGGCTGCTGCACGGCCTGCTCGTGCCCGATCGCGGGCACATCCGCTGGTCCGGCATCGCCGATCCGCGCCGTCGCCAGGCGATGGTATTCCAGCGTCCGGTGCTGCTGCGCCGGTCTGTGCTCGCCAACGTCGCCTATCCGCTCGCCATCGCGGGCCTGCCGCGCGCCGAGCGGCTCATCCGTGCCCAGGCCGCGCTGGAGCTGGTTGGCCTCGCGCCGCTCGCACACCAGCCGGCGCGCAGCCTGTCGGGCGGCGAGCAGCAGCGCCTGGCCATCGGGCGCGCCGCCGCGCTGCGCCCCGAGATCCTGTTCCTCGACGAGCCCTGCGCGAGCCTCGACCCCGGCGCGACTCAGGCGGTGGAAGCGATCATCGCGCGCCTCGCGGCAGGGGGGACCAAGATCGTGATGACGACGCATGACCTCGGCCAGGCGCGCCGGCTGGCTGGGGAGGCGCTGTTCCTCCATCGCGGCCGGCTACTGGAACAAGCCCCCGCCGCACAGTTCTTCGCCAACCCCGCCACGCCCGAGGCCGCCGCATTCCTGGCTGGCGCGCTGGTGTGGTGATGCCATCCGGAGATCGCGCATGATCCGTCGCGGCGTTGTCCTTGCACTGCTTGTCCTGCTGTCGGTCCCCGCCACAGCGCAGGACCGCAGCATCACCATCGCCAGCACCACCAGCACGGAGCAGTCCGGCCTGTTCGGGCACCTGCTGCCGATCTTCACGCGGGAGACAGGGATCGCGGTGCGCGTGGTGGCACTCGGCACCGGGCAGGCGCTCGACGTCGGCCGGCGGGGCGATGCGGACCTGGTCTTCGTCCATGACCGCGCGGCGGAGGAACGCTTCGTGGCCGAGGGCGCCGGCGGTCCGCGCCTGCATGTGATGTTCAACGACTTCGTGCTGATCGGCCCCGCGGCCGACCCGGCGGGCATAGCGGGTGCCGGCGACACCCACACGGCATTACGCCGCATCGCCACCGCGCGCGCGCCGTTCGTCTCGCGGGGGGACCGGTCCGGGACCCATGCCGCGGAGCTGCGCCTGTGGCAGCAGGCCGGCGTGGACCCCGTGGCGGGGCGTGGAGCCTGGTACCGCGAAGTTGGCCAGGGTATGGGCCCAGCCCTCAACGCCGCCGCCGCGCAGGGCGCCTATGTGCTGGCCGATCGGGGCACCTGGCTCGCTTTCCGCAACCGGCAGGACCTGCGCATCCTGGTCGAGGGCGATGCGCGGCTGTTCAACCAGTACGGCGTCATGCTGGTGAACCCGCAGCGGCACCCGCATGTGAAAGCAGCCGAGGCGCAGCGCTTCATCGACTGGATTGTCGGCCCCGCCGGCCAGGCCGCGATCGCCGGTTATCGCATCAATGGCGAGCCGCTGTTCTTCCCCAACGCGGCGCAGCCCGAGCCCAGGTCCTAGCGAGCCCGCACCGCGCAGGCCGGCAGCGGCAGCAGCGTCGCGGGATCGACCAGCGCCCCTGACTGCACCACTTCGAAATGCAGGTGCGTGCCGTAGGTGATCCCGGTTCGCCCGACGCGCCCAAGCGCCTCCCCTTGCGCCACGTCCCGCCGACCTGACGCGATGGCCGGCGCCACGGTGCCAAGATGCGCATAGCGGGTGGTGAGCCCGCCGGCATGGGCCACCTCCACCTCCAGCCCGGCCGCGCCGCGGCGGCGCACCCAGGCGATGCGCCCGGCCGCCGCCGCCCGCACCCAGGCGCCAGGCGGGGCGGGGATGTCCATGCCGGTATGCAGGCGCGACGCGCGCGGACCGCCCGGGCCGCGCGCCCCGAAAGGCGAGGAGACGCAGGCAGGCGTGAGCGGCGGGGCGAGCGTGGGCTGCGCCAGCGACGGCGCGGCAAAGCAGGCGAACGAGAGTGCGGCAACCAGGCTGCGCATCGACAAGACATAGGCCATCGGCAGCCGCGCCGCATCAATCGGCCCGGGGCGCAGGTCAAACCGGGCGCGATGACCGCTTGCGCCCAGCCCTTTCAGCCTTGCACCGCCCCTGCTTTCCGCGATGATCCCTCGCAAATCCAGACTGAGGATCGCCCCATGTCCGCTACCACCGTCACCGCGCTGCTCGCCGCAGGCGCCGCCGAGGCCGCCGCCATCCGCGCCCCGGAAGGCCGCGCGTCGCTCACCTATGCCGCCCTCCGCACGCTGGTCGCGGACACCGGCGCCTGGCTGAACGCGCATGGCGTCGGCCGGCAGGACCGCGTCGCCATCGTGCTGCCGAACGGGCCGGAGATGGCCACGGCGTTCCTCGCCATCGCGGCCTATGCGACCACCGCGCCGCTCAACCCC
>JAZKFA010000355.1:0-1681 GCA_040386655.1 Pseudomonadota bacterium | reverse complement strand
CCCCAACCCGCCCCATTCAGCAAGCACAGCCCTTCCAATCCCCAGCACCAACACAAGCAGGGGCCCGGGGATCGGCGCGATCCCCGGCGGGGGTTTGGGGGCGGCGCCCCCATGCTGTCTTCATCACGCCGCCTTCAGCGCCGCCTCCCGTCGCGCCCGTTCGCTTGCGAGGCACGCGGCCACGACGACCGCCGCACCGGCCAGCACCTGCCAGGCTGGCACCACGCCCCAGATCGCGATGTCGAATCCCACTGCGAAGATCAGGGCCGAGTATTCGAAGGGGGCGAGGCGCGCCGCGTCCGAGTGCCGGAAGGCCAGCGACATCGCCACCATTGCCGTCGCCGAGACCACGCCGTTCATCCCCAGCAGCACCGCGTCGCGCAGGCCGGGCGTCCGCCACTCCGCCATGAGGAAGGGCAGCATCGCCGCGGCACCCAGCAGGCTCGGCCACAGGATCACGCCGGCGAGGCTCGATTCGCCTCGCAGGCGGCGGTTGATGGTCATGATGACGGCGTAGTTAAAGGCACCGAAGAAGGCCCAGGCGAAGCCGGCCCAGTCGCCGCCCGCGCCGAGGCTTGGACCTATCGCGAAGGCGACGCCCGCGAAGCCCACCGCCGTCCAGGCCCAGGCGCGGCCCGGCATCGATTCGCGCAGGAACACCGCCGCCATGCCGAGCAGCATGAAGGGCGCGGTGAAGTGGACCAAATACCCCTCGGCGAGGGAAAGGGTGCGGAGTGCCAGGAAGAACCCCGCGGCCGAGCCCAGCATCGCCAGCGCCCGCAGCGCCTGCAGCCAGGGGTGGGCGGTGGCCAGCGTGCCGCCCGCACCGGGACGCAGGGCGCGGAGTGCAAGGAACATGACCAGCATCCCGCCGTGGCGGATGAACAGCACCTGCGCGGCGCCATACCCCTCCGCCAGCAGCTTCGAATTGGTGTCGAGCACCGACCACATGCCTATGGCGGCCACCAGCCAGGCCGGTCCGTTCACGCTTGTTTCCCCTGGCCCGTGCGATGGGGCCGGTTCTGCCGGTCGCGGCGCGGCGGGTCAACGCGCGCGCCCCGCCCCTTTCGCTGGCCGCGCGGGTCGGGCACAAGCGGGCGCGATGACTCCCGCCCTTGCCTCCGCGCTCACGCCCCTGCTGCGCGCCATCGATCCCGAAACCGCGCATGGGCTGGCCCTGAAGGCGCTGGAATGGGGCGTGGCTGGTCGCGACACGGCGCCCGAGGACCCGCGCCTGGTGACCCACGCGCTGGGGCTTCGCTTCGCGAACCCCATCATGCTGGCGGCCGGCTTCGACAAGGATGCCCGCGCCATCCTGCCGCTGATGCGCCTGGGCTTCGGCGCCGTTGAGGCGGGGTCCGTCACGCCGCGCCCGCAGCCCGGCAACCCGCGCCCGCGGCTGTTCCGGCTTACCGAGGACCGCGCGATCATCAATCGCATGGGCTTCAACAATGCGGGGCTCGCGGCCTTCCTCGCACGCGTGGCGACCCTGCCGAGGCCGCTGCCCGCGCCGCTGTGTGCGAATGTCGGGATCAACAAGGATTCGACGGCGAAGGCCGCGGATTATGCGCTGCTCTATTCCGCGCTGGCGCCGCATGCGGACCTGATCACCGTCACCATCTCCTCGCCCAACACGCCGGGGCTGCGCGATCTGCAAGGCGAGGAGAGCCTGGGCGAGGTG
>JAZKFA010000354.1:358-2663 GCA_040386655.1 Pseudomonadota bacterium | reverse complement strand
GCCCTGCCACAGCGCGTCGATCTCGCCGCGCAGCAGCGCCTCGGCGAGTGCGGCGGGGTCGCCGCTGACCACCACGGGCGTGATGCCCGCGACCTCGGCGGCGACGCGGAAGAAGCCCTCGGCGGGGCCGCCCGCGGGGCCCGCGCCGACGCGCTTGCCGCCGAGATCGCTCATGGCGCGCAGGCCGGATGCGGCAGGGGCGGCGACCATGAAGGCGGTCTCGTACATCGGGAACAGCGCGCGGATCGCGACGTGGCGCCGCCCGCCGGCATTGGGCGCGCCCTGCAGCGCATCCCAGGCACTGCCGAGGAAGGCGGTCCCGATCGCCTCGGCGTCATCCTCGACCGCGGCGCAGTTCTGCAGGGAGCCGGCGCTGCGCTTGACCTCTGTCGCGATGCCAGCGCGGGCCAAGTGGCGCGCGAGGCCCTCGCCATAGGGGAGGAAGGCGCTGCCGGGCCCGGCGGTCCAGAGTGGACGCGGGGCGACCGCCTGGGCAAGCGCCGCGCCCGGTGCGAGTGCCGCCAGAGCCATCAGATCCCGACGCTTGCATGAGCCCATCCCCTTCAACCCCGTGCCGCGAAATCGATGCGCGGGTCCACCAGCGTGTAGCAGAAATCCCCCACGATCTGCATGACCAGGCCCAGCAGCGTGAAGATGTAAAGTGTCGCGAACATAACGGGGTAATCCCGCCGGATCGCCGCCTCGAACCCCAGCAGCCCCAGCCCGTCGAGCGAGAAGACGATCTCAACCAGCAGCGCGCCGGTGAACAGGATGCCGATGAAGGCCGAGGGAAAGCCCGCGATGATCAGCAGCATCGCGTTGCGGAAGACGTGGCCGTAGAGCACGCGCTGCTCGCCCGCGCCCTTGGCGCGCGCGGTGACGACGTATTGCTTGCCGACCTCGTCGAGAAAGCTGTTCTTGGTCAGCATCGTCAGTCCCGCGAAGCCGCCGATCACCAGCGCCAGCGTCGGCAGCGCCATGTGCCAGGCGTAGTCGAGCGCGCGCTGCCAGAACGGCCAGTCCGCACTCCCCTGGGAGGTCAGCCCGCGCAGGGGAAAGATCTGCAGGAAGCTACCGCCGGCGAAGAACACAACCAGCAGGATTGCGAAGAGGAACCCCGGGATCGCATAGCCCACCAGCACGATGCCGGAGGTCGCGACGTCGAAGCGGCTCCCATCGCGCACTGCCTTGCGGATGCCGAGCGGAATGGAGACCAGGTAGATGATCAGCGTCGACCAGAGCCCGAGCGAGATCGAGACCGGCATCTTCTCCGCCAGCAGCATCACCACCGGCCGATCCTGGAACAGCGACCGCCCGAAATCGAAGGTGAGATAGCCGCGCAGCATCTCGACGAAGCGCACATGCGCGGGCTTGTCGAAGCCGAAGGCGCGCTCGATCTCCGCGACCACGGCGGGGTCCAACCCTCGGGCGCCGCGATAGCTGCCCGTCGGCGCATCGCCGCCGCCGCTGCCCTGCTGGCGCGGCTGCTGGCGGACCTCGCCGCCGGCTTCCCCGGTCAGCCGCCCGAGCGTGTTCCCCTGGCCCTTCAGCTCCGCCAGCATCTGCTCGACCGGCCCGCCCGGGGCGAATTGCACCACGGCGAAGTTGATCAGGATGATGCCGAACAGCGTCGGGATGACCAGCAGCAGGCGGCGGAAGAGATAGGCGGCCAAGCGAGGGGTTCCTTCAGAGCAGATCGCGGACGACCGGAATCGTAGGGAGCGTGAATCTGCTCAGCAAACAACGTGCTCGGACGGCGAGTCGTCCTAGCGCCTACCGAACAGCTTCTCGAAGGCGGGCTTGTCGAGTTTCAGCCAGGTCGGCCGCCCATGGCTACAGGTGTTCGCGCGCGGCGTCGCCTCCATCTGTCGCAGCAGGGCGTCCATCTCGGCGGGGTTGAGGCGGCGCCCGGCGCGGATGGACCCGTGGCAGGCGAGCCGCGCGATGGCCGCGTCCAAGCGCCGCTCCAACGCCATGGCGGAACCCCACTCGGCCAGCTCCTCGGCGAGGTCGCGGAGCAATGGCGCCGGTTCCGGCGCCCCGAGCAGCGCGGGCATGGCACGGACCAGCACCGCGCCGGCACCGAAGCCCTCGATCTCCAGCCCCAGCCCCGCAAGCATCGGCGCGGCATCGATCAGGCGCGCGGCATCGGCCTGCGCCAGCTCGACCACGGCGGGGATCAACAGCGGCTGCGCGCGCACGGAACCCTCGCGGCGCTGGCTGCTGAGGGCTTCCTGCGTCAGGCGCTCATGCGCGGCGTGCTGGTCGATGAGGATCAGCGCGCCGTCGGGCGCCTCGGCGACGA
>JAZKFA010000354.1:0-348 GCA_040386655.1 Pseudomonadota bacterium | reverse complement strand
ATGTAGGTCTCCATGAGCTGCGCGATGGCGCGGCCGAGCGGGTGCGCGGCGTCGGGTGTTTCCCAGGTGGCGGGCAGCGTGGGGGCCGGCATCGGCATGGCGAGGCGCGGCTGCGCGGGCACGGCGGGTGCGCGCGCTTCGGCCCAGGCATCCGCGCGACCGCCGGACCAGGCGTGTGTGCTGGCGCCGGCATAGGCGAGCTGCGTCTCGGCCAGCCCGCTGACCGTCGCAGGCGCTGCGCTCGTACCCGCCCCCTGACCGAGCGCGCGGCGCAGTGCGGAGATCAGCGCGCCGCGCACCGCGTCCGGCTGCTGGAAGCGCAGCTCGGTCTTCATGGGGTGGACGTTC
>JAZKFA010000353.1:7098-15071 GCA_040386655.1 Pseudomonadota bacterium | reverse complement strand
GCCGTGCGGAACACGGCGATGATCAGCACCCCGCCACTACACAATGCGCAGTGCCGCGCGATCCTGACGAGGCAGCACACGCGCGAACCGCCGGCAGGCATCCAGAATACCCGTATCAGCGGGTTTTTCGCCGGCCACGCGACGCGCGCGATGCGGCGCACGCGACGGGACCGAGGCGAGTTGGCTGAGGGCGCCCACCCCGCATGGACCCGGCCTCGCAGATCCCGCATCCTGCACCCAGCCGCCCACCGCAGGGGCGGAAGGGAGAATACGCATGATCGACGAGAGCGCAAGCCCGACATCGCGCAGGACCCTGCTCGCGGGGGCGACCACGGCAGCGGCAGCGCTGCAGACCGGCAGCGCCGCGGCACAGACCCGCCGCCAGCCGCAGCCCCGGCCGATCTTCGCCTATGTGGGCAGCTTCACCTCCGCCCAGCGGCGCGCGCGGGGCGAGGGCATCAGCGTGTTCAGCATGAATGCGACGACCGGCGCCTGGACCCATGTCCAGACGCTCGGGGACCTGGTGAACCCGTCCTTCCTGGTCACCAGCCGCGACGGGCGGTTCCTGTATTCCGTCCATGGCGATGGCGACTACGCCTCCGCCTTTGCCATCGATCCCGCCAACGGTCGCATCCGCCCGCTGGGCCGCGGTGCGACTGGCGGGCGCAACGGCGTGCGCCAGGCGATCGATCCATCCGGCAAGTGGCTGGTGGTGGCGAACTACGCGTCCGGATCCGTCGCCGTGTTGCCGATCAAGCCCGATGGGTCGCTGGGGGACCATGCGCAACTGGTCTCCCTGCCGGGCGAGCCAGGGCCGCATCGCCGCGAGCAGCCCAGCTCCGAGCCGCATGACGTGGTCTTCGACCCCTCCGGCCGCTTCGTCGTCATTCCCGACAAGGGCGTGGACCGCGTCTTCGTCTTCGCCTTCGACCAGGCGAACGGGGCGCTGACCCCGGCCGGGAACAACGGCTTCGTCGCCTCGCGCAGCGGCGCGGGGCCGCGGCACATGGCGTTCCACCCAAACCGGCCGATCGCCTGGGTGCTGAACGAGCTCGACAGCACCGTCACGACCTACGCCTGGGCGCCGGCGAACGGCACGCTGACGGCGCGGCAGGTCATCACGACGCTGCCCACCGACTTCACCGGCAACAGCACCTGCTCGGAGATCGCGGTCAGCCCGGATGGGCGCACGGTCCATGTCTCGAACCGAGGGCATGACAGCGTGACGACCTATGCCGCCCGGCCCGATGGTGGGCTGCTATCCTCGCCCGCGTGGACGCGCACCCAGGGACCGTCTCCACGCTTCATCGGCCTCGCGCCTGGCGGGCGCTTCCTCTACGCGGCGAATGAGCAGGGCGACACCATCCTGCCCTTCCGCGTGGACGCCACCTCCGGCCGTCTGACGCAGGCCGGCGCCGCGATCCTGTGCAAGAGTCCGGTGACGATCGCGTTCGCCGGCTGAAGCGCGACGAAGACCACCGGCGCGCTGCGCCTGCAACGAACCGCTGCACTGGCGCGTTGCAGGCGCAGACCGCAGCCGGAGTACCTCGATGCCGCCGTTTCTACCCCCGATCGCGGCGTCCAATGCGCTGCCGATGAGGCTTTTGCTCATCGGCGGAATTATCGGCGTCATCTATCTCGGCCGGCCCGTTCTCGCTCCACTCGCACTTGCCCTGCTACTGACGATCGCAGCCCTTCCGATGGTCGCCTGGATCGAGCGCCGGGGCGTTCCACGCATCCCCACCGTGCTGTTCACCATGGCGGTCTTCATCGCCGTCGCCTCGGGCATGATCTACCTGGTGGTGAGCCAGGCGCTCTCCCTTGCCGGCGCCCTGCCCGAGTATGAGAACGTGCTGCGCGGCAAGCTGCAGGCGCTCAGCCAGGGCTCGGGTCCGATCGAAGGTGTGTCGCGCCTGCTGCACCGCCTCGGCGCGGCCATGCAACCCGGTGCGGCACCCGCCAATGTGGTTACCGTGGCACCGCCCGAGGCCCCGCCCTATGCGGCGGTGCTGGAGTTCATCGGCATGGTCATCGGCCCGCTGGCCACCATGGCGATGACGCTGTTGCTGATGACGTTCATCCTCGTCCAGCGGGAAGATGTGCGTGACCGCGCGCTGCGCCTCGCCGGCCTCCATGAGCTGCACCGCACGACCGAGGCGATGTCCGACACGACGACGCGCCTCGGACGCTTCCTCCTGATGCAGGTCCTCATCAATGGCGTCTTCGGCCTGACGATGGGGGTCGGCCTGTGGCTGATCGGTGTGCCCAACGCGCCCTTGTGGGGCGTGCTCGGCTTCGTACTCCGCTTCATCCCCTATCTTGGTGCGCCGCTGTCGCTCGTCTTTCCGCTGGTCGTCGCCTTCGCTACGACCGAGGGCTGGAACACCGTGCTGATGGTGCTCGCGCTGTTCATCGTGGTCGACGTCGTCATCAGCTACGGCATCGAACCATGGCTGTTCGGCCACAGCACCGGCGTCACGCCCCTGGCCCTGGTGCTGTCCTCGGCCTTCTGGGCGGTGCTGTGGGGACCCATCGGGCTGGTGCTCGCCCCCGCCATCACCGCCTGCCTAGTGATCCTGGGGCGGCATATCCCAACGCTGGGCTTCCTCGACGTGCTGCTCAGCGACAGCCCTGCCCTGCCGGTTGAGACGCGTTTCTACCAGCGCCTGCTTGCCAGGGATGAGTTCGGCGCGTCCCGCCTGCTCACCGACGAAAGCGAGCGCAGCACCGTCGCCGAGGCGGTCGAGCGCCTGGTGATGCCCGCCATCGCGCAGATCGGGCAGGTCCGGCCGGACGAGACCTTCACCGCCAGCCTTGCCATCCGCGGCGCGCGCACCCTCAAGGCCGTGCTGGACGAGGTGGTGGACCCCAACGTGCACCACGCCGAGATCCTGGTCCTGCCAATGGCTGGCGTGCTGGATCGCGCCGCGGCCAGCGCCCTGGTCGCGCTGCTGCTCGAGGCCGGCCATCCCGCGACGACAGAATTCGGCCGCGCGCCGAAGCCGACGCTGCTCGTCCTTGCCGCGGCCGGCGCCACGCCGCGACACCGTGTGGTCCGCGCGCTACGCGATGCGCGGCGCAGCTCGGCCGAGGTGATCGTCTTCATCGCGACCGATGCCGCCGCCCAGGCCTTCGCGGATTTCGGCCAGGGCGCGGTCTCCACCGAAACCCTCGCCACCCTGCTGCCGCGCATCGAGGCGGTGCTGGAGCAGGCCGACATGGCCGCCTGAAAGGGGCGACCGTGCTCAGAGCATCGGCAGCGCGCGCCCGGTCCAGATGCCGCCGATGCATTCACGCGTCTCGACCCGCGTCAGGCCATCCTCCACCACGACCAGGTTCCAGCCATTGGCTCCGCCCGGGCCACGCGCGGAGAAGGCGCTGGGCGCGATGATCTGCGCAGGTCCGCTCGTACCCAGCGAGGTCAGCTCGGCGCGATGCAGATGGCCGCAGAGCACCGCGCGCACCCGGTGCGCGGTGAGCAGGTCGATGGTTCGCTCGGCATGGCGCGGCGGCCGCCTGCCCGCGGCCCAGACCGCGTGCCGCAGCGGGTGGTGGCAGACCAGTACCGCGCCATCGCCCAGCACGCGCGCGAGCTGCTGGCGCCGCTCGCCAGAAATTGCCCCCGCCGACCAATCCAGGTGCCACTGAGCGCGGGTGACGGTGTCGAGCCCGACAAGGCGCAGGCCGCCCACCTCCAGAACAGTCAGCGGGAAGGCGCCGCTGACCGATCGCCAGCGCCCGAGCGGGTCGTAGAGCCGGGTCCACACATCATGGCCGGGAATGTCGTGATTGCCGGGGACCATCAGCAGCGGCGCATTGAGGCTGCCAAGGAAGCTCAGTGCGGCGGCGAATTCCTTGCGCGAGGCCCGGCGGGTGAGGTCGCCGCTGACCGCGACCGCGTCCGGCGCGGCAGCGCGGATATCCTGGGCCAGGCTTTCGGCCAGCGCCTCCGTCCGTTCACCGAAATGCAGGTCGGAGAGGTGCGCGATCCGGGCCATCAGCTGGCCGGCGGCAGCAGCACCGGCAGCGTCCCGCGGCGTAGCCGGAAGCGCAGCGGGGAGGGTGCCAGGCGCATCTCGCCATCCAGGCTCATCCGCAGCAAAGCCCCGCGGCCATGGATGACGAACTGGTTCGCGGCCTGGCGCAGCCGCGAGTAGGGGCTGGTCGGCCGCGCAAGTGAGAGTGCGAGCCCCTCCTCGGTCAGTGTGACCACTGCAGCATGGCCGGCGCGGCGCCCGCTTTTGCCGAAGCGCACGCGCAGGTCACGGCCATTGGGGCGGAACAGCGCGCGCAGTGCGGCGACCAGCAGCGGCAGCCAGCCGCGCATGCCGGCACCGCGCTGCATCTCGCGGAAGCGCATCAGGCGCGTCGGCTCACCCACCACGCTTTGATAAAGGAAGACATCGCCATTCACGGTCGCCACATCGACAGGGGTGGAGGGACCGGGACGGAACAGTCGCGCGGCCTCGACTGGGTCGCCCGGCAGGCCCAGCCGCTGGCAGAAGCGGTTCATCGTCCCGCCCGGCAGGGGGGCGAGGACACGGCCCGTCTGTATGGCGCGCTCGGCTGCCGCACGCAGCGTGCCATCGCCGCCGGCGACGAAGACGACCGAGACCTCGGGATGGTCGAACATCGACCATTGCTGCAGCAGCGTCATGCCCTCGGTCGCGGCGACCGGCAGGTTGAAGCCCTGCGCGCGCAGCACGGCCTCGATGTCGGCACGCGGCGTCGCGAGGCCGGACAGGCTGCCGGCCTGCGCGTTGACGATCAGCGCCGCGCCAGCGGTGCTTGCCGGCAGCACGGTGCTTGGTGCCGGCTCGCTGGTGTCAGCGGGCATCGGGACCGCGGGCAGGTCTGGCTTGGCACATCGCAGGTCGCCGCATCGGTTCTACAAATCCATTCAGGCCGCCGGTGCTTCGCGGGCGATCCTGCCTGAACGCGGCGATGAGGAGGGAGTTGCGGCATCGCCTGGGCTCCGAAACGACACGAGCGAAGGGCCGCCGCAGGCTGGCCTCAGGCGGCGGGAGCGATCACGACGTCGTTGCGCGGAGGAAGCCGCCGCCGATCACCCGGTTGCCGTCATAGACTACGGCGGCCTGCCCGGGTGCCACGACGCCAGCGCTATCGAGGGTGATGTCGATCTCGCCCGCGGCTTCGTCCCAGGCGATCATCGCCGGCTGCGGCGCTTCCCGCGCGCGCAGCTTCACCGCGACCCGCATCGGACGCGCCGGCGGCGCCATGAGCCAGTTCGCCTCGCCCGCGCGCGCGCCATGCTGCGGCAACGCCGCGCGGGGGCCGACGACGATCCGCTTCAAGCCGGGATCGACGCGCTGGACATAGAGGCGCTCCGCGGCGGCAATGCCGATGCCGCGCCCCTGCCCCACGGTGAACCGCGCAATGCCCTGGTGCGCGCCGAGCACACGCCCCGCATCATCCACGATCTCGCCCGGCGCCATGGCGTCGGGGCGCAGGCGGCCGACGACGTCGGAATAGCGCCCGTCGGGGACGAAGCAGATATCCTGGCTGTCGGGCTTCTCCGCGACCCCGAGCCCAAGCCGCGCGGCGACGTCGCGCACGGCGCGCTTGTCGGCCATGTCGCCAAGCGGGAAGCGCGCGAAATCCAGTTGCGCCTGGGTGGTGGCGAAGAGGAAGTAGCTCTGGTCGCGAGTAGGGTCGGCAGCGCGGTGCAGTTCGGCGCCGTGTGGACCCTCGACGCGGCGCGCGTAGTGGCCGGTGGCGAGTGCCTCGCAGCCGAGGTCACGGGCGAGCACGGTGAGGTCGTCGAACTTGACGGTCTGGTTGCAGCGCACGCAGGGGATGGGTGTCTCGCCGCGCGCGTAGGTGTCGGCGAAGTCGCGCATGACCGCGTCGCGGAAGCGCGCCTCCCGGTCCAGCACATAATGGGCGATGCCAAGCTGGTCGGCGACGCGCCGCGCATCGAGGATGTCCTGCCCGGCGCAGCACGCGCCCTTTCGAGCAGAGGCGGCGCCGTGATCGTAGAGCTGCAGCGTGGCGCCCACAACCTCATGCCCGGCCTCGGCCAGGAGGCCCGCCACGACGGAGCTGTCCACGCCGCCGGACATGGCGACCAGGACCCTCATGGCGCGGCGCTCGTCACCCGCCGGCGTTCCGCGTGCCTGACGGCAGCTTCACGACCAGACCGTCCAGCGCGTCGGTCATGATGAGCTGGCAGCCCAGGCGGCTCGTCTCCTGCAGGTCGAAGGCGAGGTCGAGCATGTCCTCCTCATCCTCCGTCGGCTTGGCGAGCTTCCCGAACCAGGCGGCGTCCACCACCACGTGGCAGGTCGAGCAGGCCAGGCTGCCCTCGCAGGCGCCCTCGATGTCGATGCCGTGCTTATGGGCGATCTCCAGCACCGAAAGGCCGTTCGGCGCATCCACTTCGCGGGGCACGCCATTGCGCTCGACAAACACCATCTTCGGCATCGAAACCTACCCTCCCCGGACCCGTGACCACGCATCGCCCAGCATCGCGGCCGCGCGGTCCACATCCTGCGGCGAGGTAAAGCGCCCGAACCCCAGACGCAAGCTCGCGCGTGCCTGCGCCTCATCAAGCCCAATGGCGCGCAACACATACGAAGGCTCGATCGCCGCCGAGGAGCAGGCCGAACCGGTCGAGACGCACACGCCCGGTGCCGCCTCCATGATAGCCTGGGCCGAGACGCCGCCCGGGAGGGTGATATTGAGGTTGCCGGCCACGCGCGGGGCACCCTGGGCATTGACGACGACGCCCGGAATGCGCGCCAGCAAGGCATCGAGGAAGCGCTGGCGCTGCCCGGCGATGCGCCCGGTATCGAGCATGCCCTCGCCGCGCGCGATGCGCGCCGCCTCGCCGATACCAACCACAAGCGGTGCAGGGAGCGTGCCCGAACGCAGGCCGCGTTCCTGCCCACCGCCAGAGAAGAGAGGCGTGAGGCGCACCCGCGGCCGCCGGCGCACGTACAGCGCACCGATGCCCTTCGGCCCGTACATCTTGTGCCCCGACAGCGAGACCAGGTCGGCCTGGATTTCGTTCACGTCGAGCGGGATGCGCCCGGCGGCCTGGGCGGCGTCGGTGTGGAACAGGGCGCCGGCCGCCTTGGCGATCGCGCCGATGGCAGCGAGGTCCTGGATCACCCCGATCTCGTTGTTCACCGCCATGACCGAAATCAGCAGCGTCCGCTCATCCACCGCCGCACGCAGCGCGTCGAGGTCGACAAGGCCATCGGCGCCGACGCCGAGGATCACCGGCTCGAACCCTTCGGCGGCGAGGTCGCGCAGGCTTTCGAGGACGCATTTATGCTCGGTCGCGAGCGTGACCACGCGCTTGCGGCTGCTGTCCTGGGAGGCGGCGAAGCGGGCCGCACCCTTGATGGCGAGGTTGTTCGCCTCGGTCGCGCCCGAGGTCAGCACCATCTCGCGCGGCTCGGCGCCGATCAGGTCCGCGAGTTCGGTGCGGGCCTGCTCAACGGCGGCCTCCGCGGCGCGGCCCATCGGGTGCTCAATGCTGGCGGGGTTGGCGCAGTTCTCCTCCCACCAGGGGCGCATGGCGGCGAGCACGCGCGGGTCAACCGGCGTGGTCGCGTGGTTGTCGAGGTAGATGGGGCGATTGGTCTGGGACATGGCCGGGCCGATATGGGCGCTTAGACGCTGCGGCGCGAGAGGCGGGTGCGCATGGCGGCCCAGGCGTCGATGAAGCCCTCGACATCCGACTCCGTCGCATTCCACGGCAGCGAGACGCGGATGGCGCAGGCCGCGAGATCGCCCAGCCCCATCGCGACCAGCACATGGCTGCGGGCGACCTTGCCCGAGGAACACGCCGCACCGGCGGATACCCTGATGCCCGCGAGGTCGAGCGCGATGACCTGCGTCTCGGCGGACGCGCCTGGCAGGGCTAGGCAGCTGGTGTTGCCCAGGCGCGGCGACGCTTCGCCTACGACGACGAGTTCGGGTGCCAACTCCCGCAGCCGCCACAC
>JAZKFA010000353.1:0-7088 GCA_040386655.1 Pseudomonadota bacterium | reverse complement strand
CTCCGTCCCGCCGCGGCGGCCGCGTTCCTGGCCGCCGCCGGCGATCAGCGGGCCGATCGGGACACCAGGCGCGAGCACCAGGGCACCGGCCCCCTTTGCGCCGCCGAACTTGTGGCCGGAGAGGGCCAGGCTGTCCCACCCCATCGGCACTGGCCCGCGTCCGGCCGCCTGCACGCCATCCACATGCAGCCGGGCGCCGGCGGCGCGGCACAGGGCGGCGGCCTCAGCGATCGGGTGCAGCACGCCGGTTTCGTTGTTCGCCGACATGAGGCAGACCAGCGCTGGGCCCTCGCGCAGCAGCGACTCCAGTGCGTCGAGCGCAATGCGCCCCGTGCCATCGACCGGGAGAAGGATGGCATCCCGCGCAGCGGCGAGAACGGCCGGATGCTCCGTCGCGCCGACCAGCACGCGGCGGCCGGCGCCGAGGCCATGGATGGCGAGCGCGTTTGCCTCCGTCCCGCCGCTGGTGAAGATGACCTCGCCGGGTCCGAAACGCGCCGCGATTGTGCTGCGGGCATCCTCCAGCATCCGGCGCGCGGCGCGGCCCTCACCATGGACCGAGGAGGGATTGCCCAGGCAATCGAGCGCCGTGATTGCAGCAGCCCGGGCTTCAGGCCGCAGCGACTCCGTCGCGTTGGCGTCGAGGTAGATCACGGGTAGCCAGGGAAATCATTGTCCAGGCAGCCGCCCGCGCCGGCGCAGGGTCCAGGCGCTATGGCGCGGCCGCGCACGTCGCCAGCGACCACGTCGGCGATCGTCACACCACAGAGGAACAGGCGGATCTGCTCGCCGAGCTCTGCCCAGAGGTCATGCGTCATGCATTTCTCGCCGGCGTGGCAGCCAGGCCCGCCTTCCTCGCAGCGCGTGGTGACGATCGGCTCCTCCACGGCATCGACGATGTCGGAGATGCTGATCGCGGCGGCCGGCCGCGCCAGGCGGTAGCCGCCCCCTGGACCGCGCGCAGATGCGACAAGCCCCGCACGCCGAAGCCGGGCGAAGATCTGCTCCAGGTAGGCAAGGGAGAGCATCTGGGCCGCCGCGATATCCGCGAGCGACGCCGGACGGTCGGCAGCCGGTTCACCACCTGAGCGAAGGCGGGTCGCGAGTTCGACCATCGCCATGACCGCGTAGCGACCGCGCGTTGAAAGTCTCACGGCGTCTGCAACCGCAAAACTGCCAGCCCCGCGGGTGGGCGGAACCAGCCATGCATCACCGGAAGGCGGTCTATGATTTTGTTATGAAAGAGCTTGCCAGTTCCGTATATTCCCGACCTCGCACCTGGGGCGCCCCGCCGAAAGGAACGAAAGCAGCCGAACTGCGGCGCCGCCGCCCGCCCAAGCCACAATCCGCCTGACCTGAGCCATGGCGCGAAAGCGTGCCGCTCACGTGCTGTAATTGCAGTCATCCCGGACAATATAATTCCTGACTGAATTGGTCAACCTTCTCGCGCCACGGCGCACACACGATCGCTACCCCCCCGCGCCGCCCCTCGGCTTCACCCTTGGGCGGCCCGCCGAAACCGGCAACCGGGTTCACGCCCGGATGCCCAAAACCATAGGAAGCATGAACGCGATGCCAGAAGTCATGTTCGCCGGCCCCGAAGGCCGTCTCGAAGGCCGTTATCACCATGCCAAGCGCCCGAATGCCCCCGTCGCCCTGATCCTGCATCCACACCCGCTGCATGGCGGCACCATGAACAACCGCGTGGTGCACTGTCTGTACCAGCGATTCCAGGCCATGGGCTTCTCCACGCTGCGCTTCAACTTCCGTGGCGTCGGCAAGAGCCAGGGCCGGTATGATGGCGGCATTGGCGAGATCTCCGATGCGGCGGCCGGGCTCGACTTCCTCCAGGCGGTGAATCCGGCGGCGTCCTCGCTGTGGGTCGGCGGCTATTCCTTCGGCGCCTTCGTCGGCATGCAGCTGTTGATGCGGCGGCCCGAGATGGGCGGCTTCGTGTCGATCAGCCCGCCGGCCAGCCACTATGATTTCGGCTTCCTGGCCCCCTGCCCGTGCAACGGCCTGATGTTCCACGGCGCCGATGACGAGCTGGTGCCCGAGGCATCGGTGCGGAAGCTCGTCGACAAGCTGAACCTGCAGAAGGGCATCAAGCTCGACTACCGGATCCAGCCTGGCGAGGGCCACGTCTTCACGCCCGAGGGCACGGTGCAGATCGGCAATGCGGTGGAGGACCACGTGATGGGCATCCTCAACCGCCGGAAGATGGCGCTGGCTGCGGATTGATCGAGGCGCATTGCGCTCGATCAAGCCGCAGCTGCTTTTTTGTGCCCTCAAGCGGCGGGCGCTCGCTCCGCTCGCTTGCCTTTCGCCGGATTGCCGGCGTTCGCGCATTCACGCTCGCGGCCCGCGAAAGTGGGCCGACAGCCCTATCCGCCGTGACGCAGGACACCCAATCGCCGCCCGCCCAGAAGGGCGGCCCCGCACCGTCCCGCTATCTCCACCCCTATGCCTGCTTCCGCTGCCGCAAGAGCTTCAAGCGGGCGAGCCGGACGGACGCCGTCCTGCCTTGCCCCGAATGCGGCGGCCCCAGCATTGGCCTCACCCGCAAGTTCAAGCCACCGAAGCAGTCCGACGTGAAGCAGTGGACGAAGGTCGAGGCGCTCGTGCGGCACTGCTTCCTGTTCTGGAGCCTCAGCGAGCCCTACCCAGAGACGCTTCAGGAGGTGCCAGCCTTCGTGCAGCGCCAAGCCCCCTTCATTGCGCGTGAACGCGCCAGACGGCCCGACGCGTACCGTCAGATTGAAGCCGCCCTCGCCACCATGGACTGAACTGCCCAGTTAGCTCCGCAACGCGGTCAGCCTTCCCCCTGGCCAGGGCCGCGCGACGCCGGTTGTGCCTGGGAAGCTCAAGGGAAGGCCGCGCAGCACGCGTGCGGCAAGCACGCCGAATGCCTGGGCTTCCAGCGCATCTCCATCCCAGCCCACCACCTCCACCGCACGCACCGGCGCCTCCAGGGCCGCACCCAGGGCACGCATCATGGCGAGGTTGCGCCGGCCTCCGCCGGCGACCAGCCATTGCAAGGGCGGCTCCGGCAGCAGACGCCCCGCCGCAGCCACGCAGCAGGCGGCGAAGGCCACCAGCGTGGCCGCGCCATCGGCGGGCCTCAGCGCGGCGAGCCCCGAGGTGGCCAGCGCAGCCGCGAAATCAAGCCTGTCCAGGGACTTGGGCGGTGAAGCTTCCAGGTAAGGATGACGCAGCAGCCGGCCCAGCACATCCGCATCCGTCTGGCCCGCCAGTGCCAGGCGCCCGCCCTCGTCATGAGGCTGGCCCGCATGCTCGCGCGCCCAATCGTCGAGCGGGCCATTCGCAGGCCCAGTGTCGAAGGCGATCAGCCCGCCATCGCGGCCGATGAAGGTGAGGTTCGCCACCCCGCCCAGGTTCAGCACCGTGAGTGGCTTGGGCAGCGCATGGGCTATCGCGGCATGGAAGACCGGCACCAGCGGCGCCCCCTGCCCGCCTGCCGCCATGTCGGCGGAGCGGAAATCATAGGCGACCCGCACGCCCGTCAGCCGCGCGAGCAGCCCGGCATCGCCGATCTGCCAGGTGCGCCCGACCTCACCAGCGGCTCGGGGCGGGCGGTGCAGGATGGTCTGGCCATGGAAGCCGATGAGGTCAGCGGCCTCTCCGAGGGCCGCCACAGCCTCCGCATGCACCTCGGTCAGGCGTCGCTCGGCGTCGCGCAGGGCTGGATCCTGGGGGTCGAGGCCGTTCTGCGCGCGGTCCAGCAGGTCACGCAGGTCGCGGCGCAGCGCCGGCGGGTAGGGAAGCGTCGCGCGCCGGCCAAGCGCGCCGATCCGCTCGCCATCCGTCTCCACCATGGCGGCGTCGACGCCGTCCAGCGAGGTGCCGCTCATCAGCCCGATGGTTCTCAGCATTTTGCGAGTGTGCTAGCCCCGCCGATCCGACGAAAGCCCCAGAGCACCCATGCCGGCAGATTTCCTGACAGAGGCCCGCGCCCGCGGTTTCATCCACCAGACCACCGACGAGGACGCGCTCGCCGCGCGCCTCAAGCTCGGCCCGCTGCCTGGCTATATCGGCTTTGACGCGACGGCGGACAGCCTCCATGTCGGCTCGCTCGTGCAGATCATGCTGCTGCGGCTGATGCAGCGCACGGGGCACAAGCCGGTGGTGCTGATGGGCGGCGGGACGACGAAGGTGGGCGACCCGTCCTTCCGCGACGAGGCGCGGCCGCTGCTCGACGATGCGCAGATCGAGGTGAACAAGGCCGGCATCCGCAAGGTGTTCGACGCCTTTCTCACCTTCGGGGACGGCCCGACCGACGCCATCATGCTCGACAACGCGGAGTGGCTGGACGCGCTGCTGTATGTGCCGTTCCTGCGCGAGGTTGGCCGGCATTTCTCGGTCAACCGCATGCTGTCGATGGACAGCGTAAAACTGCGGCTGGAGCGGGAACAGAATCTCTCCTTCCTCGAATTCAACTACATGCTGCTGCAGAGCTACGATTTCCTGGAACTGCACCGCCGCCACGGGATCGCGCTGCAGATGGGCGGGTCCGACCAGTGGGGGAACATCGTGCTCGGCGCCGACCTCATCCGGCGTGTGACGGGTGGCGAGGCGCATGCGCTGACCACGCCGCTGCTGACCACCGCCTCAGGGGCCAAGATGGGCAAGACCGCGGCGGGTGCCGTGTGGCTGAACGCCGAGCGCGTCAGCCCCTACGATTACTGGCAGTTCTGGCGCAACACCGAGGATGCGGATGTCGGCCGCTTCCTGCGCCTGTTCACCGAACTCCCGCTCGATGAGATCGCGCGCCTGGCCGCGCTCGGCGGTGCGGAGGTGAACGAGGCGAAGAAGGTGCTGGCCACCGAGGCGACCGCGCTGCTGCATGGCCGCGACGCCGCCACCCAGGCCGCCGAGACCGCGCACCGCACCTTCGTCCAGGGTGCGGCGGCAAGTGCCGACCTCCCCTCGATCAGTGCGGCGCTCGGCACGCCGATTGTGGACCTGCTGATGCAGGCCGGCTTCACCGCGAGCAAGGGCGAGGGCCGGCGCCTGGTCGCCGGGCGCGGCGTATCGCTGAACGGCTCCCCACTGGTCGATGCCGCGCATGGGCTGGGCGAGGCGGATCTGCGCGATGGCGTGCTGACGCTCTCGCTGGGCAAGAAGCGGCACGTGCTGGTGCGCGTGGGGTGATGATCCGCCCCGCGGTCCCGGCGGACGAGTCCGCGATCCGCGCTTGCGCGGTGGCCGCCTATACCCGCTACGTCGACGCGATCGGCCGCGAACCGGTGCCGATGCTCGCGGATTTCGCCGCGCAAATCGCGCTGGGACAGGTGCATGTGTCGGCCTGCAATGGCGGTGCGCTGAACGGCTTCATCGTGTTCTTCCCCCGCGACGCGCACATGTTCCTGGAGAATGTCGCAGTGCTGCCCGCCGCAGCCGGACGCGGCATTGGCAAGGCGCTGATCGCCGCCTGCGAGGATGCGGCGCGCGCGTCAGGACTGCCCGCCATTCACCTCTACACGAACGCCAGGATGGTCGAGAACCTCTCGATCTATCCGCGCCTGGGCTACGCCGAAGTGGACCGGCGGCAAGAGGACGGGTTCGACCGCGTTTACTTCGTCAAGACTTTGGCTTGATCTCAGGCAGGCTTCGGCCCGGCACGGCGTGCCGCCTCGATCAGCGACAGAGCGAACAGCGCCACGGCGCGCTCACCCATCCGTAGCGTGGCACCAAGGCGCAACGCGCGGGCGAGCGCCCGGCGCGCGGCAGGCTCGCCCGCGGTCATCTCAAGCAGCCCGGCCAGCAAGGGCGAGGCCCGCTTAGGCACGTTCATCAGGCGAGTCCCATCAAAGATTTCAGAATTGTAATCTGAGCCCTGCCCCGCATGCAACCCGCTTGCGCCACACGCGGCGCTTGTGCAGGAAGCAGCGCATGAACCGCATCTCGCTTCCCAAGGACAAGATCCGCATCCTGCTGCTGGAGGGTGTCGCGGATAGCGGCGTCGCCCTGCTCGGCGGCGCCGGCTACGAGAACGTCACGCGCGTTCCCAAGGCGCTCGAGGGCGAGGCGCTGCGCGAGGCGGTCAAGGGTGTGCACATCCTGGGCATCCGCAGCCGCAGCCAACTGACGGAGGAGGTCTTCGCCGCCGCCGACCGGTTGATTGCGGTGGGCTGCTTCTGCATCGGGACGAACCAGGTGGATTTGGAGGCGGCGCAGCGGCGGGGCGTCGCGGTGTTCAACGCCCCCTTCTCGAACACGCGCTCCGTCGCCGAGCTGACGCTGGGCGAGATCGTCATGCTGATGCGTGGGATCTTCCCGAAATCCATCTCTGCGCATGCCGGCGGGTGGGACAAGTCCGCGGCCAATAGCTGGGAGATGCGCGGCAAGACGCTGGGCATCATCGGCTACGGCAATATCGGCAGTCAGCTCTCGGTGCTTGCCGAGGCCTTCGGGATGCGCGTGCTCTACCACGACCACACCGCCAAGCTGCCGCACGGCAATGCGCGCCAGGCCGCCTCGCTTGCCGACCTGCTCGCGAGCTCCGACGCCATCACCATCCATGTGCCGGAGACGACCGACACGGTCGGGATGATCGGCGCACGCGAGATCGCGCAGATGAAGAAGGGCGCGGTGGTGGTGAACAACGCCCGCGGCACCGTCATCGACCTCGATGCCCTGGCCGATGCGCTCAAGCGCGGCGACATCCTGGGCGCCGCCGTCGATGTCTTCCCCATCGAGCCGTCGCGCAATGGCGAGGCCTTCGTCTCTCCCTTGCAGGGCATCCCGAACGTGATCCTGACGCCGCATATCGGCGGCAGCACCGCCGAGGCGCAGGAGCGCATCGGCGAAGAAGTGGCGAAGAAGCTCGCCGAATACAGCGACACCGGCACCACGCTGGGCGCGGTGAACTTCCCCAACGTGCAGTTGCCCGCACGCCCGACCGGCGCCCGGTGGACGCATCTGCACCGCGACACCCCGGGCATGCTGTCGCGCATCAACGAGGTCTTCGCCCGCCGTGGCCTGAACATCTCCGCGCAGTTCCTCCAGACCGCGAACGAGATGGGCTATGTCGTCGTCGACAGCGCCGAAGCGCGGAACGAGGCGGA
>JAZKFA010000352.1:10720-10984 GCA_040386655.1 Pseudomonadota bacterium | reverse complement strand
CGACGGCACCGCGCCGGCGGTCCTCGGCGTCTTCCTCGCGGTCGCCTCGGCGGAGGCGCTGGGCCTCATGCCGCGCGCCGGCGCCTCGATCGCGGCGGCCTCGGCCGCCGGGGCGCGGCTGTTCGAGGCGGCCGACACCGCCCCGCCCGTGGCCGAGCCCACCACGCCTGCCACGCTGCCCACGGGCCACGCGCTCAGGTTGGAAGGCGTGCGCTTCGCCTGGGCGGGCGAGGTCAACGTGTTTGCATTCGGGCATGCGTTGCT
>JAZKFA010000352.1:897-10710 GCA_040386655.1 Pseudomonadota bacterium | reverse complement strand
GGGCGGGCGACCGCGCGCCGGTCTTCGAATCGCTCGACCTCGATGTGCCGGAAGGCGCGCGGGTCGCGCTGCTCGGTCCCTCCGGTGCCGGCAAGTCGACGCTCGCCGCGCTCCTGTTGAAGCTCGCCGCGCCCGCGTCCGGGCGCATCACGCTCGGCGGCGTCGACATCGCATCGCTGCCGGCGGCGGAGGTGCGCACGCGCATCGCCTGCCTGACCCAGGATGCGCGGCTGTTCGACGACACCATCGCCGCCAACCTCCGCATCGCAGCGCCGGAGGCCGATGACGCCGCCCTGTGGCAGGCGCTCGACCGCGCCCGCATCGGCGAAGTGGTGCGGGCATTGCCCGACGGCCTCGCGACCCAATGCGGAGAGGCGGGGGCGCGTTTTTCCGGCGGCCAGGCGCGGCGATTGGTCCTCGCGCGCGTGCTGCTCTCGCCGGCATCCGTGTTGATCCTGGACGAGCCCGCCGCGGGCCTCGATGCCGCGACGGAGCGCGCCTTCCTCGAGACCCTGGAAGCCGCGACCGCCGGGCGCAGCGTGATCCTGATCACCCATCGCCTGATGGGCGTGGAGCGGCCGACGCGCATCCTGCGCCTGGTCAGCGGCCGGGCGATCCCAGCCGCCGCCTGATCGGTCGGCCAGGGGGATTCACCCCCCCGGCCGGGTTCTTCACAGCAGTGCGGAAGGTGCCACGGTCGATCCGGTTCCACCGGCGATCTTCAGCGGCTGCATCATGAAGGCGAAGGCGCCGATATCGCGCTCCGACATTTCCGCCAGCTTCATGTTCTCGAGCAGGTGCACGCCATGCACCACCAGCGCGATCTGGTGGACCGGCAGGGAGGCGTTGCGGTCCGGGTTGGGCGCGACCTCGACCGGCCAGTTGTCGGACCCGAGCAGGATCGGCTCACGCTGGATCAGCCACTCGGCGGCAGCGATGCCGATGCCCGGGCATCCCCGCACGTACTGCGCGTTGTCCACGCCCCACAGGTGGTTCCAGCCGGTGTTGATGATGATGGCGTCGGCCGGTTCCAGCCGCAGGTTCTGCCGCGCAATCGCCTGCTCCAGATCGGCCACCGTGATCTCGTAGCTCATCGGCAGGGTGCGCACGCCCTTGAGCTTGGCGACGTCGATCATCACGCCGCGGGTGAAGACGGTGCCGATCGTGTCCACGCCCATCTCGCGGAAGCCGCCGCGGGTCGAGAGCGGGTCATAGGGGACGCAATTGTAGATCTGGTCGCCGATCGTCTGGTGCGGGAAGGCGTCGAGCTGGGTGCCGACCTGGCCGATTTCGGAGATCACGATCTCCTCGTTCGATCCGCGGTTGTTCGGCTCGGGGTTCATGAAGGTGCGCTTGGTGTGCAGGTCGAAGCGACGGGTGCCGAAGAAGGGCATTGCCGGCTCCAGCCGGTGGCCGAGCTCGATGACCTCGCCGCGCGTGATCAGGCGGGCGGCCGACTGGCGCTTGGCATCGTTGAGCAGGTTCATGTAGCCGCGCCGGTCATTCGGCCCGAAGCGGGACGGGCAGCGCTGGGCCGGGGCCGGCGGGGACCAGCCGGCGGGTGCCTGCGCCTGCACGGGCGTCGCGGAAAAGCCGAGATGGCCGGTGCCGCAGGCAACGCAAGCCGCGCCGAAGAACCCGCGACGGGAGAGGGTGGGCATGAGCATTCCTCCTGTGTTCGCGGCTCTGCCGGCCGCCGAAGGCAGGGTGGCCGGTTACCGGTGTGCAATTCAAGCGCAACGTCGGGTCGCCACTGAACTGCCTTGCCACGGCGCCTCCCCGGGCCAAGATCAAGGACTCATGTCGACTATCCTGATCGGTTCCGAGATCTACCGGCGCTCCTCCTTTGGGGGGAAGCACCCGCTCTCCATCCCGCGCGTCTCGACCGCGCTCGACCTCATCCGCGCGCTGGGCTGGGTCGCGCCCGGTCAGTATCGCGACAGCCCGCGCGCGAGTGCGGAGGACCTCACCCGCTTCCATGCGCCCGACTATGTCGCGGCCCTCGAACGCGCTCAGATCACGCAGTCCGTGGCCGAGGCCGATCGCGCGCGCTTCGACATCGGCGCGCGCGGCAACCCCGTCTACGGCCAGATGTTCGACCGCCCCCGCACCGGCGCCGGAGGCCTGCTGCTGGCCGCCGAGCTGACGCGGGCAGGGGGCGTCGCGCATGTGCCCGGCGCCGGGACGCATCACGGTCAGCCGGACCGTGCATCGGGCTTCTGCTACCTCAACGACGTGGTCCTCGGGATCCTCGCCTGGCTCGACCAGGGGCTGGAGCGGGTGCTCTACCTGGATCTCGACGCGCATCATGGCGACGGCGTGGAGGCGGCCCTCGCGACCGATCCGCGCGTGATGACCATCTCCATCCATGAGGCCGGGCGCTGGCCCTTCACCGGGACCGAGTCCATCGCCGGCGCGCGCAACATCCCCGTCCCCCAAGGCTATTGCGACGCGGAGGCCGCCTTCGTCCTGCACGCCGCGATCTTGCCGCTGATCCGCCACTGGCAGCCGCAGGCCATCCTGGTTCAGTGCGGCGCGGACGCCTTGGCGGAGGATCCGCTGGCCCGGCTCGCGCTGTCCAACAACGCCTATTTCGGCACGCTGCGCGCGGTGATGGGCCTCTCGCCGCGGCTGATCGTCACCGGCGGCGGCGGCTACAATCCCTGGTCCGTGGCGCGTTGCTGGGCCGGGCTCTGGGGCGTGCTCAACGGCCTGCCCACGCCGGAGCGCCTGCCCGACGACGCACAGGCCGTCCTTCGCGCGCTCACCTGGTCCCGTGCGGCAGGACGCGACCCGCCCGCGCACTGGTTCGCCACGCTAGTGGATCCGCCGCAGCCGCCCGCGCCCGTGCGCGCGGAGGTGGTGCGGGCTTGCCAAGCCGTCATGCGCGACCTGCCGGAAAGCGTGGCATACTCCGCGCCATGAAGCGCCGACTCCTGCTCTCCCTCGCGGCCCTGCCTTTCGCCGCGCAGCCCTTCGCGACCCTGGCCCAACCCGGCGTCAGCGAACCCCAGCCGAGGCTGCCCACCGAGCGCATGGTCATCGCCACGCGTGACAACCGCCGGCTGGAATTCACCGTCGAGATGGCGCTCGCCCCCGAACAGCAGATGATCGGGCTGATGTTCCGCACGGCGATGGCCGACAATGAGGGGATGATCTTCGACTGGGGCGCCCCGCGCGAGAGCACGATGTGGATGCGCAACACGCTGATCCCGCTCGACATGGTGTTCATCGCCGCCGATGGCCGCATCCATCGCATCGCGGAGCGGACGGTGCCGCTCAGCCTCGCCACCGTGGAAAGCCGCGGGCCGGTGCGGGCCACGCTGGAACTCGCCGGAGGTGCCGCGGAACGCTTGAACCTGCGCGTGGGCGACCGCGTGCTGCACCGGTTGTTCAACACCCAGCCTTGATGCCGCGGCCCGCCCTGCTGGACGCGCGCCCCGCGCCACCATAAGTTGCGCCGCGACCGACGGGGCGTGGCGCAGCCTGGTAGCGCGCCTGTTTTGGGTACAGGAGGTCGTGGGTTCGAGTCCCGCCGCCCCGATGGTCTTGGAAGGAATGCCGGCGATGGCGCAGCGCGCGCGAATTCACCCCGTGACGAAGTCTGCCATGCAGTCCGGCCGCGCGAAGAGCGTGCGCTGGATGCTGGAATTCGAACCCGGCGAGCCTCAGCGCGCCGACCCACTGACCGGCTGGGCGGGGTCGGGCGACACCACCTCCCAGGTGTTCCTGGCCTTCCCGACCGAAGCGGCCGCCGTTGCTTATGCGCAGGCCCGGGGCATCGACTACGTGGTGGAGCCCGCGAAGGCGCCCGCAGCCGCCATCAAGCCGAAGAGCTACGCCGACAACTTCAAGTTCGGTCGCAGCGAGAACTGGTCCCACTAAGCCAATGAGTTCGCGTCCTTAGCTCAACTGGATAGAGCCGCCGACTTCTACTCGGCTGGTTGGGGGTTCGAGTCCCTCAGGGCGCGCCAGGCTTCGCTACCGCTGTTCGGCCCCGGCCAATCGCGTGGCATCCTCATGCGAGAAGGCCCCGGTCTTCAGCCCCGCCAGTGTCCGGATCATCTCCCGCCGCAGATAGGGCACCAGCTTGAGCCGGTCGAAGACGCGGTCCCTTGCCCAGGCGAGGGTGGCGGAATCACTTTGGAAGAACGGCGTCATCAGCCGCGAGGCGGCCTGGTAGAACCGGATATGCGCCCGCCGTGCCGCGCCATAGGCGGCGAGTGCCGTGGGAATGTCCGCGCACCGTTCCAGCGCATCGGCCAGCGCCATGGCGTCGAGCAGCGCGGCATTCGCGCCCTGGCCGAGCTGAGGTGATGTCGCGTGCGCGGAATCGCCCAGCAGCACCAGCGGCCCGCGGAAGGGTACCGGGGCGGTGTAATGCATGTAGCGCGCGAGCGTCAGCGCTTCCGGCCCCGGCAAGGCGGCCACGACCGACGCCATCGCCGGCCAGAGTGCTGCCACCTGCTCCTGCCAAGCCGCGAAGCCCTGCGCCCAGGCGGCGTGCCCATCGGGCTTGAGGCTCCAGAAAAAGGCCGCGAGAGGCGCTCCGCCCGCAGTCGCGCGGCCGACCGGCAACCATCCAAGCATTGTGTGCGCGGCGATGTAGCGCTGGGTGAGGCTGTTCGGCGCGAAGCCGCTGTCGGGCACACTCGCCCAGACCGCGCCATAGGCGAAGGGCGCGCCGCCGGGGGCCGGCCGCAGAGTGGAATGCGCGCCTGAGGCGTCCAGCACCAGGTCGAAGGCCGGCGTCGCGCGGCCAGAAGCGTCCACCAGCCGGGCACGCCCATCAGCCACGGCTTCAACGCTCGCGATCGCACGGGCCGTCTCGATTGAGGCGCCGCTCCCGCAGAGTCCGTCCCAAAGCACGCCATGCAAGGCGGCGCGGTGCACCGCGATGGCATGCAGCCCCGGCACGAGGTCGCTGTAGCCCAGGTCGAACACCGTCGCGCCGCGATCGGTGCTGCCATGCAGCCGGTTGATCCTGGCACCGAGCGAGGTGATGGCATCGCGCAGGCCCAGTCTCTCCAACGCCGCAAGCCCGGTCGGCTGCAGCATCAGCCCCGAGCCAACCGGGCGCGCTTCGGGAAACCGCTCGAACAGCGTGACGTGATGCCCCTCACGGGCGAGCCGGATGCCGACGGCGAGGCCGGCGACACCCGCACCAATGACCGCGACGGAAAGCTGCGTAAGCATGTGCCCATCGTGCTCCAGGCATTGCGCTCGCGGAAGGGTTTGTCCCTCTCGCCGTGCTTTCCCGCCGCGCGCCGGGTCGCTAGTCTCGCTTCGTCACACGCAAAGGACATCGGCCATGACCGAAGCCTGCATCATCGGCTGGGCGCACAGCGCCTTCGGCAAGCTCGAGGACGCCCCCGACCTCGAGACCCTGATCGGACGCGTCGCCCGCGCGGCGATTGAGGATGCCGGCGTCACCCCCGAGGAGGTCGATGCCGGCTTCGTCGGGGTCTACGGGGAGGGCTTCACGCCACAGGGCTTCCCTTCCTCGCTCATGCTCCAGCATGTACCGGAGATGCGCTTCAAGCCCATCACGCGCTTCGAGAATGCCTGCGCCACCGGAACGGCCGCCATCCACGGCGCGCGCGATTTCATCCGCTCCGGTCGCGGCCGCATTGCGCTCGTCGTGGGTGCCGAGAAGATGACCGCGGTCAGCGGCCAGCGGGTGGGCGAGATCCTGCTCACCGCCAGCCACCAGGCGAGCGAGGGCGGCATCACCGGCGGCTTCGCCGGCGTCTTCGGCCGCATCGCGGAGTCCTACTTCCAGCGACACGGGGACCAGTCCGACGCGCTCGCCGCGATCGCGGCAAAGAACCACCGGAACGGCGTGGACAATCCCTACGCGCAGATGCGCAAGGACCTCGGCTACGCCTTCTGCCGCGAGGAGAGTGCGAAGAACCCCTATGTCGCGGGCCCGCTCAAGCGCACTGATTGCTCGCTGGTTTCCGACGGCGCCGCGGCCTTGGTGCTGGCCGACGCCGAGACGGCGCGCGCGATGGCGAAGGCCGTCGCGTTCCGCGCGGCGGTGCAGGTGAACGATCTGCTACCGATCGCCGCCCGCGACATAATCCGCTTCGAAGGTGCCGCCGAGGCCTGGCGCCGCGCCCATGACCAGGCCGGCACGAGCCTCGGCGACCTCTCCTTCGTCGAGACGCATGACTGCTTCACCATCGCCGAGCTGATCGAATACGAGGCGATGGGCCTGACCGCCGAAGGGCAGGGCGCCCGCGCCGCGCTCGAGGGCTGGACGGCGGCTGATGGCCGCCTGCCGGTGAACCGTTCGGGCGGTCTGAAGTCGAAAGGTCACCCGATCGGGGCCACGGGCGTTTCGATGCACGTGCTCGCCGCGATGCAGCTCACCGGCAGCGCTGGGGCGATGCAACTGCCGCGCGCCGACCTTGCCGGGGTGTTCAACATGGGCGGCGCGGCGGTCGCCAACTACGTCTCGATCTTGGAACGCGCCTGACGCCGGGCCTCCATCCTTTGTTCAGCTTTGCCGCCTAGGTTTGCCAGGCGCGGTTCATTCCAGCCGCGCCACCTAAGGCGGAAATGGCGAGCATGACGCTGCGGCACGCCGACCCGGTGCCCTCCAATGACGAGGAGGCGCCGGCCATGAGGAAGCTGCTCACCATCGTGGACGCTCCGCGGCCGCGGCGCGACACGCCGACTGCCGAGATCGCCACCCGGCCCGCGAGCATCCAGCGCCCCGTACCCGCGCCCGATCCCGCCCTTGAAACCGTGCGCGCCCTGCCCGAGCCGGTGATGCTGTGCGACCGGTCTCTGCGCGTGCTGATGGCCAATCCCGGCGCCATCGACATGCTCGCCCTCGACGCCGCACCCCTGACCGGTGCGGATATCGGCCATGTCCTCGCCGCCAGCCCCTGCTTCACGCCGGCGGCGGCGAAGCTTCTGTTGCGCGCCATGGTTGCCGTCCTCAATGGGGCGGACAGCAATGAATGGACGTCGCGCGGGGCGCCCTTGCTCGCCTGCCACCTGGCCCTGCTGCCGGGCGGCGTACTGTTGCTGCGCCCGCGCCTGGCGGCCGCGCCGCCGGTGACCGCGTCGGGCGTGGATCCGCTCACCGGGCTTGAGGATCGGCAGGGCTTTCTTGCGAACCTCGACACCATCCTGCGCGATCGCCGGCGCCGTCCCTGCGCCGTCGCTGCCTTCGATTTCCGTAGCTTCCGCTCGCTCAATGACGGGTTAGGCCACGCCGTGGGCGACGCTGTCCTGCGCGAAGCCGCGGCGCGGCTGAAGGAAGGGCTGCGCGCCCAGGACCTGGTCGCCCGCATCGGTGCCGATGAATTCGCCGTGCTTCAGGCCGGCGTGGACAGCGCCGGGGCGGCCGAACGAGTTGCACGGCGCCTGGCCGCACGCCTGTCCGAACCCATGCAGATCCTCGGCCAATCGGTCGTCATGGTGGCCCGCGCTGGCCTTGCGCTCGCCCCCGAGGATTCGAGGGAAGCCGCGCCCTTGCTGCGCTGCGCCGGGATCGCATTGGCCGAGGTGAAGATCGAGGGCAGCGGCGCTTTGCGCCGCTTCGACCCGGCGATGGAACAGCGCGCGCGGGACCGGCACGACATCGCATCCGGCCTGCGCCAAGCGCTGGATAACGGCCAGTTCGTATTGCATTACCAGCCGCTGATGGACCTCGCGACCGAACGCGTGACGGGCTTCGAGGCGCTGATCCGCTGGATGCACCCCGAACGCGGCATGATCCCACCCATGGCCTTCATCCCCGTCGCCGAGGAGCGCGGGCTCATCGCCGAAATCGGGGAATGGGTGCTGCGCACGGCCTGTACAGAGGCATCGGGCTGGCCCGAGCCGATCACCGTCTCGGTCAACGTCGCCGCCGCCCAGTTCGCCAACAACCGTCTTGTGGATCAGGTGCGGGAGGCGCTGGAGACATCGGGCCTGCCGGGCTGGCGGCTGGAGATCGAGATCACGGAGACTGTCGCCGTGGCACAGACCACTCCGGTGCGCGCGCAGATCAATGCCATCCGGGCGCTCGGTGTGCGCATCGCGGTCGATGATTTCGGCACTGGCTATTCCTCGCTGGCGCAGTTGCGCAACCTGCCCTGCGACCGGCTCAAGATCGACCGCAGCTTCGTGGGGGAATTGCCGGGAGGGCTGGAATCGCTGGCCATCATCCGCGCCGTCGCCGAGCTCGGCAGCGCACTTGGCCTGCAGATCACCGCCGAAGGGGTCGAGACGGTGGAGCAGCGCGACGGTCTGAAGGCGATGGGCTGCACCGCCGCGCAGGGCTACTACTACGGCCGCCCAGAATCCGCCGCTTCCGTCCTCGGGGTGCTCGCCCGCCTCCGCGGCACCATGGAGCCGTGACGCTGCCCCGCCATTAATCCGGCAGCATCACCACCGCGGCAGCCTGGGCGGCAATGCCTTCGCCGCGCCCGGTGAAGCCGAGGCGCTCGGTCGTCGTCGCCTTGACTGAAATGCGCGAAACCGGAGCGCCGAGCAGTTCGGCGAGGCGCGTGCGCATCGCCTCCGCATGGGGCGCGATCTTCGGTCGCTCGCAAATCAGGGTGACGTCGGCATTCGCGAGCATGCCACCGCGCGCGGCGATACGCGCGGCCGCATGGCGCAGGAAGCGGGCGCTGTCGGCATCCTTCCACTCCGCCTCGGAGGGTGGGAAATGCCGCCCGATATCGCCCTCCGCCAGCGCACCGTAGATCGCGTCGCACAGGGCGTGCAGGCCGACATCGGCATCCGAATGCCCATCAAGGCCAAGCGGATGCGGAATCGTCACGCCGCACAGCACCAGTGGCCGGCCGGGCACCAGGCGATGAACGTCGAAGCCGGTGCCCATGCGGGGTATCAGGGTAGGGGTCATCAGGGCGGTCACGCGGGCGAGGTCCTCGGGGTGGGTGATCTTGATGTTGCGCTCGGACCCCGCGACGAGGGCGACGCGCAGGCCCTGAGCTTCGAGCAGGGCTGCGTCATCGGTGACCTCGGCGGTAGCGGCGCGATGGGCGGCGAGCAGCGGGACGAAGCGGAAGGCCTGCGGTGTCTGTGCCCGGAATAGCCCTTCGCGCGGGACGGTGGCGACGATGAATGCGGTTTCTGCTCGCTTCAGCGTATCCGTGACGGGCTGCGCGGGAATGGAGCCCGGTGACGTCTGAAGCGCCGCGACGAGGCCAGGGATGGTGCCGGCGGGAATGATCGGACGCGCGGCATCGTGCACCAGGACGAAGTCCGGGGGATCGCCTTCAAGCGCTTCGAGCCCAGCGCGCACGCTGGCCTGCCGTGTCGCACCGCCTGCGACTGCGGGCAGCAAAGGCAGGCCCGCAAGCAGGGCGGTGACCTGCGCCTCCTCTCCGGGGTGGCAGACCGGGAGCAGGGCGGTAACGCCACCTTCAGCCAGCAAGGCCTCCGCCGCATGCCGCAGCACCGTGCGATTGCCGATCATCGCGAATTGCTTGGCCGTCTCCCCGCCGAAGCGGGCGCCACGGCCGGCAGCCATGAGCAGGGCAATGATGCGCATGGATGCGTCTTAGACGAGGCGTATCGCTCAGGCGAGGGGCCGCCTTCTCGCCGGCGACGTGCATGTTTTTCTCGCACATCCCGGCTTAGCCCTAGCACTGTGGCCCGCCTGGCCTTAGCTTGATTAAATCATGAGCATCCCCCGAGAGCCCCCACGGCCAGAAGCCGCTCCTTCGCTATTGCGCCCGATCGATCTCGGCGGCGGCGTCCGGATCGAGCAGCCGGTGATTCTCGCACCCATGTCCGGCGTCACCGACCTCCCGTTCCGCCAACTCGCCCGTTCGCTTGGCGCGCCGA
>JAZKFA010000352.1:0-887 GCA_040386655.1 Pseudomonadota bacterium | reverse complement strand
GCCGATGGTTGTCAGCGAGATGATCGCCTCCCAGGCGATGGTGCGGGAGAACCGGCAGACCCTGAAGATGGCCGAGGTTGATGGCTTCGGCGGCCCGGCCTCGGTCCAGCTCGCCGGCTGCGACCCTGTCGTGATGGGCGAGGCGGCGCGGCTGGCCGCCGATCGTGGGGCGGCGGTGATCGACATCAATTTCGGCTGCCCCGTGAAAAAGGTGGCGGTTGGCCAGAGTGCCGGTTCCGCCCTGATGCGCGACGAGGTCGCAGCCGCCCGAATCCTGGAGGCCACGGTCCGCGCGGTGGACGTGCCGGTGACACTCAAGATGCGCATGGGCTGGGACCACACCAGCCTGAACGCCCCCCGCCTCGCGCGAATTGCCCAGGAATCAGGCATTCGCATGGTCACGGTGCACGGGCGGACCCGACAGCAATTCTACACCGGCACCGCGGACTGGGCCTTCATCCGCCAGGTCAAGGACGCGGTGGACCTGCCGGTGATCGCCAATGGCGACATCCTGAGCCCGCAGGATGCGGCCGAGGCACTGCGCCTGTCGGGCGCCGATGGCGTGATGATCGGCCGTGGCGCCTATGGGCGGCCGTGGTTGTTGGCGCGGGTGGCACGCTTCCTCGCCACTGGCATCGTCGAGAATGAGCCGTCCGTTGCCGAGCAGAAAGCCGTACTCACAAGACATTATGAGGCGATGCTCGCCCATCATGGCAAAGACACGGGCGTGCGTCTCTCGCGCAAGCATGTTGCGTGGTATTCCAAGGGCTTGCCTGGTTCTGCTGAGTTTCGTGTGAAGATCAATCACGTCACGGAAGCCGCTGATGTTCTGAATCTCATCGACGATTTCTACGACCCCTTGATCGAATCCGGTGTCGAGGCGGTAC
>JAZKFA010000351.1:0-7359 GCA_040386655.1 Pseudomonadota bacterium | reverse complement strand
CGCACGCGCGCTGGCGCTGCACCCGAGCTTCGTCGTCTGCGACGAGCCGGTGTCGGCGCTGGATGTCTCGGTGCAGGCGCAGATCGTGAATTTGCTGATGGAGCTGCAGGAACGCCTCGGCCTCGCCTATCTGTTCATCTCGCACGACCTGCACCTGGTGGAGTTCATCGCGGACCGTGTGGCGGTGATGTATCTCGGCCGCATCGTGGAGACGGCGCAGGCCGGCGCCCTGTTCGCCAACCCGCTGCACCCGTACACGCGCGCGCTGCTCGCCGCCTCGCCCTCGATCGATCCTGACCGGCGCGAGGCCTATGTGCCGGTCGAAGGTGAGCTGCCCTCGCCGCTGAATCCTCCCACTGGATGCGCATTTCACCCGCGCTGCCCCATGGTGGTAGATCGCTGCCGCTCGGAGATGCCGCCACTGCTTGCCTTCGGCGATGGCCACGAGGCCCGTTGCTGGCGTGCGGAGGAAAACCTAGTTCCCTCAATGGAAGTAAGCACCCGGCGATGAGCACTCCGAAACAGATCGCGATCGGCCTGTCGATGCGCTACCTCGGCTACCACGCTGCGGCCTGGCGGCATCCTTCTGCCGATCCCGATGCCGCCTCGCAGTTCAGCCACTACAAGTACATCGCGCAGACGGCCGAGGCGGCGAAGCTGGACATGGTGTTCCTCGCCGATGGGCTGGGACTGCGCACCAAGGATGACCCGCCTGGTGCGCTGCGCCGTTCGCACCAGACGCTGGAGCTGGAGCCGCTGACGCTGCTCTCCGCGCTTTCGGCGGTGACGTCGCGCATCGGCCTCGTCGCCACCGCGTCGACCACCTACAACGAGCCCTTCCACATCGCGCGCAAATGGGCGTCGCTTGATCATCTCAGCGGCGGCCGGGCGGGGTGGAACATCGTCACCTCCTGGTCCGAGGCGGAGGCGAAGAACTTCAACCGCGACAAGCACATGGAATACGAGCTGCGCTATGAGCGCGCGGCGGAATTCGTCGAGGTGGTGAAGGGGTTGTGGGACAGCTGGGAACCCAATGCGCCGGTCTTCGACAAGGCGAGCGGCATTTTCTTCGATCAATCCAAGCTCCATGCGCTCGATCATGTCGGCACGCACTTCAAGGTGAAGGGCCCGCTCACCATCAAGCGCACGCCGCAAGGCCGGCCGCTGCTGGTGCAGGCCGGTGCCGCCGAGCAGGGGCTGGAGATCGCCGCTGGAAGCGCCGACGTGGTCTATGCCGCCCCGCTCGATCTCGCCTCGGGCCAGGCCTATTACGCGAACCTCAAGGGACGCCTTGAGAAGCACGGCCGCGCGCGCGACAGCCTCAAGATCATGCCCGGCGTGACGCTGTTCATCGGCCGCACGCGCGCCGAAGCGCACGAGCAGTACGACCTCTTGAACGCGCTCGTCGATCCCGCGCTGGGCCTGTCGTATCTCTACAGCCAGCTCGGCGACCTGACCGGCCACCCCGTGGACGGCCCGGTGCCGGATCCCACCAATCCGCTGATTAAAAGCATCTCGAAGAACCTGCTCGCGCTGGCGCGGCGCGAGGACCTCACCATCCGCCAGCTCTACACGCGCATCGCAGCCGGCTTCGGCGGCCGGGTGCTGGTTGGCACACCCAAGGATATCGTCGACGACATGCAGGAGTGGGTCGAGGGCGAGGCGGCGGACGGCTTCAACCTGTGCCCACCCGTCCTGCCGCTCGGGCTCGATGAATTCGTAGGTTTGGTGCTGCCGGAGCTGCGCGCGCGCGGCATGTTTCGCCATGAATATGCCGGGCCGACGCTGCGGGAGAATCTGGGCCTCACCCCGCCGCGCAACCGCCACGCGGGGTGAGGCTCCCGTATCAGGCGCGCGGCTTGAGGTAGGCGTAGCGCGCGAAGGGATCCTGGCTGAAGGTCACGCCCGTCACGCGCCGGCTGGTCACGACCGTGCGCCCCAGCATGACAAGCGGGTTCGAGGTCGCGGCGGACTCCGCAAGCTTGTCCTGGATACGCTGGTAGGCCGCGCGGCGGCCCTCCACATCGGTGGAATTGCGGAACCGCTCATGCAGCGCATCCACCTCGGCGTCGCTGTAGCGCGCCCAGTTGGTCACGCCCGCCGTCGCCGACTTGGTCGCGACGGCCAGGTTCGTCAGCGTCGAGGGATCGTTGAGCCAAATAACGCTCTCATTCATGAACATGCCCGACATCTCCTCGTTCACGCCGTTGATGCGGCCGCGCATGGCGTCGAGCAGCTGCAGCGCGGGTGTCGGCTTGAGGTTCACCGTCACGCCGATCGCCTTGAGCGAATCAGCGACCAGGATGCCGATGTCGTTGTTGTAGGGCAGCGCCGCGCTGTACCAAAAATCGAAGGAGAAATTGGCCTGCCCGGCCTCGCGCAGCAGGGCCCGCGCGCGATCGAGGTCCAGCGTGTAGCGCGCGAAGCTGTTGTTGCAGGTGATGTCATCGCGATTGAAGTAGCAGCTCTGCCGCGCGCCGCGACCCGCGAGCGCGGTGCGGATGATGCGGTCGATCGGCATCGCATACAGCATCGCCTGGCGCACGCGCGCATCGGTGAAGGGCGCCTTGTCCATCGCCATCGACAGCCGGAGGATGGTGGGCGTGTTGCCGTTGATGACGGGAAATCCCGCCGCCGCCAGCGCATCATATTGCCGACCCGTCAGCCCCTCGGCCGCGTAGTCCACGGCACCGCCGCGGATCAGGGCCACGAGGTCGGCGGCGCCGCGCATGCGCAGGATCACGTGCTCGAAGGCGGGTTGCCGGCCGGACCAATGGTTGGGCACGGCGCGCAGCTCGATCTGCTGCCCCAGCGTGCGCGCGGCGATGTAGTAGGGCCCCGTGGTGGCGACGTTCTGCATCAGCCAGGCGTTGCCCCAAGGGTCGGCGGCGGTGACGTGCTTCTTCACCTCGACGCTGTCCACGATGGCGAACTGGAAGAACTTCATCGACGTCAGCGCGACGGGGATCGCGGTGGGCGTGCCGTGATTGTCGGTGAAGGTGATTCGCACCGTCATCGGGTCCGGCGTCTCGATCTGCTCGGCACGGAAGATGCCCGCGATGCCCGCCTGGTTGCGCCCATTGCCGACGATGCGGACCAGGCGCTCGAAGCTGTAGCGCACATCCTCCGACGTCAGCGGGTTGCCGGTGCCGTGGAAGCGGACGCCGGCGCGCAGCTTGAAGGTGATGACCGGGCCCTCCACCACCCAGGATTCCGCCAGCTGCGGCACGACTTCGGTCGGGTGCGCCTGCAAGGTGCCGTCGGGCTGTTCGGCGAAGCGCATCTGCACCAGGCGCTCATAGATGTTCACGCCGATTTCCTGGTCCTGCTGGCTGCGGGAATCGACGGGGTCGAGGCTGGAGATATCCGCCGGCAGGGAATGCACCAGCGGGCGCGTCGCAGCACCCTGCGACCGGGCCTCGCCGCCCGCGAATGCGACGGCGGCGGCACCAAGCGCGAGGCTGCGGCGGGAGGTCTTCATGGCGGGCTTCTCCTTGGGTTCGGACATCAGGCTGATGTGACGGGGCAGGCGGAGGCGTGGCCGGGCGCGACCGGCTGCAGTGCCGGCCGCCCTGCCGTGCAGGCGGGCTGCTGCAAGGGGCAGCGCCCGGCGAGGCGGCAGGCATCGGGCGGATCGATGGGGCTCGGGATCTCGCCGATCAGGCGCAGGCGCTCGCGCTTCATGCCCCAGCGTGCGAGTGGCGCGGCCGAGAGCAGCGCGCGCGTATAGGGGTGCATCGGGCGGGTGAAGACCGCCTCAGTTGGCCCGGTCTCCACGATGCCGCCGAGGTACATCACGGCCACCCTGTCTGCGACATGGCGCACCACCTGCAGGTCATGGCTGATGAAGAGGTAGGCAAGCTTGAGGTCGCGCTGGAGCTGCTTCAGCAGGGCCAGGATCTGCCCGCGGACGGAGACGTCGAGCGAGGCGGTCGGCTCATCGAGGATCAGCAGGTTCGGCTCGGCGGCGATGGCGCGCGCGATGCCGACGCGCTGGCGCTGGCCGCCGCTCAGCTCATGGGGGTAGCGGTCGAGATGGCCCGGCGTCAGGCCCACCATTGCCATCAGCGCCAGCGCGCGCTGCTCGCGCTTCGGCTCGGGCATGGCCATTTGCAGGCGCAGCGGCTCGTGCAGCACCTGGCGGACGGACATGCGCGGGTTCAGCGAGGCGTTTGGGTCCTGGAAGACCATCTGCACCTCGCGGTACAGCGCGGCCAGGTCCATCGCGCCCAGCGGCAGGATGGAGCGGCCGTTGATGGCCACATCGCCGCCGGATGGCTCGATCAGCCGCACCACGCAACGCGCGACGGTCGACTTGCCCGACCCGCTCTCGCCCACCAGCGCCAGCGTCTCCCCGGCGGCGAGCATGAGGTCCACGCCGTCCACCGCCATCAGCTTGCGGCCGCCGGGCTGGGCAAAGTGCCGGCGCAGGCCGGTGGCGCGGAGCACGACATAGGGTTCGGTGGTCATGCCGCGCCCTCGACCAGCTGGCTCGCGGCCAGCAGGCGCTGCGTGTAGGCCTCGCGCGGGCTGGTGAAGATCGCCTCCGTCGTCGCGGTTTCGACCACGCGGCCGGCATTCATGACTACGACTTGGTCGCAGCTCTCCGCCACCACGCCGAGGTCGTGGGTGATGAGGCAGGTGGTCAGGCGCTCGGCGCGGGCGAGCTCGGCCAGCAGTTCCATGATCTCGGCCTGGGTGGTGACATCGAGGCCGGTGGTGGGCTCATCGAGGATCAGCAATTCGGGCCGGCAGATCAGCGCGGCCAGGGCGATCATCGCGCGCTGCGCCATGCCGCCGGAGAATTCGTGCGGGTACTGCCGGGCGCGCCGCGCGGGTTCGGGAATGGCGACGCGGCGCAGCGCGTCGATCGCCGCGTCCATCGCAGCGGCGCGGCTGCCGCCATGATAAAGCCGGTGCACATCGGCGAGCTGCCGCCCCACGGTGAAGACGGGATTGAGTGCGGAGCGTGCATCCTGGAAGACCATGGCAATGCGCCGGCCACGAACGGCGCGCAGGGCGCGGGCATCGAGTGCGAGCAGGTCCTGCCCGTCGAAGATGATCCGCCCCGCGCTGCGCACGAATGTCGCGGGCTGGATGCCCAGGATGGACAGCGCCGTCAGCGACTTACCGCTGCCGGTCTCCCCCACGATCGCGGTGGTCACACCTGCGCGCAGGTCGAAGGAGACGTCGTGCAGAACGGGCGTCAGCTCACCGGTAGGCGAGCGGAAGGCGCCGCTCAGCCCGGTGACCTCGAGCAGATAGTCGCTCATCGGCGCCGGCGCGGGTCGGTCAGGTCCGACAGCGCGTCGCCGAGCAGGTAGAAGGCCCCGGTCATGCCGAGGATCGCCAGGCCGGGAAAGAAGGAGATCCACCACTCCCCCGTCATGACGCCGTCCTGGCCGCGGGCGATCATGTTCCCCCACTCGGGCGTGTTGGGGCTGAGGCCGAGGCCGAGGAAGCCGAGGCTCGCGGTTACCAGCGCCACGAAGGCGGCGTTGATCGAGGTGAAGGCGAGCAACGGCCCGGTGCTGTTGGGCAGGATGTGGCGGAAGGCCACCTGCCAGGACCGGTTGCCCACCATCCGCGCCGCCTCCGCATAGGGCCAGTTGCGGCGCGACTGCACCTCCGCGCGCGCAAGCCGCACGTAGTCAGGGATGCCCACGAAGGAGAGGACGAGGATGACGTTCACCACCCCCGGCCCCACCGCCTTCACGATGAGCATCGCGAAGAGCAAGCCGGGGAAGGCCTGGAACACCTCGACACCGCGGGAGATCGCGATGTCCGTCGCACCGCCATAATAGCCGGCGATCACACCGAGGATGCTGCCCACGGTCAGCGCGATGGCCACGGCCAGCACCGCGATGCCGAGATTGTACTGCGTCCCCGCCATCAGCCGCGACAGCACGTCGCTGCCGAGACGGTCGGTCCCCAGCGGGAATTCCACGCTCGGCGGCAGGAAGCCATCGCCGACGCCGGGCGAGAGCGGGTCATGCGGCGTCCAAACCAGCGAGAGCAGCGCCACCGCGACGTAGAAGCCCAGGATGGCGAGCCCGATCCGCATCGACCAGGACAGCGGCGCGCGCGTCATCGGCGCATCCGGGGGTCGATGACCATGTACAGGACGTCGACGGCGAGGAAGGCGAGCACGTAGAGCAGCGCCGCGTAGATCACGAAGCCCTGCAACGCCGCGAAATCCGAACTCTCGATCGCCTGCAGCGCGTATTGCCCGAGGCCCGGCCAGCCGAAGATGGATTCCAGCAGCACCGCGCCACCGAAGACGTAGCCCGCCAGCACGCCGACCAGCGTGACCACAGGCAGCAGCGCGTTGCGCAGTGCGTAGCGGAACCACACCGCGCGCTTGCCATGACCCATCGCGATGGCGGTGCGGATGTAGTCGCTCTGCAAGGCTTCCACCATAGAGGCGCGGGTGACCCGCGCGATGGGAGCGAGCGTGGCGATGGCCAGCGTGCCGGCCGGCAGCACGAGTTGCAGCACGGCCAGGCGCCAGCGTTCCATGTCGCCCAGCAGAAGCAGGTCGATCAGCAGGAAGCCCGTGATGGGCGCTGGCAGGTCCACGCCGATGGGCAGCCTCCCCACCGGCCCCGGCAGCCAGCCGAGGATGACGAAGAACACCCAGATCAGCACCAGGCCGATCCAGAATTGCGGCAGTGCCATGCCCGTGAGCGTGATGCCGCGTACCAGGAAATCCGTGGGCCCTTCGCGCGTCACCGCCGCCAGCACGCCGAGCGGCACGCCGAGCAGAACGCCCAGCCCAAGGCCCACCAACCCCAGTTCCAGCGTGGCCGGCAGCCTGTCCGTCAGATCCGCGCCGACGGATTGGTTGGTGGAGAAAGACACCCCGAAATCCAGCCGCGCGATGTCGCCGATGTAGCGGACATACTGCACCCACAACGGGTCCGCGAGGCCGAGCCGTTCGCGGATTTCCGCACGCAGCGCGTCGGTCGCCTCGGGTGGCGTGTAGAGCTCGGTGGGGTCGCCGCCGAAGACGCGGGCGGCGAAGAAGGTGATGGTCACGACGCCGAGTGCCACCGGCAGCAGCCAGAACAGACGCTGCAGGATGAGCCGCGCCATCGCCTCAGAACGCCATCATGTTGTCGCGGAATTGGGAGTGGCTGTATTCGGTGCGCACCAGGCCGCGCTTCTGCAGCGCCGGCGTCAGCCCGTCCGTCACCTCGGTGATGTAGCGGCGCGTCAGCGGGCCCGAGATGATGAAGCCATCCCCGCCAACCTCGGCCATAATTTCCTCCATCTGCGCAGCGACGCCGTCGGGCGTGCCGACGAGGCTGTCGAGCCCGTGCGAGTAGTTGCGCGCGATCTCGCGCAGCGTGCGCCCCT
>JAZKFA010000350.1:412-3973 GCA_040386655.1 Pseudomonadota bacterium | reverse complement strand
CGTCGTGATGGTGGCGACAGCCTTGCCATCGGGTTGCGCGTCGGCGATGGCACGCGCGGCGACGAGGCCGGCCTCGCCCGCGATGTTCGCGATGGCGACGCTGCTGCGCGGCCAGTGCCGCTCAAGGAAGGGCGCGAAGCCGCGGCCCCAGCGATCCGCGGCCGATCCCGCCGGAGCCCCGACGACGAGAGTGAGATTCAGCCGCCGCTGCGCCAACGCCGGGCGGGCGAGTAGCCCCGCCGTCAGGGCCAGCGCGGAGCGGCGCGCGATCATCCGGCGCGCGCCGGCTTAGCCTTGCCGGCACTTGCCTCCGGCTCGCCACGGCGCAGCCGCTTCTCGCCGGTGTAGAGCACGATGGGTGCGGCGATGAATACCGACGAAGAAGCGGAGATGATGATGCCCACCACCATCACCTGCGCAAAGCCCGACAACGTGGCGCCGCCGAACAACGCCAGCGGCACGGCCGCCAGCAGCAGCGTGATCGAGGTACCGAGGCTGCGGTTCAGGGTCTCGTTGATCGACAGGTCGGTCAGCTCGCGCAGCGGCATCTGCTTGAACTTGCGCAGGTTCTCGCGCATGCGGTCGAACACCACGACCTTGTCGTTGGCTGAGAAGCCGATGATCGTCAGGATCGCCGCGATGGTGGTGAGATTGAACTCGATCCCGAACACCACCATGAACCCGATGGTCTTCGTCGTATCAAGGATGAGCGTGACGATGGCGGAGATACCGAACTGCCATTCGAAGCGGAACCAGATATAGAGCAGCATCGCGAGCAGCGAGAGGCCGAGCGCGATCATGCCGCCCATGAACAGCTCGTCGGAAACCCGATTGCCCACGGCCTCCACGCGCAGGATGCGCGTCCCGGGGGCCACCTGTTCGAGCGCGGTGCGGATGCGGTTCACCGCCACCTGCGTCTGCGATTCCTCGCCCTGGGCGGGCAGGCGCAGCAGCACAGTCGATGCGTCGCCGAATTCCTGCAGGCCGGCATCGCCGAGGTTCAGGGCACCGACCGATGTGCGCAGCGCGGGCAGGTCGGCGGGACCGGGCGTGCGGATCTCCATCACGATGCCGCCCTTGAAGTCGATGCCCTTCTCCAGCCCCGGCGCGAAAGCCAGGATCAGCGAGCCCGTGGACAGGATGGCGGAGACGATCAGCCCCGCCTTCGCGCCATTCATGAAGCGGATCTTCGTCACATCGGGGATGATGCGGAACAGCGGCCGACGCAGCCGCTCGTAAAGCCCTGCACCGGGCTTGGCGAAGGCCGGGATCTCCTTGGGCCGCGTCGCGCGGTACCACCAGGCGACGAGCAGGCGGACCAGAGTCGTCGCCGTCCACATCTGCACGACGGTGCCGATGGCGACGGTAACCGCGAACCCCTTCACCGGGCCGGAGCCGAAGGCGTAGAGGCAGATCATCGCGATGAGGTTCGTGAGGTTCGAATCCATGATCGTGCCGGACGCCTTGCTGAAGCCGGCCTCAAGCGCGCTGTGCGGCGGCCTGCCGTTCTTCACTTCCTCCCGGATGCGTTCATTGATCAGGATGTTGGCGTCGAGTGCGGTCCCGAGCGTGAGCACGATGCCCGCGATGCCCGGCAGCGTCAGCGTCGCCTCCAGCATCGACAGCGCGGCAAGCATCAGGATGATGTTGAAGGCGAGCGCGATATTGGCGAACCAGCCGAGCAGCCCATACGCCAAGCCCATGTACAGGAAGACGAACAGCGTCCCGACCGCGAGGCTGATCACGCCAGCGCGGATCGCGTCCGCACCAAGCTCGGGCCCGACGCTGCGTTCCTCGACGACCGTCAGCGGCGCGGGCAGGGCGCCCGCGCGCAGCAGCACGGCCAGGTCATTGGCCGTTCGCGCGGAGAAGCTTCCGCTGATCTGGCCGCGGCCGCCGGTGATCGGCTCGCGGATGACCGGCGCGCTGATCACCTTCTCATCGAGCACGATCGCGAAGGCCCGGCCCACATTCTCCCGCGTGATGGCGCCGAAGCGTCGGGTGCCGACGCTGTCGAAGGTGAAGTTCACCACCCATTCATTGGTGCGGTTGTCCTGCCCCGCGCGGGCATCTGTCAGATTCGCGCCATCGACTTCCACGCGCCGGCGCACGGCGTAGCGTTCGCCCTGGCGCTCGCCATTGAGGAACTGCACGCCCGGGGGCGCTGCGCCCTGGCCCGGCGTGGTGTTCTCATCGAGCAGATGGAAGGTCATCCGCGCGGTGCGGCCGATGAGGTCCTTGATGCGGTTCGGGTCCTCGATGCCGGGCAGCTGCACCAGGACGCGATTCGCACCCTGGCGCGCGACCAGCGCATCGGCGACGCCGGTCTCATCGACGCGGCGTCGGATGATCTCGACGGACTGCTCGACCGCAGCGTTGGATTTCGCGCGCAGCCCGGCTTCGGTCAGCGTCGCGGTAACGGTGCCGTCGGGCGCACTGGCGACGTCGAGATCGGCAATCTGCTGGCCGGCGGGGCCCTGGATCGGGTTCGACAATTCGCGCAGCGCGGCCACCGCGGCGGCCGCCTGGGCCGGATCGGTCACGCGCAGGCTGACGCGCCTGCCCGCGGCATCGGCGGCGAGATTCTGGTAGCGGATATTGGCCGTGCGCAGCCGGGTGCGCGCGGCGTCGACCATGCCTTCCAGCCGCTCGCGGATGACCGCGTTGAGGTCCACCTCCATCAAAAGGTAGGAGCCACCGCGCAGATCGAGGCCGAGGCTTATCTGGCGCGCCGGCATCCAGCTCGCGAAGGTCGAGCGCGGCAGCAGGTTCGGCACGCACAGGAGCAGCCCCGCGGCGAGCACGCCGAGGATCGAGAATGTCTTCCAACGGGCGAAGTGAAGCATCGGGTGAAGGTAGCCCCTGCAAAGGGGGCGGAGAATGACGATGGGGGACCCACCGCGCAAGGGCGGCGCGGTTGCGCGGGCCCGCACGGGTGCAATTCCCCCCCGACACCGCCAATGCTATGGCGCGGGCCGAAGCGGGAGCAAGTCAATGCTGCGAGTGGCAGTCCTCGGCGTGGGGCATTTTGGCCGATTCCATGCGGTCAAATGGGCGGGGAACCCAGGCATGGCACTGGTGGGCGTCCATGACATGGACAGCGCACGCGCCGCGCTGGTCGCAGGCGAGCTATCGGTTCCGGTCGGCTCGGCGGAGGCGCTGATCGCGGCGGCCGACGCGGTTGTCGTGTCCGTGCCGACGCGGGGGCACTTCGCGCTGGCCATGGCCGCGCTTGCCGCCGGCAAGCATGTCTTTGTCGAGAAGCCCATCGCCGCGACGGTCGCCGAGGCGGAGGCGATGATCGCGCTCGCCGCCGAGCAGGGCGTGGTGCTGCAGGTGGGCCATATCGAGCGATTCTCGGCGGCCTTTGCGACCGTGCTGGCAGCACCCGCGGGCGGCCGCGCGCTGAGCTTCGAGGCGGTGCGCGCCGCACCCTTCCGGCCGCGCAGCCTGGATGTCTCGGTGGTGCTGGACCTGATGATCCATGACATCGACCTGGTGATGGCACTCGCCGGCGAGGCGCCGTCGTTGGCCCAAGGCGACGACGTCCGCTACATGAAC
>JAZKFA010000350.1:0-402 GCA_040386655.1 Pseudomonadota bacterium | reverse complement strand
CCGGCGAGGCGCCGTCGGGCGTCGCGGCGGTGGGGGCCGCCGTGGCATCCGAGCGGCCCGATTTCTGCGTTGCCACCCTCGACTTTCCCTCAGGCAGCCGCGCGGTCATCACCGCGAGCCGCGTGAGCCTGGCCATGGAACGGCGCCTGCGCGTGCTCGGCACCGAGGGCGAGTTGGCGGTGGATTTCCTCGCGCGCAGTTACGCGGTGCTGCGGCGGGGTGGTGCGGAGCCGGTCGCCACCATGCCGGGCTTTGGGGTCGATCGCGGCGCCTGGGTGGACCATGACAGCCTCGAAGCCGAGCAGGCCGGCTTCCTCGCCGCTATAAGGGGGGAAGCGCCCTGCGTGGTGCCTGGCGAGGCCGGGCTTGAGGCGCTGCGCCAGCTTGGCGGCGTCCTGGTAG
>JAZKFA010000349.1:0-4162 GCA_040386655.1 Pseudomonadota bacterium | reverse complement strand
GCGGCGAGCTGGTCGAATTCCTGGAAGGCGCCGATGCCGTATTCCTTCACCGGGCTCGACCCGCCGAGCGCCACCACGGGAGCGCAATCGACCAGCGCATTGGCCAAGCCGGTCCCGAGGTTCAGCGCGCCAGGCCCCGAGCACGCCATGCATACGCCGGGCGTGTTGCGCAGCCGCGAATAGGCATGCGCCATCATCGCCGCGGCCTGTTCGTGCCGCACGTCGATGCCGCGGATGCCCAGGTCCAGGCAGGCTTTTTCCGCCTGCAGCATGGGTGCGCCCATGAGGAAGAAGAACGTATCGACGCCGAGGCGCTTCAGCGCCTGGCCCACGAGTTCGGCTCCGGTGACGGCCATTGTACTTCGCCTCATCCTTGCAGCGGGATGCGCGCCACCGGCTGGCGCTTCAATTCCCCTGCGCCATCGTGCGCAGCGGCGCCAATTGATAGCAAATACAATTTGATAGGGTTATTTCATGCTCATTTGTGATGAATGCCTCGGGTGCACAGAGCACGCGCAGCACGGGCTCGGCGGAGTTCGTTCGGCAGGCGCGGGCTGACTCCCACGCTGCGCTGTTGAGATGACCGGGTTCGGGACCAGCGCCCAACCCAAGCGCCCCATTCAGCGTCGGTAGTCGGCCCCGTTTCGGTCGATGCGGCGCAGCAGCGCCTCCCACTGCCGCTGCCCGTACTCCGGCGTCGCGCGCAGCCCCTTCATCCGCTTGGCTGCGCGCTCGATGATATGAGGCTCGATCAGCAGGGGGGGCTCATCGAGCGTGCGTGCGATCAGCTCCACCTCGCAGGCGCGCTCCAGCATGTAGAGGCGCTTCAGGGTCGAGGGGATGGTCGCGCCCGCCGCCAGCAGCCCGTGATTGTGCAGTATCAGGCAACCACCCTGCTGCGCGCTCTCGCCAAGCGCCGCGCATTCCTCCGCCGAGCTCGGGATGCCGTAGGGGTGGTAGACGACGTCATCCAGCACCTCCAGCGCATCCTGGCTGATCGGGCGCAGCCCCTGCTTGAGCACCGAAATGCCGGCCCCCGCCCGGGTGTGGGAATGCATCACGCAGGCGACCTCCGGGCAGGCCCGGTAGATGCCGCTGTGGATGGTGAAGCCCGCCATGTTGTAGCGCGTCCCACCCCCGAGCACCTCGCCAGCCATGTTCATCTTCACCAGCGAGGAGGCGGTGATCTCGTCGAACATGTCGCCGTAGTTGTTGATCAGGAAGGTCCCGGGCTCGCCGGGCACGCGCAGCGACATGTGGGTCTCCAGCAGGTCCGTCCAGCCGAGCAGCTGCACGACGTGATACAGCGCGGCCAGGTCGCAGCGCGCCTGCCATTCGGCATCGGTGATGTTGAGCTCGGCCTGGCGAAGGGCGGACATCGGTGGCTTCTCCTGCGGCGACACGGTGCGCGGCTGGCAAGCCTAGATGTCGCCGCGCCGCCGGCCTAGAGCGGATCGCGCTTGCCCACCCCAGGCCCGCGCCCCTAGCCTTGCCTCAACAATCAAGGAGCGTGAGCATGACCATCCAGGGCAGGAAGATCGGGCGCCGCACGCTGGGGCAGGGCGTGGCCGGCGCCGCGGCCCTCGCACTCACCGCGACCGAGGCCGGGGCGCAGCGCGCATCCGACACGCTGCGCGTCGTCTTCCGCGACGCCGTGCCGAACATCGACCCGTATTTCAACAGCCAGCGCACCGGCCTGATCCTCGGCCACCAGGCCTGGGACGGCCTGGTCCACCGCGACCCCGAGACCTTCCGCATCGTCCCGGCACTCGCCACCGAATGGCGCTGGATCGACACCACGACGATCGACTTCACGCTCCGCCCCGGCGTGAAGTTCCATGACGGCAGCGACTTCTCCGCCGATGACGTGGTCTACACCATCAACACCGTCGCCAGCCCTGATGCGCGCGTATCCACGCCCAGCAACTATTCCTGGATCGACCGCGCGGAGAAGACGGGCAACCTGTCCATCCGCCTGCACATGAAGGTGCCGACGCCCGCCGCCCTGGACTACTTCGCGCTGGTCACGCCGATCTGGCCCAAGGCCTACCGGGAGCGTGTGGGTGCGGATGGCTATTCGCGCGCGCCGATCGGCACCGGACCATACCGCATCACCCGCGTCGACAGTGCGAGCATCGTCGAATACGAGCGCTTCGATGGCTACTACCAGGGCGGCCCCAAGGGACGCCCGGCCATCCGCCGCATCGTCGCGCGCTTCGTCACCGATGCCGCGACGGAGCTGACGGAGCTGCTCTCCCAGCGGGTCGACTGGATCTGGAACATGAACCCGGATCAGATCGCCAATGTGAACCGCCTGCCCACTCTGCAATCGCTCCAGCAGGAATCGATGCGCGTCGGCTACCTCTCGCTCGACGCGTCGGGGCGCAGCGGCCCCAACCCGATGACCAACCTCAAGGTGCGCCAGGCCGTCTGGCACGCGATCGACCGCAGGACCATTGCCGAACGCCTAGTCACCGGCGGCTCCCGCGTGCCGCCCGCGCCCTGCTACCCCTCCCAGTTCGGCTGCGACGCGGCGGCCGCGGTCGACTACCCGTACGACCCCGCCAAGGCGCGCGCGCTGCTCACCGAGGCCGGCTTCCCCAACGGCTTCGACATCGAGCTGACCAGCTACGTGCAGCCGCGCCAATGGTCCGAGGCGGTGCAGAGCTACCTCAACGCCGTGGGCATCCGCGCGCGGCTGAACCTGCTGCAGGTGGCAGCGCAGATCCAGCGTTCCCAGCGCGGCGAGCTCGCCATGGCGATGGGCAGCTGGGGTAGCTATTCGATCAACGACGTCTCCGCCTTCATGCCGCAGTGGTTCGGCGGCGGGAACGAGGATTACGCGCGGGATCCTGAAGTGCAGCGCCTGCTGGTCGAAGGCGGGTCCTCGGCCGATGAGGAGGTGCGGAAGCGCGCCTATTCCGCCGTCATCCGCCGCGTTACGGAGCAGGCCTATTTCCTGCCGCTGCATACCTACGTGAACACCTACGCCTTCTCGCGCCAGCTCGACTTCAAGGCCTTCCCGGACGAGCTGCCGCGCTTCTACCTGGCCAAGTGGAAATAGGCGTCAGTTGAGCGCTTCGGCGAGGTGACACTCGACGAAGCCGCCTGGCACCGGCGTGGTCATCGGCGCCTCGCGCGGGCAACGCTCGAAGGCCTGCGGGCAGCGCGGATGAAAGCGGCAGCCCGAGGGGATGTTCGCGGGGTCGGGCATGATGTCGCCCAGGCCCACATCGGGCACGCCGAGCCCGGGTTCCGGCGTCAGCACGCTCGCCAGCAGCGCGCGCGTATAGGGGTGGCGAGGTTCGCGGAATAGCGCCTCGCTCTCGTTCCGCTCCACGATGCGGCCGAGATACATCACCGCCACTTCGCTCGCCACGTGTTCCACCACCGCGAGGTTGTGGCTGATGAACAGGTAGGTCAGCCCCAGATCCGTCCGCAATTCCGCGAGCAGGTTGAGGATCTGCGCCTGCACGCTGACGTCGAGCGCGCTGGTCGGCTCATCGCAGACCACGATGCGCGGGCGCAGCACCAGCGCGCGCGCGATGGCCACACGCTGCCGCTGCCCACCCGACAGCTGCGACGGGTACCGCGTGCCCTGCTCGGCGGACAGACCCACGCGCTCCAGCGCCTCACCCACGCGCCGCGCCGTCTCGCGCCGGTCCACGTCGCCTTGCGCGACAAGCGGCATCGCGACGATGTCGCCCACGCGTCGCCGCGGATTGAGCGAGGAGAAGGGGTCCTGGAACACCGGCTGGATCAGCCTCGCACGAGCGCGGCGGTCGAGATCGGCCAGGCGCTTGCCATCCACCAGTACATCGCCCGCACTCGGCGGCAACAGGCCCAGGATCAGCCGCGCCAGCGTCGACTTGCCGCAACCGCTTTCGCCCACCACGCCCAACACGCTGCCGGCCGGAACCGCGAAGGACACGTCGTCCACGGCGAGCACCTGGCGCGGCGCGGCGAAAAGCCCCTGGCGGACGTTAAACACCCGGCGCAGGCCGCGCACCTCGATGGCGGGAACGCTCATGCCGCGGCCTTCGCGGCCCAGCCGGCGGGCAGGGTGCAGAGCACCTCGTGCCCTGGTGCTGCTTCGCGGCGCGGAATCGCGCCTTCGCATGCGGGGTGCGCGTGCTCGCAGCGGTCGCGGAAGGCGCAGCCG
>JAZKFA010000348.1:0-14752 GCA_040386655.1 Pseudomonadota bacterium | reverse complement strand
CCCCCCGCCTTGCCTGCCTTTCACTCCCATCATTGAGGTCCGCATGACGGCATCTGGTTTTCGCATTGGGTCGCCGATGCGGCGGGTCGAGGATCCGCGGTTTTTGCGTGGTGTGGGTCGGTATGTGGAGGATGGCTCGGTTGCGGGTGGGGTGAGGATGTTCGTGTTGCGGTCGCCGCATGCGGCGGCGCGGATTGTTCGCATGGATGTGGGGGCGGCGCGGGCGGCGCCGGGTGTCGTGTTGGTGTTGACGGCGGGCGAGTTGGACGTGCCGGGGGTGTTGCGGTGCGTGACGCCGCGGCACCGGCGCGGTGGGGGGCCGTTGGTGAGTCCGGTGTGGCGTGCGTTGCCGTCGGATGCGGTGCGGCATGTGGGTGATGCGGTCGCGGCGGTGTTCGCGGAGACGCTGGAGACGGCGCGGGATGCGGCTGAATTGATCGAGGTGGAGTATGCGCCGCTGCCCAGCGTCACGGACGTGGCGGAGGCGGCGGCGGGGCCTGAGGTGTGGCCTGGCGAGGCGCCGGGGAATGAGTGTTTCCATTTCCGGCTGGGCGATGCGGATGCGGTGGCGGCGGCGTTCGCGCGCGCGGCGCACGTGGCGCGGCTGGAGTTCCGGATCTCGCGGCTGACGGCGGCGCCGATGGAGCCGCGGAACCTGGTCGCGTCGTATGACGCGCAGGAGGGTCGCTACACGCTAACGACGGGCACGCAGCTGCCGCATGTGATGCGCAACGAGATCGCGGAGCATGCGCTGGGCGTGGCGTCGAACCGGCTGCGGGTGATCAGTCCGGATGTGGGCGGCGGGTTCGGCATGAAGGAGAGCCCGTTTCCGGAGCATGTATGCGCGCTGGTGGGCGCACGGATGCTGGGGCGGCCGGTGCGCTGGTCCGCGACGCGCAGCGAGAGTTTTCTGAGCGACAGCCACGCGCGCGACAATGCCTCGGTGGGGGAGCTGGCGCTGAGTGCGGATGGCGATTTCCTGGCAATGCGGGTGACGACGGCGGCCAATCTCGGTGCCTATCTCGCCTGGCAGGGACCGAATTCCTCGACCAACAATGTCGGTGGATTGGCGGGCGTGTATCGCACGCCGCATATCTGCACGGAGGTGACGGGCTACTTTACCAACACCCAGCCGACGGCGCCGTATCGCGGCGCGGGGCGGCCCGAGGCGATCTTCGCGATGGAGCGGCTGATCGACCTGGCCGCCGATGAGATGGGGCTGGACCGGATTGCGCTGCGCCAGCGGAACCTCATCCGGCCCGAGGAGATGCCGTTCCGCACAGGGCTCGACTACACCTATGACAGCGGCGACTTCCCGCGGAACATGGAGCTTGCGCTGGAGGCTGCGGATTGGGCGGGATTCGAGGCGCGGCGGGAGGAGGCGAAGCAGCGTGGGATGCTGCGCGGCATCGGCATCGCGAACGCGATCGAGAGTGCGGGTGGACCCCATCGCAAGCCGTTGGAGGAGGCGGCCGAGATTCGCTTCGATTCCGGCGGGTCGATGACGCTGCTGCTGGGTTCGCACAATCACGGGCAGGGGCATGAGACGGTGTTCCGCCAAATCGCGGCGACACACCTGGGCATCCCACCCGAGCGCATCCGCATCCTGTTCGGCGACACCGACGTGGTGGCGCATGGGCGCGGGACGATCGGCAGCCGGTCCATGATGGCAGCCGGTGCGGCACTGTTCGGTGCGGCGGGGAAGGTGATCGCGCGCGGGCGCGAAATCGCGGCGCATTTGCTGGAAACGGATGCGGCGGACATCGAATTCGCCGATGGCGAATTCCGCGTGGCCGGCACGGACCGTGTCATCGGCATCGAGGCGGTGGCGCGGCAGAGCTACATCCCCGGCGTGTTGCCCGATGGTGCGGAGCTGGGGCTGGGTGCCACCCTCGTCACGCGCCCGGGCGACGCGACCTTCCCCAATGGCTGCCACATCGCCGAGGTCGAGATCGACCCGGAGACGGGGGCCTGCGCGCTGCTGCGCTACACCGTGGTGGATGACGTTGGCAACGTGATCAATCCGCTGCTGCTCAAGGGCCAGATCCATGGCGGCATCGCGCAGGGCCTGGGCCAGGTGTTCGGCGAGGCGATCCGCTATCAGGACGGCCAGCTGATCTCCGCCAGCTTCATGGACTACGTGATGCCGCGCGCCGATGATCTGTGCGCCTTCAGCGTGCTGTCGAACCCGGTGCCGACGAAGACCAATCCGCTCGGCGTGAAGGGTGCGGGTGAGGCCGGAACGGTCGGCGCACTCCCGGCGGGGATCGGCGCCGTGGTCGACGCACTGCGCCCCCTCGGCATCCGCCACATCGAAATGCCCGCGACGCCGGAAGTGATCTGGCGCGCCATCCAGGGAACACGCGCATGAGCACCATCCTGCTGGTCCACGGCGCCTACCAAGGCGGCTGGATCTGGACCCGTGTCGCGCGCGAACTGCGCGCGGCCGGGCATCTGGTGTTCGCACCGACGCTCGATGGCTGCGCGGAGCGCGCGCATGCGCTGCGGCCGGGCATCACGACGGAGACGCATGCCGCGGAACTGGCCGCGCTGCTGTTCCATGAGGATCTGCGCGACGTGATCGCCTGCGGGACGTCCACCGGTGGAATGGTGCTCGCGCGGCTGGCCGAACTCGCGGGCGAGCGCATCGCGCGGATGGTCTTCGCCGATGCGCTGGTGCTGCAGGATGGCGAGTCCGTGGACAGCATCGTCAGCCGCCCGACCAAGGTGAATACGGCGCTGACCACCGGACCTTCGCGGGAGGATGCGGCGACGCGACTATTTGCAGAGATGGATCAACCGACGCGGGAATGGACGCTCGCGCGCATCTCCCAGCACCCGATCGCCGCGATGGAGGCGCCGGTGGTGCTGCCGGAGTTCTGGGGCCGAAGCTGGAACGCCGATGTGGTCTGGTGCCGGCGCAGCACCAACCCGCCGGTCGCCCATTTGCGCCGGCTGCACGCGGTAGTCGGCGGGGGCTGGCATGAGATCGACACCGGGCACTACCCGATGCTGACGGCGGCGCCCGAACTCGCTGACATCATCGCGGACGGATGATCAGCCCGCTTCGACGCCCACGACGCGGAAGGTGCGCGCATCGCCCTCGGGCTCGTTCACGGTGATGTAGGCGCCAGGGCGCAGGCCCTCATGCACCGTGAGGACGGTCGATGGCGCGTCGGAGCGGTCATCGGCCTGGCCGAAGAAGCGGAGCGACCAGCCGCTATCGTCGTCATACTGCACGTCGCCATGGATCTCGGGCTCACCGGGACGGATGCGCAGCGCAGGCCAGGGGGAGGCATCGGCGACCCAGGCGGCGGCATCGGGGCGCGCATCGCCGTCGAGTGCGAGGGTCAGCACGTAGCGATGCCCCGGGCTGCCCTCGGGAAAGCCCGGACCAGGCGCCATCGCCAGCGTCACCGTCATCAAGCGCATCATCAATCCTTCAACGAATCCGCTAGATGGCAACGCGTACACCGAGTTCGACTACGCGGTCGGAGGGTATTCGGAAGAACTCCGTTGCGGGCACGGCGTTGCGACTCATCGCGCCATAGAGATATTGGCGCCATCGAGACATTTTCGGCACCACCGCCGCGACCAATTGTTCGCGACCCAGGAAATAGCTCGCCTGCATGGGCTCGAAGGCGACGCCGAAATCGCTGAGCGATTCCAGCTCGCGCGGAATATTGGGACTTTCGGAGAAGCCGTAGCGGATCAGCACTCGGTGGATCCCCGGCGCCAGTTCGCTCACCTCGCGTCGAAGCTCCGCGGGCACCACGGGCTCGTCCTGGTTCAGCACCGTGACGAAGAAGACGCGGTCATGCAGCACCTTGTTGTGCTTGAGGTTATGCAGCAGCGCGGCGGGCACGTAGTCCGCTTGGCCCGTCATGAACACGGCGATGCCCGGGACGCGCATGGTGCGCGATTGCGGCAGGCGGGCGATGTAGGATTTCAGCGGCAGGCTGTCCTGGCGGAAGCGCGCGAACAGCAGCTGCCGGCCGCGCTGCCAGGTCGTCATCATCAGGAACAGCGCGCCGCCCAGGACCAGCGGCACATAGCCACCCTCGGGGATTTTCAGCACGTTGGCGATGAAGAAGGTGAGGTCGAGCAGCAGAAGCGGCACGAAGACCGCAGTCACCAGGGGGAACGACCAGCCGAACTGCCGGCGGAACACGATGAGCGCCAGGAGCGAGGTGCACACGAAGGTGCCCGTCACCGCGATGCCATAGGCCGCCGCCAGGCTGTCCGAATTGCGGAAGCTGAGGACCAGGATCACCACGCCGACCAGAAGCAGCGCGTTGATCTGGGGCATGTAGATCTGCCCCTCCTCCGTCTCGGATGTGTGCTTGACCGACAGGCGCGGCAGGAAGCCCAGCTGCACGCATTGCCGCGCGATGGTGTAGGCGCCCGAGATCATCGCCTGGCTCGCGATCACGGTCGCGGCGGCGGCGAGGAAGACCAGCGGCAGGCGCAGCCATTCGGGTGCCAGCAGGAAGAAGGGATTCTCCAGTGCGGCGGGGTTGCCCAGCAGCAGCGCGCCCTGGCCGAGATAGTTCAGCGCCAGGCACGGCAGGACGAAGAAATTCCACGCGACGCGGATCGGGCGGCGTCCAAAATGGCCCATGTCGGCATACAGCGCCTCCGCCCCGGTTACAGCGAGGACGACCGAGCCCATCGCGATGAAGGCGGCGAGCTTGTACTCGAAGGCGAAGTGGATCGCGTAGTAGGGCGACAGCGCGAGGAGCACGCGGGGGTTCTGCACCGTCTCAATCAGGCCCAGCAGGCCGATGGTGCCGAACCACAGCAGGCAGACGGGGCCGAACACCGCGCCGATCAGCCGTGTGCCGCGGAACTGCACGATAAACAGCGCGATCAGGATCACGACCGAGATCGGCACCACCGCGTGTTCGAAGGCGGGCGAGACGACCTTCAACCCCTCGATGGCCGAGAGAACGGAAATGGCCGGCGTGATGACGCCATCGCCGAAGAACAGGCACGCACCAGCCATGCCGAGCAGCATCACGAAAGCGCGTGCGCGCGGCCCGGTGGTCTGCCGCTGCGCCAGCGTCATGAGCGCGAGAATCCCGCCCTCGCCATTGTTGTCCGCACGCAGGACGAAGACGACGTACTTGATCGTGACGGTGAGGATGAGTGCCCAGATGATCAGGGAGAGAATGCCCAGGATCTCCCAGGCTTCCACGCCATCCGCCGCGAAGTGCAGCAGCGAAGCCCGCATGGCGTAGAGCGGACTCGTGCCGATATCGCCGTAGACGACGCCGAGCACGCCCAGGAGCAACGCCGGCGTCAAAGGCTGCCGATCGTCGGCCGCAGCGGGGTTACTCAAGCGGGGTATACTCCGTAATGCGCTGCAACATTACGCCCTGCCGGGGAGAGTCTCAAGCGAGGTGGAGAGGCAGCGAGGAAGGCTGGGGAAGGAATTTCCTCAGACCCGATTCAGCGAGATGCGCGGGAAGGTCCGTTTCCCTTCGGGCCGTGCAGCGGACCGCGAGGCCGAACGGCCGAACGCCGCTAGTGCGGCGAGCCAAGCGCGCGGAGCGCGCGCCCGGCGCTTGAGGGCACACAAAACCTCAGATTTGGCGGGGCCTTCTAATGGCCCCGCAAAATCTGACTCAGGAAGAGCTGCAGGCGCTCGGTCTGGGGGCTGTTGAACATCTGGTCGGGGGTGCCGAGCTCCACGATCTCGCCGCGGTCCATGAACACCACGCGGTCGGCGACCTGGCGTGCGAAGCCCATCTCGTGGGTCACGCAGATCATCGTCATGCCCGTGTCCGCTAGTGCGACCATGGTGTCCAGCACCTCCTTGATCATCTCGGGGTCGAGGGCGGAGGTCGGCTCGTCGAACAGCATGATCTTGGGCTTCATGCACAGAGCGCGCGCGATGGCGACGCGCTGCTGCTGGCCGCCCGAGAGCTGGCCCGGGTACTTCTTGGCTTGCTCAGGGATCTTCACCTTATTGAGGTATTCCATCGCGAGCTCCTCGGCCTCGCGCTTGGGCATCCGGCGCACCCAGATCGGGGCGAGGGTGCAGTTCTCCAGCACCGTCAGGTGCGGAAACAGGTTGAAGCTCTGGAACACCATGCCGACTTCGCGCCGGATGGCGTCGAGTGCGCGCACGTCATCGGTCAGCTCGATACCGTCGACCAGGATGTGGCCTTCCTGGTGCGTCTCGAGGCGGTTGATGCAGCGGATCAGCGTGGATTTGCCCGAGCCCGAAGGCCCGCACACCACCACGCGTTCCCCGAGGGCGACATCGAGCGAGACGTCGCGCAGCACGTGCAGCGCGCCGAACCACTTGTTCACGCGATCCATGGAGATGGCGGGCGGCGCGTCGAGCCTGGCGGCGGAGGCGACGGTTTCGAAAGCTGCACTCATGGTTGTCGTCTCCCGGAAATCAGCGGCGGCGGTGCTGGTTGAGTTCGGTCTCGAGGCCCTGGCTGTACTTCGACATCGCGAAGCAGAACACGAAGTAGATCAGTCCGATGGTGATGTAGACCTCGACGCCGAAGCCCTGCCAGGCGGGCTCGACGATGGCGGTCTTGCCCGCGGTCAGCAGGTCGAAGATGCCGATGATCAGCACCAGCGAGGTGTCCTTGAAGAAGCCGATGAAGGTGTTCACCAGCGGCGGGATCACCATGCGCAGCGCCTGGGGCAGGATGATGAAGCCGGTCTTGTTCCAGTAGCTGAGGCCCAGCGCGTCGGCCGCCTCGTACTGGCCCTTGGGCAGCGCCTGCAGGCCGGCGCGCACCACCTCGGCCAGGTAGGCGCCGGCGAACAGGATGATGGCGATCTGCGCGCGCAGCAGCTTGTCGATGTTCATCCCCTCGGGAAGGAACAGCGGGAACATCACCGATGCCATGAACAGCAGCGAGATCAGCGGCACGCCGCGGATCAGCTCCACATACAGCACGCAGATCGCCTTGATCGCCGGCATGCGCGAACGGCGGCCGAGGGCGACCATGATCGCCAGCGGGAAGGCGAAGGCGAGGCCGAAGGTGGACAGGATCAGCGTGATCGGCAGCCCGCCCCAGCGCTCCTGCGGGACGAAGGGCATGCCCAGCACGCCGCCCCACATCAGCACGCCGATGGCGGTCAGTGCCGCGATCCAGATCAGCGCCAGCTCCTTGCGCCAGAACCGGCGCATGGCGGAGACGATGTAGAGGGCCACGAAGATCACGCAGGCGAGCGCGGGGCGCCAATGCTCCTCGAAGGGGTAGGTGCCGAACAGGATGAACCGGTGCTTCTCGGTCACCACGGCCCAGCAGGCGCCGACGCCACGCGCGGCGCGGCAGGCGCTGGTGTCGGGCTGGTTCGTGGCATTCACGGGCACCGACCAGATCGCGTTGATGAAGGCCCAGTCGACGAAGCTGATCAGCCTGGTGATGATCAGGTAGCCCAACGCGAGGGTGATCGCGGTGGACAGCCAGCCCGAGAACAGGTTGGCGCGCATCCAGGCGACGGGCCCGACCACCGAGATCGGCGCGCGGCGCGACTCGACCGGCGGGGCGGGGATGGTGGCGGGCGTCAGCGTCGTGTCAGAGGGCATGGCTCAGCGCTCCACCAATGCGATCTTCGCGTTGTACCAATTCATGAACAGGCTGATCGACAGGCTGATCGAGAGGTACACGGCCATGATGATGGCAATGCCCTCGATGGCCTGGCCGGTCTGGTTCAGCGTCGTGTTCGCGATGCTCACGATGTCCTGGTAGCCGATGGCCACCGCGAGCGAAGAGTTCTTCGTGATGTTCAGGTACTGGCTGGTCATCGGCGGCACGATCACGCGCAGCGCCTGCGGCAGCACGATCTGCTTGAGCACCACGCCGGGCTTCAGCCCCAGCGCCTGCGCCGCTTCCCACTGGCCATGCTGCACGGACTGGATGCCCGCGCGCACGATCTCGGCGATGAAGCCGGCGGTGTAGGTCACCAGTCCCACCAAAAGGGCGAAGTATTCCGGGCTCATCAGCATGCCGCCGCGGAAGTTGAACCCCTGGAGCGAAGGGACGTCAGGCTTGAACGGCGCGCCCAGCAGCGCCCAGACCGCGATCGGCCCGCCCAGGATCAGCAGCAGCCCGACCGGCCAGACGCGGCGCGGCTGACCATCCTGCATTTGCTTCGCGCGCATCAGGTCGCCATACATCCAGGTCAGCACGAAGCCGACGAGCGCGGCGAGGAGGGCGGCGGTATGCGCCCCCTCCCACTGGATCCAGGGCAGCAGCAGGCCGCGGTTGGACAGGAACACGCCATCGACGGGGTTCAGCGCCTGGCGCGGGCCGGGCAGCCCCTGCAGGATCGTGTACCAAAACAGCAGCTGCAGCAGCAGCGGGAGGTCGCGGATGACCTCCACGTAGATGCCCGCGATCTTGGAGACGAGCCAGTTCTTCGACAGCCGCGCGATGCCGATCAGCGTGCCGATGATGGTGGCGAGGATGATACCGACGACCGCGACCTTGAGCGTGTTCAGCACGCCCACCATCAGCGCGCGCAGGTAGTTGTCGGTCGGGCTGTAGTCGATCAGGTGCTCGGCGATCGGCAGCCCGGCCTCGCGCTGGAGGAAGCCCCAGCCCGTCGCGATGCGGCGGACTTCGAGGTTGCGCTGCGTGTTGGCGACCAGCCACCAGATGATCGCCACGAGGATGCCCACCACGAGCACCTGCCAGAAGATCGAGCGCACGCGCTCATCCGACCAGGAGAGTTTCAGGGGCCGCCTCGGGGCCGTCCGCTTGAAGCGCGGGTCAGCGGTCGCATCGGACATGGAGCAACCTCTCCTCAGGTCAAAACGCGGGCGCGGGCCCCGCGAAGGGCCCGCGCCAGTTCAGGTCAACGGAAAGGCGGTGCGTATTGCAGGCCACCGGGCGTGGTCCACAGGGCATTCGGACCGCGCTGCAGGCCGATGGGCGCCAGGTGGCGCGTGAACATCTCGCCGTAATTGCCGGTCGCGCGCAGCACGTTGACCATCCAGCGATTGTCGACACCCAGCATCTGCCCCAGCTCCGATGTGCGGCCGAGCAGGCGCTGCACGTCCGGCCGCGTGTCCGCGGTCGAGGCCTGGACGACATTGGCGGCGGTGATCTCGAACTCCTCGGCCGTGATCAGGCCGAAATGCAGCCAGCGCACCAGGTCCGAAAAGCGCTGGTCGCCGTGGCGCACCAGCGGGCCGAGCGGCTCCTTGCTGATCACGTCGGGCAGGATGACGTGGTCATTGGGCTGCGACTGCGCCGATCGCGTGGCGGCGAGGCCGGAAACGTCGGTGGTGAAGGCATCGCAGCGGCCGGCGAGGTAGGCCGCAATGTTGTCTTCCAGGCGCTCAATCACCACCGGGGTGAAGCGGATGCGCGCAGCGCGTGCCCAGTCGGCCAGGTTCTGCTCCGTCGTCGTGCCGGGCTGGACGCAGATGGTCGCGCCGTCGAGCTGGCGGGCGGAGGTGACGTTGGCGCTGCGCTTCACCATGAAGCCCTGGCCGTCATAGAAATTGATCGCCGGGAAATCGAGGCCGAGCGAGGTGTCGCGCGACAGCGTCCAGGTCGTATTGCGGAACAGCACGTCCACTTCGCCCGACTGCAACGCGGTGAAGCGCACCTGCGCCGTGGTCGGGACGTAGCGCACCTTGTTCACATCATTGAAGATCGCGATGGCGAGCGCGCGGCAATAGTCGACCTCGAAGCCGGTCCACACGCCCTGGCTGTTGGGCTGGGCGAAACCCGCGAGGCCGGTGTTCACGCCGCAAATGAGCGTGCCGCGCGCGCGGATCGCGTCGAGCGTGCCTGTCGCCTGCGCGGGTGCCTGGGCGCTGGCCGGTGCGGCCGCGAGCACTGCGCCGGCGAAGGCCACGGCGCGCAGGCCAGCCTTGAGGGTATGGCCGAAAACGGTCATGCGTTTCTCCTGTTCATTGTCCCGCGACGCAATCGGCGCCCGCGGGCCTCCCGGTTATACGATGCTGCGCCAGGGGCGCGGCCGTAGCAATCAGCAACAGCCCACGCCCCGCGCAACCGCCTAGCAAAGCGGCAAGGCCAGCGCCAGCGCATCCTTCCTTGGGGAGGCTCGATTCCATCGGCGTTAAAGGCTAGCAAAAGCCGGGCCGCTGACGCCGGGGGAGCAAGCGATGTTGATGCTGGATGCCGAGGAGGTCGCCCGACGGCTACCCTGGGGCGCGTTGATCGAAGCACTCGACGCGATGTTCTGCGCGGGCTGCGACGCACCGTTGCGCCATCGCCACGCGGCGGGCGAGACGTCGCTGCTGCTGATGCCGGCTTGGCGTGCCTCCGGGGACAAAGGCGGCGGTCATACCGGGGTGAAGATCGTCCATGTCGCGCCGGGTAATGCGGCGCGCGGGCTGGCCGCGGTGAATGCCGCGTACCTTCTGTCGGATGCCGAAACCGGTGTGCCGCGCGCGATGCTGGATGGCGGGATGCTGACGGACCGGCGCACGGCGGCGACCTCCGTCCTCGCCGCGCGGCACCTCGCGCGGCCGGATGCGGCGCGGCTGTTGCTGATGGGGTCCGGGCGTGTCGCCCATGCGCTGGCGGAGGCCTATCGCGACCAGTTCCCCATCACCGACATCACCATCTGGAGCCCTCGCCATGAGCGCGCGGAGGCGCTGGCCACCCGTCTCGCGGCGCATGGGCACCCCGCGCGGGCGGTGACTCGGCCTGAACCCGGCGCGGCTGATATCATTTCCTGTGCGACGCTCGCGACCGCGCCGCTGATCCGGGGCGGAGATCTGCGCGAAGGCGTGCACCTGGACCTCGTCGGCGCCTACCGGCCGGACATGCGGGAGGCGGATGGCGCCGCACTCGCGCGCGCGCGGCTGGTCGTGGATACCCGCGCCGGTTCCTTCGCCGAGGCGGGCGACCTGCTCCAGGCGATCGCGGAGGGCGCGATCACCCAGTCGCATGTGGCGGGCGAGCTGGCCGAGCTGTGCCGGGGCGAGATCGCCGGGCGGCAGGCACCGGCGCAGATCACGGCCTTCAAGTCGGTGGGTTGGGCGGGGGAGGACCTGGCCGCCGCGATTCTCGCCTGCGGTGCGGATTAGGCGGGGTCCAGCCGCAGCACGCGGCCGTTGCGCTCATCGGTCAGGATGTGGACACGGCCGTCGGGGGCGACCATCACATGGCGCATCCGCGGGCTGCGCGGGAGCAGCCGTTCCTCGCCGGTGATGCGGCCATCGGCTATTTCGAGCCGGATCAGCTGCCCGCTGAGGCCTGCCATCAGCAGGTTGCCACGCCAGCCCGGCATCGCGGCGCCGCTGTAGAACGCGATCCCCGAGGGGTTGATGGCGGGCGTCCAGGCGCGCAGCGGATCCTCATACCCCGGCGCGGTGCGCAGGTTGGAAATGACGGACCCGTTGTAGTCGATGCTGTTGGTGACCACCGGCCAGCCATAGTTGCGGCCGCGCTGGATGAGGTTCACCTCGTCGCCGCCACGGGCGCCGAACTCCGCCTCGAACACCGCTCCACTCGCGGGGTCGATGGCAAGCCCCTGCGGATTGCGATGGCCGAGCGACCAGATCTCGCCGCGCGCGCCGGCCTGGCCGACGAAGGGGTTATCGGCGGGAATGCGGCCCTCGCGCGTGAGGCGCAGGACCTTGCCGGCGAGGTCGTTCAGCTTCTGCGCCCGCTCACGCTCATACCGCTCGCCGGTGGAGAGGAAGACGTGCCGGCCATCGGGCGCAAAGGCGATGCGGCAGCCGAAATGGTTGCGTCCGCTGGATTGACCCGGCGTCGCGTCCAGCACGGTGGTCACACCCTCCAGCCGGCTTGCGTCTGTGGCCAGACGGGCCCGGACGAAGCGCGTGAGCGCGCCGGCCTCGGTCAGCGCGGCCTGGCAGAACCACAGCTCCCGCGTCGTCGCGAAGTCGGGGGCGAGTGCGACGTCGAGAATGCCGCCCTGGCCGCGCGCCTCGACCGGCGGGACGCCGTCAAGCGGGCGGGACAGCGTTCCGTCCGGGGCGACGATGCGCATGCGGCCAGGACGCTCGGTCACCAGCAGCCGGCCATCGGGCAGGAAGGCGCCACCCCAGGGGTTTTCCAACCCCTGGGCCAGGGTGGCGACGCGGAAGCGCGCGCGTTCGGATTGCACGATGGCGTCGGGCTGCGCCTGGGCGCAGCCGGGCAGCAGCAGGGCAAGCAGGAGGAGGTGTCTCATGCCCTCGCAGATGGGCGGGCGTGCCGGACCGGCAAGCGTCGCTGGCGGTGACGTCAGGACGCTTCCTCGGACCGCGTCTCAGGCCGCGCGCGCAGGGCGCTACGGCGCGAACACCGTCAGGCGCAACGCGCGCTGGGCACCTGCGGACACGTTTCGGAAAGGCGCTCTCCGCACCTGCCGCGAGGCGGAATGGCCGGTCGCCGCTACTGGCGCGAGCCACGCCGCCGGAGGCAGCGCGTCACGCAAGGCGTGTCTCCGGGAAGACGCGCTCGAGGCCACCAAAATCAGGCGATGGCGCCGGCGACCCAGTCCCGCAGCTGGCTCTTGGGCATGGCGCCGACCTTGGTCTCCACGGCCTTGCCGTCCTTGAACAGGATCATGGTGGGGATGCCGCGCACGGCGAAGTCGTTCGGTGTGATCGGGTTGTCGTCGATGTTCACCTTGGCGACGGTCAGCTTGCCGGCGAACTCCTTGGCGATCTCATCGAGGGCCGGGGCGACGGCACGGCACGGGCCGCACCACTCGGCCCAGAAGTCGACCAGCACGGGGCCGGCGGCTTCCAGCACATCCTGCTTGAAGCTCTCATCGGTCACGGCAACGGTATTCTCGGACATGGAGGTCCCTTCCTGGTGGGGCTGACTGCCCCGTCTCATGGCAAAATCGGGACGCGGGGCCTCGCGGTCAAGGCTCATGGAGGTCGAGCATCGCCGATGGCAGCGGCATGACCCGTGCGCCATAGGTCCAGATGAGCGCGCAAGCGACCTCCCGATTTGGATAGGCGGCGCGCAGCAGGGCGCGGTAGGCGGCCATCTGGCGCAGGTAGAGCGGGGAGACCTCCTCCTCCCGCACGGGCGGGGGGCGGTTGGTCTTGAAGTCCACCACCAGGATGCGCTCGGGCGTGACCACGATGCGGTCCACCTGCCCCGCGATCAGCCGACCGCGCACCCGGCCCGCCAGCGGCGCCTCGGCCAGGCTGCCGGGGGCGAAGGCGGCCGCGCAATCGGGGTGGCGCAGCAGGGCGAGCACCTCCTCGGCCACGTCCGCCCGGTCCTCGGGCGAGAGGCCGGCGCCGGCGCGGGCGAGGTAGCGCTGTGCGGTCACCTCCCATTCGCCGGGCGGGCGCTCAGGCAGGTGCTGCAAAAGGGCATGGACCAGGCGGCCTCGGCGGAAGCGCTGGCCGGTCGGGTCCGCCCCGGCGCGGGGATTGGCAGCCGCCCCCTCCTCCTCGCCGGGCAGTGCGGAGGGCGCGAGGGTGGCCTCCGCACCCTCCGGCGGGGCCGGGTGCGCGGCCCAGCCGGGCAGGGTCGCGGCGGCGGCGTGCGCTGTCGCTTTCTCGGCGCGAGGCGGGGCGGATTGCGCGCAGGCGAAGCGGCGGATGCCATCCTCGCCGGGTTCCGCGCCGAGGCCCTCGAACCCGGCTGCGACCAGATCGTACCAGCAGCCCGGCGGCCGGTTCGCCCGGCCCTGCCAGCCCGCGATCAGCAGCCGGTCCTCCGCCCGCGTCAGCGCAACGTAGAGAAGACGGTGCGATTCCCGCGCGGCGGCCTCCTTCTCGGCGTCGAGCAGGTCGCGGTAGGGCGGGACGTGGAAGGTGGCGTTCGGCGCCCAGAAGGGCAGCTGCGTGCCGTCCGGCTCGGTCGCCCAGCGCACGCCGCGGTCGGTCGCTCCCGGGCCGATGGTGTCGGGCAGGATCACGATCGGCGCCTGCAGGCCCTTGGCGTTGTGCACGGTCATGATGCGCACCTGGTCCAGGCCCGCATCCTGTTCGCGCTTCACCATCGCCCCGCCCTGGCGCAGCCAGTGGACGAAGAGCTGCAGGCTCGGCGGATGCGTCCGCTCATGCGCGAGTGCGCTGCCCAAGAATTCGTCGATCGCATCCGCCGCATCCGGCCCTAGCCGGGCAAGCAGGCGCGCGCGGCCGCCATGTTCGCCCAGCACCTCCGCGAACAGCGTGTGCGGTCCCGCGAAATCGACCCGCGCGGCGAGCATGGCGAACAGATCCGCCGCCTGCCCAAGCCGCGACGCACCGCCGCGATGGGTTGCGAGTGCCGCCGCCAGGGAGCCGGTGCGGCCATGGGCGAGGGCGAACAGCTCATCTTCATCCAGCCCGAAGACCGGGCTTTTCAGCGCGGCGGCGAGTTGCAGGTCGTCATCGGGCAGCAGCAGCGCATCGGCGAGTGCCAGCAGGTCCTGCACCGCGATCTGGTTGACCAGCACCAGCCGGTCCAGCCCGCCCACCGCCACGCCCAGCTCCTTCAGCCGGCGCACCAGCGTGGGGATGAAGGCGCCGGAGCGCTTGCGCACCAGCACGAGGATGTCGCCATAGCGGATCGGACGTCCGCGCGCGGGCAGCATCTCACCATCCGCGACCCAGCTGCGGATGGTCTCGGCGATGCGCAGCGCCAAGCGCGCATCGGCGCTGCCGGCGCTGGCGAGCGGCGTCTCCGGCACCAGCCAGGGTTCGGGCGGCAGGTCGCCCGCGTCTTCCTCGACCGGCCATAGCTCGACCAGGCCGGCCTGGCCCTCGCGATCGGCGAAATGGCGCAGCGGCGGCTCGCCGGGTTCGACCACGCCAGGCTGCGCGACGGGGTTGGCG
>JAZKFA010000347.1:0-12705 GCA_040386655.1 Pseudomonadota bacterium | reverse complement strand
AGACGGCGACGGAGACGAGCATCACGTTCATCGAACCGAAGGCCGCGATGCCGAGAGCACGCAGCAGTCGGCGGCCCTCCGCATCCTCGGCAACGCGTAGGCAGGCGGGCGACCAGGGGGCGACGCGGAAGCCGAGGCGCGCGAGCATGTTGGCGAAGTCATCCGCGCGCTCCGGCCCGCCGCGCCAGCGCAGGGTCAGCCGTCGGGCGGTCAGGCTGACACGGGCGGCGATGACGTCGGGTTCCGCGGCCAGCGCCTGCTCGACCAGCCAGACGCAGGCGCCGCAGCTCAATCCGCCGAGGATGAGGTCGATGCGCTGCTCGCCGGTGCGAGGTGATTCGCACCGCGCGGCAAGGCTGATCGATGGCGGATCGACCGGGCGCAGCGCACCCGCGGCCCCTTCGCGGCGACGGTAGTAGAGATCAAGGCCGAGGCCTTGGACTAGGTCATGCGCACCCTCGCAGCCAGCACAGCAAAACCGCGCCTGGCCCGGTGATAGGGGCGCGGCGCAATGTTCGCAGGCGGCGAGGCTTGCGGCAGGCGGGGCAGCGTCGATGCGGCCGATGAGGCTCACGGCACCACCAGGCGCTGGCGGATGTCGAGCCGGCCGGACGCGTTGCGCAGCACCAGCCGCGTCTCCCACAGGCCAGGGGCGGGATCGGCCATCGCCGCCCAGTGCCCGGGTGCGACGGACATGAAGGTCAGCGGCATCTCGGCGCCGGTCAGCGGCCGGCGCAGCACGCCTTCCAACGTCCCGCTGAGCGTGGCGCCATTCGCATCCAGTGCACTCACTTCCAGCACCGGTCCCGCAAGGCGCAGCTGCGTCGACCAGCCGAGCGCATCCTGCCGCGCGGCCTCGGCGAGCACGTCGTTATAGGTGCGGCCGCGATCATAGGCGCGCGGCGTGGACACGCCGGTGAAGGTGGACAACGCGAACCAGATGAGCAGGCCGTTCACCACAACCACGAGCCCCATGCCGCCCACGAAGACCCAGGGGATCCAGCGCCCGCGCGCGGGGTCGAAAGCCTGTGTGGTCATTGTGCGGGCCCCACCAGCGTCGCCTGCGCCGTGGCGATGGCCTGCCCAAGCGGGTCGCGGATTTCAAAGACGACCGGATGGCTTCCGGTCAGGCGCCGCGCAGCGGGGATGGTCACCAGAGCGCGCCATTCCGTGATGCCGTCGGGCGAGCTGACCAGCAGCGGACGGCCCTCACCATCGAGCGCGGCCTGCTGCACCAGCAGCGTCGCGCCGTCGAGGCCGCGCAAGGTCAGCGAATAGGCCACACGCGCCTGCGTCTTGTTGACCAGCTTGATCGTGAAGCCATTGCGCAGCCCGCCATCGGCCAGCTGCACATACAGCGGCGCGCGGTCACGCAGGACCGAGAGCGATACCGTCTCCCGCATCAGGAAGGCGCCCGCCATAACGGCGAGGACCACGCCGAGGACAGCGGCGTACATGATGGTGCGCGGACGGAAGAAGCGCGGGGCGCTGCGCGCCGCCATGCCGATGGCAAAGCGCTTTGCGGAGGGTGGCATGCCCCCCGTCGCGGACTGGCTGGCAGCGAGGTTGCGCAGCGCCTCGAAGGCGATCAGCCCCTCGGGCCGGTCGAGCTTGCGCATCACGTCGTCGCAAGCATCGATACAGAGGCCGCAGCCGATGCAGCCCAGCTGCTGGCCTTCGCGGATATCGACGCCCGTCGGGCAGACGTTCACGCAGGCGGCGCAATCGACGCAGTCACCGCTCATTGCCTCGCGCGGCTTGCCGCGGGGTTCGCCGCGCCAGTCGCGATAGGTCACGACCAGGGAATTCTCATCCAGCATCGCGCCCTGGAAGCGCGGCCAGGGGCACATGTAGGTGCAGACCTGCTCGCGGGCGAAGCCGGCCAGCACGTAGGTGGTCAGCGTGAACAGCCCGAAGAAGAAATAGACCTCGATGCTGGCCGCACCAGTCGCGATCGCGCGCACCACGGTGGGCGCGTCGTTGAAGTACATGATCCATGCGCCGCCGGTTGCGGCAGCGATGGCGATCCAGGCCGCGTGCGTCGCGGCCTTGCGCAGGGTCCGGTCCAGCGAACTCGGCTGCGCGTCGCGCTTCATGCGCGCGTTGCGGTCACCCTGGACCAGGCGCTCGACCAGCATGAACAGGTCGGTCCAGACAGTCTGGGGGCAGGTGAAGCCGCACCAGACACGGCCGTACAGCGACGTGGCCGCGAACAACCCGATGGCGGCGAGCACCAGCACGCCGGTGAGGAAATACACCTCCTGCGGCCACAGCTCGATCCAGAAGAAGAACAGCCGTGCATGGCCGAGATCGACCAGCACGGCCTGGTCGGGCAGCCCCGGGCCACGATCGAAGCGCAGCCACGGCACCACGTAGTACAGGCCGAGCAGCACGATCAGCACGGCCCATTTCACCCGCCGGATGCGGCCCTTGACGGCACGCGGATAGATCCTGGGCGGCGCCGCATAGAGGGGCGGCGGCGGTGCCTCCGCCTCGATGGGGCCGACCAGGGACATCAGCGGCCGCCACCCAGGCTGTGGACGTACAGCGTCAGCATGTTGATCGTCGCCGCATCCAGGCGCTGGCCGAAAGCTGGCATCACGCCAAGACGCGGTGCCGCGATGAAGGCGATGATCGCCGCGCGATCGCCGCCGTGCAGCCAGATGCGGTCGTTCAGCGCCGGCGCGCCGAGCTGCGCATTCCCCTCGCCGCGCTCACCATGGCAGGCGACGCAGTTTTCCTCGAATACCGTCGCACCGCGCGCGGCCGCGGCTGCGCTGGTGGAGCGCTGCGTGAAGGACAGCAGGTGCTCGGCCACGTCCGCGATCTGTGGGGTGGTCAGGATGCCCTGCGCGAAGGCCGGCATGATGGTCGCGCGCGCGTCTTCGCTATCCTGGTTGCGGATGCCGTGGGCGATGGTGGTGCGGATGTCGGCAAGCTCGCCACCCCACAGCCAGTCGTCATCGGCGAGGCTCGGGTAGCCGCCGGGCGCGCCCTGTCCCGCAGCGCCGTGGCAGGCTGCGCAGTTGTTGGCAAACGCGATGCGCCCGCCGGCGATGGCGAAGCCGCGCAGTTCCGGGTCAGCCGCGATCTGCTCCGGCGTCGCGTCGCGCAGCCTCGCCATCATCGGCGCGTTGCGCTCGTTTTGCGCAGCGAGTTCGGCCGGTAGCGCGCCGCGCGCTGTCCAGCCGAGCGTGCCGGTCGCGCCCGTGAACGGGAAGGCCGGGTAGAACACAACGTAGACAAGCGCGAACAGGATGCAGGCGTAGAAGGTGTACAGCCACCAGGTCGGCAGCGGCGTGTTCAGCTCACGCAGCCCGTCCCACTCATGGCCGGTGGTCTGCTGGCCGGAATGGGCGTCGGTCTCGATCTTCGCGGTCATGGCAGGTCCTGCTCGCGGAAGGGGATCTGGGCGTGGTCCTGCAGCGCGGTACGGCGCGAGGGGCGCAGCGTGCGGATCAGGATCCCCGCGAAGAGCACGAAGAACCACACCACCCAGAGCGTGGAGAAAAGGTGCTGGTATGGGGCAAGAGCGTCCATCACATCCTCACTGTTGCCGAAGCTGTTCGGGCGTCACGTCGCGGAACTGCACGAGCGTGCCGAGCATCTGGAGATAGGCGACGAGCGCATCCATCTCCGTCACGCGCCTCGCGTCGCCGTCGAACAGCCCCTGCCGCGAGCGGGGGTAGCGCTGCATCAGGCCGGTGCCATCCGCCTCGGGATTCGCCTGGGCGCGCAGGTCGGCCATCGCGTTCGCGATCATCTCGTCCGTGTAGGGAACGCCGATGCGGCGCTGGGCGCGCAGCGTCGCGACGACGCGGTCGGTCTCGAGCGGACGATCGAGGAAGGCGTAGGGCGGCATCACGGAGTCCGGCACCAGCGCGCGCGGGCTGCGCAGATGCGCGGCCTGCCACTCGTTGGAATAACGGCCGCCGACACGCGCGAGGTCGGGCCCCGTGCGCTTGCTGCCCCACTGGAAGGGGTGGTCGTAGATGCTCTCGGCGGCGAGCGAGTAGTGGCCGTAGCGCTCATTCTCGTCGCGGAAGGGGCGGATCATCTGGCTGTGGCAGGCGTAGCAGCCCTCGCGCACATAGATGTCGCGGCCCAGCAGCTCGAGCGGCGTGTAGGGGCGAATGCCCTGCACGCGCTCGATGGTGCTCTCGAGGGTGAACAGCGGCACCACCTGCGCCAGGCCACCGATGGAGACCGTGATGAGGGTCAGCACACCGAGCAGCAGCACGTTGCGCTCGATGATGCCATGCGAGAATTTCATCGTGTTTTCCTCACTCAGCCGCGAGCGCAAGCTCGGATGCGGGACGCACCGCGGGTGCGACGTCCTCCTGCATCGTGACGGTCTTCCAAAGGTTGAAGGCCATGATCAGGGCGCCGCTCAGGTACAGCACGCCGCCGAGCCAGCGGATGACGTAGTAGGGGTGCATCGCGGCGACGGTCTCGATGAAGCTGTATTGCAGGAAGCCGTTGCCGTCGTAGGCGCGCCACATCAGGCCCTGCATGATGCCGCTGACCCACATCGCGGTGATGTAGAGAACGATGCCCAGCGTCGCGATCCAGAAGTGCCAGGATGCCAGGCGCTCGGAGTACAGCGCCTTCTTCTTCCACAGCACCGGGAACAGCCAGTACAGCGCGCCGAAGGTGATGAAGCCCACCCAGCCCATGGCGCCGGAATGCACGTGGCCGATGGTCCAGTCCGTGTAGTGCGACAGGCCATTGACGGCCTTGATGCTCATCACCGGGCCTTCGAAGGTGCTCATGCCGTAGAAGCCCACGGCGGTGACGGAGAAGCGCAGCCCGGCATCGGTGCGCAGCTTGTCCCAGGCACCCGAGAGCGTCATCAGGCCGTTGATCATGCCGCCCCAGCTCGGCATCCACAGCATCACCGAGAACACCATGCCCAGCGTCTGCGCCCAGTCGGGCAGCGCGGTGTAGTGCAGGTGATGCGGCCCCGCCCAGATGTAGAGGAAGATCAGCGACCAGAAGTGCACGATCGACAGGCGGTAGGAATAGACGGGGCGGTTCGCCTGCTTGGGTATGAAATAGTACATCATCCCCAGGAAGCCCGCGGTCAGGAAGAAGCCCACCGCGTTGTGGCCGTACCACCACTGGATCATCGCGTTCTGCACGCCGCCGGCGAGCCCGTAGGATAGCGAGGAACCATCGCCCACCGGGATCGCCAGGTTGTTCACGATGTGCAGCATCGCCACCGTGATGATGAAGGCGAGGAAGAACCAGTTCGCGACGTAGATATGGGGCTCCTCACGCTTCACCAGCGTGCCGCCGAAGGCGATGAGGTAGGCGACCCAGACGACCGTCAGCCACAGATCCACGTACCATTCGGGCTCGGCGTATTCCTTGCCCTGGCTGACGCCGAGGACATAGCCGAGTGCGGCCGCGACGATGAAGAACTGGTAGCCCCAGAACAGGAACCAGCCCATGTCGGGCCCGCCGAACAGCCGCGCGCGGCAGGTGCGCTGGACGATGTAGAGGCTGGTGCAGATCAGCGCGTTGCCGCCGAAGGCGAAAATCACCGCGGAGGTGTGCACCGGGCGCAGCCGCCCAAAGGTCGTCCATTCGAGGTCAAGGTTCAGCAGCGGCCAGGCGAGCTGCGAGGCGATGGTCACGCCCATCAGGAAGCCCACGACGCCCCAGAACATGGTGGCGATCGCGAAAGCGCGTATCGGCGCTTCGACATACTGCGTGTCAAGACGCGATACCGTCGCATCCATGGGCTGGCTCTCCTGCTTCGCGCCGGAAGAGACGCCACCCTGGCCGCGCCGTCCTTGACCTAAATCAACCCTCCGCGACCCAGGCAACCCTAGAGTGCCGCCAAAGAGGGAGACAGCGATGGACGCCGCAATCCAGCCAAACGCCATCCGCCGCATCGCCAGCGACCGCCCGTGGCAGTGGCTGACGCTGGGCTGGCGGGACTTCACCGCGACCCTGCCGGTGAGCCTGCCCTATGGCGCCGCCCTCACGCTCGGCGGCTGGGCCATCGCGCTGCTGCTGTTCGAGGCGGAGATCGCCTGGGCCATCCTGCCCGCGAGCGCAGGGTTCTTCCTGATCGCGCCCCTGCTCGCCGCCGGATTGTACGAAGCGAGCCGGCGGCGCGAGAGCGGCCAGGCGACCACGCTGGCGCAGAGCCTGGATGGTTTCCGCCGCAATGGCGCGCAGATCGGGCTGATGGGCGTGGCACTCCTGCTGATCCACCTGTTCTGGGTGCGGATCGCGGGGCTGCTCTTCGCGCTGTGCTTCGATACCAGCTTCGCGCCCTCGCTGGCCGCGCTGCCGATGGCGATGCTGCAATCGCCGATGCTGCTGCCGTTCCTGGTCATCGGCACGGGCTTCGGCTTCGTGCTCGCCGCGGGGGCCTTCGCAATTTCCGCGATCTCGATCCCCATGCTGGTGGACCGCCCGGTAAGCGCGCTGGAGGCGATCACCACCTCCATCCAGGCGGTTGTGGAGAATCCGCGCCCGATGCTGCTCTGGGCCGGGCTGATCGTGGTGTTCACCGGCTTCGCGCTGGTGCCGTTCTTCCTCGGGCTTGCGGTCGCGATGCCGTTGATCGGCCATGCCACCTGGCACGCCTATCGCGACCTCGTCGGTCAGCCCAGCATCCCGTAGGCGATCACCGCGAGCACCACGGCGTTGAGCGCGAACAGCGCGGCGGAGATGCGGCCGAGCGCCGCACCGAAGCGCCGCGCGAAGATCCGCCCGAGCAGCGCCACTCCGACCAGCCCGGGCACCGTGCCGGCCACGAAGGCCGCCATCCCAAGCGCGCCTCCGAGCGCGCTGCCGGAACCCGCGGCCGCCACCAGCGCGGCGTAGAGCAAACCGCAAGGCAGCGCGCTGAGCAGCAGCCCGAGCAGCACGCCGCGCCAGCCGGTAGGATTGTTCAGCAGCGCCGCGATCCGCCCCTGCAGCAGCGCTGGCAGGCGCGGAGCCGGGAAGCGCAGCCCGGTGCCCCGCACCGCCTGGATCAGCATCAACAGCGCGGCCACCAGCAGCAGTGCCGCAAGCAGCACGCGCCATCGCCCGGTCGCGAACCCCGCGCCCATTCCCGCCAGCGCACCGAGCGCGCTGTACCCCAGCATGCGACCCGCATGATAGGGCAGCAGCGCAGCGCCGGAGAGGCGAGCCAGCACGCCACCGCCCGCGTGGCGCTCGGCGCCGCTCGCGCATTGCGCCAGCACGAAGGGCGCGCACATCCCCGCGCAATGCGTGGCACCGCCGGCGAGCCCGGTGACGAACAGCGCGCCCATCAGCGCCCAGATGCCGCCAGGGCCCAGCGCCGCCAGGTCATGCAGGCAGTTGGCGAGAAACTCCATTCAGGGCAGCTGCGTGCAGGTTGGGCCGGGGCGCGTCATGGCCCCAATGCTACACCGCCAGAAGGTCAGTGCGTCAGTTCGCCTTCCGCCTTGAGCATGCGCAGCGCGCTACGCCAGCTCTCGGTGGCCCAGGCGATCTCGGCCGGACCATGCATGGCGGAGACGATCGCACCGCGCGCGCCCTTCGGGTCGATCCCCGCCACAACGAGCGCGAGGTAGAGCTTGCTCATCAGCGTCTTGCGCGGATCGGCGGTGAAGATGGACACGGGCTGCGCATTCGCGTCCCAGGCAATCGGGTCGATCGCGAGTCCGTTCGGGTTGGTGAAGAAGTGCAGCACGGAGTGGTCGCCATAGACGGCCCAGGGCACGTCCTCCTCGGCCAGCACCCGATTGAATGCGGCGCGCATCTCCCCGGCGGCGGCATTGGCGCGCGCGCAGACATCGGTGTCGCGGATCAGCGTCAGTGCCGCGATGCCCGCGCTCGCGGAGACCGGGTTCGCGTTGTAGGTGCCCTGGTGCTTGATCTTCTCGCGCTTGCGGTCGGCCGCGATGTCGAAATCCAGCCAGTCAATGATGTCCTTGCGGCCCGCCACCGCACCGCCCGGCATGCCGCCGGCGACGATCTTGGCCAGCGTGCAGAGGTCCGGCGTGACGCCCAGCGCCTGCTGAGCACCGCCAGGCGAGACGCGGAAGCCGGTGACGACCTCGTCGAAGATCAGCACCGCGCCGTAGCGCTGGGTGATCGCGCGCAGCCCCCGCAGGAACTCCGCACCGAGCGGGACCATCCCCGTCGAGGCACCCGTCGGCTCGAGGATGACCGCGGCGATGCCGTCATCGGTCGCGAAGGCGCGCTCGACGGCGTCGAGGTCGCCCACCGGCATCAGCACGATCTCGGCGGCGACCTCGGGCAGCACGCCGGGTGTGGGGGAGCCATCGAAATGCCCGTCGACGCCGAAGGCCATGTGGTCGTGCCAGCCATGGAAATGCCGCTGGAAGCGCATGATCTTCGGCCGGCCGGTATAGGCGCGGGCGAGGCGCACGGCCATGTGCGTCGCCTCGGTGCCGGAGGAGGTGAAGCGCACCCGCTCGGCGCAGGGCACCATCTGCTGGATCAGCTGCGCCCAGGCGATCTCCAGCGCGTGGCAGGTGCCGAAATGGGTGCCCAGGGCGACCTGCGCCTGCACCGCCTCGGTCACGCTCGGGTGGCAGTGGCCGAGGATCAGGGACCCGTGGCCGCCGTAGAAATCGACCATCTCACGCCCGTCCACGTCCCATTTGCGCGCGCCCACCGCCCGGGTCGAGTAGATCGGGTAGGGGTCGGTGTGGCGGCTGTCATGGACGATGCCGCTCGGCAGCACCTCCGAAGCCTGCCGATGCAGCGCGGCGGACCCCGGCGTTGCCTCCACATAGGCGGCCACGATCGCCGAGTTGGTCGGGGTCAGGTGGGACAAGGTGCTGCGCTCCTGCTGCGTCGCGTGCAGCTTCCGGCGCGGGGGCGGTGCCGGTCAACCGGGCAAGTGGCGGGATGGGTATCAGACATGCAAAAGGCGCCCCCCTTGCGGGAGGCGCCTTTCGCGTCTGGCCTGACGCTAGCGCGGCGTGGCGTCGGCGCGGCGTTCCGGTCCGGGCGGATTGAGCTCGGGGTAGTCGCGCAGCATCTGCGCCCCGTTCAGCGGCCGGTTCACGCCCTGGTGGCAGGTCGCGCAGTTCACCTTCAGCGGGTCGCCCTGCGGGCCCAGCCGGTGCGGCGGGAAGTTCGGCTGCAGGGGATTGATGTATTCGGTGTTGATCACCCGCGTCATGCGGATGCCGTGCCAGGCCACCACGCGCTGGGGCTGGCTCTGTTCCCAGTCGGACCAGGCGCGGCTGTTGTGGCAGAAGCCGCAATTCACGCCGAGCCCGGTCGACATGTGCATCATCAGCCCATAGGTCCACTCGGTCTGCTGGATCGAGGCCGCCGTGGGTGCGGACCGCGCAACCTGGTCCTGCACGCGGATCGGCGCATCGCCGAGCAGGAAGGGCGTGAAGGTATCGTAGGGCAGCGAGGATTGTCCGGTGCGCGGCAGCGGTCGGTTCTGCCCCGCGGCCTGGCCGGCGAGCGCCGTCGTCGCGGTGTTCGGCGTCTCGAACCACACTTCCGCTGGGACAGCGAGGCCACGGTGGCAGGTGTAGCAGGTCACACCCGTCTGGCCGACATGGGCCGTCTGCTGCGTGTTGATCATCTGGACCATCTGCAGCATGCGCCGCGAGACGGTCTTCTGGTACACGCCCTCGGCCGCGAAATTGCCCGGCACGTGGCAGCCATTGCAGCCCTGGGTCTCGCCCTCGCCGGGATAGATCCACTCCGTCATCGCCTGCATGACACGGCCGAACTGCTCGATGCTCAGATGCCCGAGCACGGGGACGTTCTCATAGATGGTCGAGGCACGATCACCGCTCGGGTCGGCGGCCTCGAGCGAAGGCGGTGCCGCGTGGAGCGGCGCATTGGCGGCGACGAGGCGAGGGTTGACCACCGCCTCCATCCCCACGCCGCGGAAGCCGAGCTGCGCCGTCAGCATGCCGGGCCGTTCGAGCGTGAACAGCGAGGCCACCGTGCCACCCAGGCCGATGGCGAGGGCGGCGACGATCAGGTAGAATCTCATGGACGTGCTCCTGCGCTCAGGGCTGGGTCGACGACGCCGGGGTTGAGCTGCGGATAGACCGGAGCGAAGCCGTGCTGCTGGGCCCACAGGAACCAGTTATCCACGACCGTGCCAGTCAGCAGGATGCCGATGCCGCCAGTGATCGGGCAGAGCACGGCGAACCACCAGGCCCACCGATGGATGCTCTCGTAGGTGGCGTTGAAGCCCATCGTCCAGCGCCAGAACAGCCCCGCACGCTCGGCGGCGGTGCCGCGGTCGATCGCATGTTCCACCTCCCGCTCGCCGCCGAAGCGGCCGACCGCGAGGATGGTCGCGCCGTGCATCGCGAACAGCAGCGTCGAGCCGTAGAGGAAGACGATCGAAAGCGCGTGGAACGGGTTGTAGAACAGGTTCCCGTAGCGGATGGAAAACGCCGCCGTCCAATCCAGGTGCGGGAAGATGCCGAAGGGCACCGCCTCGCTCCAGCTGCCCATCAGGATCGGGCGGAAGAAGCCCAGCACCAGGTACAGCCAGATCGCCGCGGCGAACGCGTAGGCGGTGTGCGGGCCGAGGCCGAGCGCCTTGCCGCGCAGATAGACGCGGATGTTCCACAGGATGACCGACAGCGTCAGGCAGAAGCCCGCGGCTAGCCACCACCCGCCTTCATGCAGCGGCGGGATGCGCAGCCCGTATTCCGGCCTTGGCGGTTCGAGCGCGAGCCAGAACAGCTGCCGGATGAACTGGCCGATCGACCAGTTGACCGAGGCGAGCATGGAAAAGCCGATGATGACGAAGGCAAGCGTGCCGAACACCAGCGAGAGAAAGCCCGTCATCCCCAGCCGGATCGGTCCGATCTGCGCATCGCCGATCAGGCCCAGCACATAGGAGAACCCGCCCTTGCCGGTGCGCTGCGATTCATCGGGGGAAATCGGCACGCCCGGATAGACCGGGCCGCGGACCTGGAGGCGTGTGAAGAGATATTGATTCTCGGCCATTTTCCTTGCCTCCCCTCAGTGCCAGATCGGCAGTTTGAGCCACCAGCTCCACCATTCCGGCCAGCCGCGGGTCCAGAACGGGCCGCTGATCACGATGCAGACCGCGCTCCAGAAGCCGGCGGAGAGTGCGACGAACAGGCCCAGGCGATGGATGCCGAGCGTGCCGATCGAGTAGCCGATGAAGTCGCGGTAGAAGGTGTTCTCGGTTTCCGCCCCCTTCACGTTCTCGCCCTTGCCCGGATTGATGGCGGCGAGCACGAGGGAGGCGTGCAGAGACAGCGCGAGGACGGTGGTGAAGAAGAAGGTCACCGCAATCATGTGCGCCGGATTGTAGTGGAAGTGCAGGTACTGGTAGCCGACGTTGCTCACCCAATCGAGGTGGCTGAAAATTCCGTAGGGGAAGCCGTGTCCCCACGCGCCCATCAGCACCGGGCGGATCACCACCAGCGAGATGTAGGCGAAGACCGCGACGCTGTAGGCGACGGGGATATGGTACCCCATGCCGAGCTTCCGTGAGATCTCCGCCTGGCGGAAGACCCAGGAGACGAAGGCGCCGATGGCGCAGACCGTGATGACCTGCCACAGCCCGCCTTCGCGCATGGGCGCGAGCCGCAGACCGTAGGACAGGTCGGGCGGGGCGATGTTGATCAGCCACGGGTTCCACGTGCCGCCGATGGCCGCGCCGTAGAGAATGAGGGCGGTCCCGAGGGCTGAGAAGAACAGCGTCGTGACGCCGAAGAATCCGACCCAGAAGGGCCCGACCCAGAAATCGAAAAGATCGCCTCCGACGAGCGTGCCGCCTCGGACGCGGTATTTTCTTTCAAACGTCAGCATCGACATTGCATGCCCCTCCCATCCTCTCGGAAACTTCGCCGGGCAGCGGCCAGGCCGCACCGCTCGGTGACCAGCGGCAGCGATGCGAACATCGCTGCCGCTATCTGGCTCTCGCGAGCGATTGTCAGCGCGCGGGCGGGCGCACCGGCTGACCCGGCGTGTAGGTGGGCGCGGGGCCCGAGCACCAGCCGAGGTGGTCGCAGTAACGCGGCGAGCTGAGCACGACGAAGTGAATCACCGCCGCGACCAGAATGACCCCGATGGCCGCGAGAACCAGCGACCGCTTGGGATCGAACACCATCCAAATCTTATGCATCTTGGTATCCTCCAGATCGTGAAACCGGCCGGGCCACCGGACGTGCCGGAAGGCCCGGTTCGCCTCAGAACATGCGCCAATCCGGGGGCACGATCTGGTTGCCGTACACGAGCGGCCGCCACAACCACACCAGGATATGCGCGCCCATCGAGGCGAAGACCGCAAAGGCCCAGCCCTTCAGGAGCAGGTCGTTAATTTCCCGCGCTTCGGGTTCAGTCAGCCCCGTGCGTGAGCTACGATGTTCGGACATCAAACATCTCCGAATTGGCCTTGCGGCCGTTACCGCGCACGTCCCGCGCGGCAGGGATCGCCATGGCACGGAGCGCCACGATCGAGGGTGTGTCCGGCCAGGCCGGGCATTCTTGCGGGCGCTGCGGGGTGCGCATCATGCGAACTCCCTCGCGCCGAGTGTCTTGCGGACGCGCGCGAGGTCCACACGGGTCTCCGCGGCTTCGCGCGCATCGCGTTCGATGCGTTCGCGCAGGCGCTTGGCCGCCGATATGCGCACGAGGAAGGGCTCGCGCTCGACCTCCGCATCCAGCAGCGCGACGGCCTCGTCATCCCAGGCCAGGCCCGCGCGCGCCGGCGTGGCGGCG
>JAZKFA010000346.1:0-3134 GCA_040386655.1 Pseudomonadota bacterium | reverse complement strand
TGAGCGGGAATTCGGCGATATGGGCGCCGAGTGCTCGGAACTCCGCGCGCATGGCGAGCGTCGCGTCATCATGGCTGAGCATGGTTACACCTGCGGCGCGCGCTGCCTCGGCCATGCGCACGCGCGCGGCCGGGACCTCCACACGTCGGGCCACAACGCTTTCGAGAAGGGTTCGGAACTGCGCGAGGCTCATGCCCGCGCGTGCCGCATATTTCGCCATCTTGGTATCGTCGGCCAGCTTGGGCAGCATTCCCGGCGTGTGATCGTTGAAGCCGAGCAGGTGCACCCGGCCGCCGGCCATGTCCGCCAGCGCCTCGTCCACGGCATCGAGGTTGTCCGCCTCGAAGCGGAGATGGACGCGCAGGTCTGGCCCGGCCGGCATCGTCGCGAGCTCCGCGCGCAGCGCACGCCAGGCCTCGATCGAGCGCAGCCCCGGCTCCCATGACAGGGTGACGCCGAGATAGGCGGTGGTGATGCCGGCGGCGAGGATCTGCGCCGCCGAATCGCGCAGCGCGAGGCCCGTCGTGAAGCCGATGCCCGAGCGAGGCTCCATCTGGCGCTCATGGGCGTCGCCATGGATGTCGACGAGCCCCGGCATCACCAGCAGGCCGCTTGCATCGAATCGGCGCGCGCCGGGCGTGGCATCGCCAATGATCCCCTCGGAAAGGCCGACCGCGCCTGGTTCCAGCGTGGCGCCGCGCAGCACGCGGCCGCCTTCGATGTTCCACGCCATCACTCGCCCTCCACGACGATCTGCACGCGCCCGGAGGCGTAGCGGGCGAGGGTGAAATCCACCGGTCGCCCGTCGGCATCCGCATTCAGCGCCTCGGCCACGATCAACGGCCTGATGCGCGCCTGGTGCAACAGCGCGGCTTCCTCGGCCGTGGGCATGCGCGCGGTGATGCGCGTGCGCGTGCGATGGTAGTCGGGCACGCCGCAGGCCGCGAGTGCAGCGGTGATGGAGGCCTGCTGCGCGAGTGCGCCCGCCATAGCCTCGAACCGGGGCAGGGGGAAGTGGTGGGAGCCGATGACAATGGGCGTGCCGTTCGCCATCGCGAGGCGATCCACGCGCAGCACTGGCCGCCCGCGCCGGATGCCGAGTGCGGAGGCGACCGCGCCCTCCGCCGGGATCGCCGCGATGCCGAGGATGCGGCCCTGCGGTTCCTTCTTCTGCCGCAGGATATTTTCGGAGAAGCGGGTGCGGGCGCCGAGCGGGTATTCCAGCACATCCTCCGCGACGAAGCTGCCGCGTCCCTGTTCCACGCGGATGATGCCGCGCTGTTCAAGCGATTCCATCGCGCGACGGACGGTGTGGCGGTTGACGGCGAAGCGCTCGGTGAATTCCGCCTCGGTCGGCAGTCGTGCGCCTGGAACCCAGTGGCCCGCGACGATATCCCGTTCGATCGCGCTCGCGATCTGGTGCCACAGCGCGACCCCGCGCCCGCGGTCGAGCGCGGCGGTCGTGATGCGGTCGCCTGTCATCAAAGCTTCAACCATTGGGTGCTCGCATCTTGGTATCGAAGGGCTTGACCGATAGACTGTCGGCCATCTAGTTGTCTAGACGTATCCGCAGGACGCATCCTCTTGCCCGACGATCACGACATCAGCGCCACAGGCGTCAGCACCGAGGCACGGCGGCGCTGGATGGGGCTTCTCGCCCGTGCATCCGGTGATGCGATCCAGCGTCTCGCGGAGGGGCTCGACCTGCCGGCGTTCCAGCGCATCCGCGGGCCGGAGACGGGGCTGGTGATGCTGCGCGGCCGTGCCGGTGGCGATGGCGCCGCCTTCAACCTCGGCGAGATGACCACCACGCGCTGTACGATCCGCACCGCGGACGGGCAGGTGGGGCACGCCTATGTGGCCGGGCGCGACGCGCGGCAGGCGGAGCTTGCGGCAGTGATGGATGCGCTGCTGCAGGATCCCGACCGGCACGGCAGCGTCATGGATGTGGTGATCACGCCGCTGGCCGAGGCCGAGGCCGCGCGCCATGCGCTGCGGGCCCGCCGTGCCGCCGCGACGCGGGTGGAATTCCTGGCCATGGCGACGATGCGATGAGTTGCCTGCGACCCGGTTTCGCCTCACCCGTCCTGGATGCCCAGGCGAGCTTTCGCGCCGTACTCGACGCGATGAGCCGTCCCGGGCGCATCGTCACACTCGCAGCCCACGCGCCGGCGCCGGCACCGCTGAACCAGGCCGCTGCGGCTGCCCTGTTGACGCTCGCCGACGCCGAGACGCCGGTCTGGTCCGACGCCGGTGCTGACGTCGCCGAATGGCTCGGCTTTCATGCGGGCTGTGCCTTTACGCCGCAGATCAGACAGGCACGCTTCGTGCTGGCGACCGGCGCAGCGCCTGCGCTCGCGACAATCAATGCGGGAACGGAGGAGGAGCCGCAATCCTCCGCGACGCTCATCTGCCAGGTCGAGGCGCTGGTTGCTGGGGAGGGCTGGCGCCTGACGGGTCCGGGCATCGAGACGGAGCACCGGCTGCGTGTCTTCGGCCTGGCCGAGGATTTCCTGGCCCAGTGGCAGGTGCAGCGCGCGCGCTTTCCGCGCGGCGTCGATGTGCTCCTCTGCGCAGGGTCGCGCATTGCCGCGCTTCCGCGCAGCGTCACGATAAGGGAGGGCTGAGCGATGTATGTCGCGGTCAAGGGCGGCAAGGCCGCTATCGATGCCGCCCATGCCTGGCTCGCCGACGCACGGCGCGGCGACGCGTCGGTTCCCGAGCTGTCCACGGCGCAGATCGAGCAGCAGATGACGCTCGCCGTTGATCGCGTGATGGCAGAGGGCAGCTGCTACGACCGCGGGCTTGCCGCACTCGCGTTGAAGCAGGCGCGTGGCGACTGCATCGAGGCGGCTTTCCTCCTGCGCGCCTATCGCACGACGCTGACGCGCTTCGGCCATGCCGCGCCGCTCGACACCGCGGCGATGGGCATCACGCGACGGATCAGCGCGACCTACAAGGACTTGCCCGGCGGCCAGGTGCTTGGCCCGACCTTTGACTATACGCACCGGCTGCTGGATTTTGCCCTGGCCGCCGAGGGTCTCGCCTGCGTGGATGTGCCCGAACGTGCTGCTGACGAAGCCGCGATTCCGCGCGTGAGTGAACTGCTTGCCCGCGAGGGGCTGATGCAACGC
>JAZKFA010000345.1:15949-18475 GCA_040386655.1 Pseudomonadota bacterium | reverse complement strand
CGAGGGGCTCTGCCCCCTCGACCCCCGCCGGGGATGGAGCCGATCCCCGGACCCGGCATGCGTTGGGTCCTGGGTTGGTTGAGGGCTGTGCTTGCTGAATAAGGCTGGTTGGGGAGGGGCGCAGCGCGCTCGAGCTCAACCGCAACTCCCTCGATGCGCCCCTCCCCAACCAGACACGCCTCCGGCGAGGCTCAACCCCTCACCAAGACCAAGAACCAACACATGGAGGTCGAGGATCGACACGATCCTCGCGGGGTCCCAGGGGCAGAGCCCCTGGCCTTGCTACCGCTCTAGCAGCCCCAGCGCGGCCAGCTTGCGCCCGAATGCAACGCCACCCTCGCCGAGGCTGCCGGCGGTGGCCCCTTCCTCCAGCGCCTGTAGCCAGCCGAGTTCCTCCGCTGTCAGCGGTAGGGCGCCGCCGTACCATCGCAGCGTGGCGCCGCCGTCGTCGGTGGGGATCAGGTGGTGCAGCATGGAATCGGCCAGGCGCAGCTGGGTGTCGGCCTCGATCGGGCGGGGGAACAGGCCGCGTGCAGGCAGCGGCAGGCGTTCCTGTGCGACGCGGTCCAGCGCCGCGATCGCGATGCGCTCGGCGAGGTTCGCACCCATCAGCGCCGTCAGGGCCGGGGCCAGGCGCTGCGCCAGGATCTCCGCGCCGTCGGGGTCGCCCAGGCGCCAGGTGGGGACGGCGCCACGCAGCTCCGGCAGGTCCCGCTCCAGCGCCTCGACCACGCCGGCCAGGACATTGGCCCAGCTTGGTTCCAGGAAGCCGATGGTGATGTGCAGGGAATGGCCATCGGCGGTGGAGGCGTCGTGCATGACGCCACGCGGGATGTAGAGCAGGTCGCCGGGGTTCATCTCGACCCGGTGCGGCTCGCCATTGGAGCGGTAGCGGTTCTCCCACGGTGTCGCGCGGGTGGGCTTCTCGACGGGCGTGCCGTCCCAGACGCGCCAGGTCTTCTGTCCCTCGACCTGCAGGACCAGCACGTCATGCGTGTCGTAATGCGCGCGGAAGCCCTGCGCGCCGGGGGGCGTGAGATAGATGTTGGACTGGGAGGCGTGCAGGAACGCCTTCTCCAGCCCGCGGCAGAAGGCAGCCAGGGGCGGGTGCAGCTCATGGAACTGCGAGACGACGAGCGAGGCGCCGCCGTCAAACAACGCGAAAAGGTTGGGCAGGTCGACACGCGTGCTGTCGGGCAGCAAGAATTCATCCTGCGGCACGCCGGCGCTGCCCTGGCGCCGGTTATCCGCCATCGAAACGCGGGGTGAGCGCGCGGAGTCGGTGCGCAGGAAGGCATCGAGGTCGGCGGTGGACAGCAGGTGCGCGAAGCGCGCCGGGTCATGGCCTGGGAAGAAGCGCCAGGCATCGCCCTCACGCAGGGCGATGGCATCTTCGAAAGAGAGGTCGCCGAAGGCGAGTCGGAAGGCGGTCTCGGCGAGTGTGCTCATCGGGTGCTCGGGTCTGGTGGCGCCGGGTCAGTAGCGGCGGCCACGCCCATAGCCGGCGCCATCCGAAGGGTCTGCATCGGAATAGCCGGTGCGCACGCGATTGCCGCGATAGCCGCCACGGCCATAGCCCGGCCCGTCATTGGGATCGGCATCGGTGTAGCCCGTGCGAGCGCGGACCGGGGTGCGATAGCCGCCGCGGCCATAGCCTGGGCCATCATTGGGGTCGGCATCGGTGTAGCCCGTGCGGGCACGGACCGGGCCACGATAGCCGCCGCGGCCGTTGCCAGGGCCGTCATTGGGGTCCGCATCGGTGATGCCGGTGCCGCGCTGCACGGGGCGATAGCCGCCACGGCCATTGCCGGGTCCGTCATTCGGGTCCGCATCGGTGATGCCGGTGCCGGTGGGCGCGTAGATCGGCTGTGCCGGAGGTGCCACCACGCAGCTGACCAGTGGCAGCGGAACGGCGGCGAAGCCCACGGCGCGCACCAGGATCAGCCTGCGGGACAGGCGGTTTGGCTCCGGTTCCGTGCCGGGGCTCGGGTTCTTGTCGATCGTGCTCATCGGACCCTCTGCGAAACAGATCCCCACATTCCGACGCAATTCGGTGCGAGACAAGGGGTTGCACTCGTGGCGTCGTTTTCGTGACCTTTTTGTCGCGCATCGCGCCCGGCCTCAGCGGCCCGATCGGCCATTGCCCGCACCGTCCCCGGGGTCGCGATCGGTCAGACCGGTCCTGCGGATCGGGTGGCGGCCGCCCCGGCCGTTGCCGGGACCATCATTGGGATCGCTGTCGGTTATACCCGTGCCGCGGCGTTGGGACGTGCCGCGCCCCTGGCCGGGACCGTCGTTCGGGTCGGCATCCGTATACCTCGTGGCGCGCCGCTGGACGGGGACGGCGCCCTGGCGCGGCGCCTCGATAATGCACCCGGCCAGCGGGACCGAGAGCAGCGCGACGCCGCCCATGCGGAGGAATACAAGCCGCCGGCTGAGCCGGGCCCGCGGGGTCGTTCATGCGTGCGCGTTCCAGGGGGCCTGCGAGAGGCCACGATTGTGCTTCTGCGGGCGGGCGCCGCCCTC
>JAZKFA010000345.1:13460-15939 GCA_040386655.1 Pseudomonadota bacterium | reverse complement strand
GATGCCGGTCGACCGGCGCGGCGCGCCACGCCCGGCGCCGGCGCCGTCATTCGGGTCTGAATCGGTCCGCCCGGTATTGCCTCGTGGGGCGGCGCCGCGGCCGTTGCCAGGGCCGTCATTGGGGTCTGAATCGGTCCGCCCGGTCGAACCGCGCGGTGTGCCGCGGCCGCGGCCGGCGCCATCGCTCGGGTCTGAGTCGGTGCGCCCCTGCGCCAGTAGCTGGTTCGCGGCACCAGGCGCACGGGCCGGGCCCTCCGCGGCGGGTGCCGCCAGAGCGGGGGTTGCGACCAGGCCGGACATGACGAGGATACGCCGGGATAGCCGGGTTGCGGGGCCGTCAGGGCCGCGCTTGGGGTCGTCGTTGCTCATTGCCTTGGCTCCTCGATGGCTGGCGGCGATCCATCTCGCCACGGAAGTGATCACAATTCGGTGAACGCCACCATGTCGCGTCCCTTGTCGCTTGGCTAGGGTCATGCTTCGTTCGGCGTCAGCGCTGCACGGGAGCAAACACCATGATCAATCGACGCCAACTGGTCGCTTCGGGCCTTGCCCTTCCGGCGCTCGGGCTGGGCGGGCGCGGCGCCTCCGCGCAGCAGCGCTTCGCCCAGATCTCCATGTTCATACCCGCCGGCCCCGGCGGCGGCTGGGACGGGCTCGGCCGCGCGATCGAGCAGGTGGCCCGCCCGGCCGGCCTGGTCGGCAATTTCCAGTTCGAGAATGTGGGCGGCGCCGGTGGCACCGTGGGCCTGCCCCGTTTCGTCGGGCAGCGCCGCGGCCGCCCGGATGCGCTGATGGTGGCAGGTTCCGTCATGGTGGGCGCGGTGCTGACCAACCGCTCCCCGGTGGGCATCACCTCCGTCGTACCGATCGCGCGGATGACCGAGGAGGTCGGCGTGATCGTGGTCCCCGCGAGTTCCGAATTCACCGAGATCGGCCAGGTCCTGGCCGCGCTGCGCAGCGCGCCGGGGGGCGTGAGCGTCGCCGGCGGTTCGGCGGGCGGCAGCGACCACATCACGCTCGGCCTGATCCTCAAGGCGCTGGGCCGCAACGCGCGGGAGGGCAGCTACGTGGCGTTCGCCGGCGGCGGGCCCGCCCAGGCCGCCCTGCTCGGCGCCCAGGTGCGCGCGGGGATTTCCGGCTGGTCCGAGTTCTCCGAACAGATCGCGGCGGGAAGGATGCGCGCGCTGGCGACCACGGGTGCGACGCGCACGGCGCCCAACGTGCCGACGCTGAAGGAAAGCGGCTGCGACGTCGTGACCAGCAACTGGCGCGGCGTTTTCGCGGCGCCCGGCATTCAGCCGCCCGCGCGCCAGGCGCTGGTCGATTTCATCACCGCGCTGCATGCCCTGCCGGCCTGGACCGCGCTGCTGCAGACGCGTGGCTGGGACGATGCCTTCCTGGTCGGCGAGGCGTTCGAGGCCTTCCTGCGGGCCGACATCACCGCGACGGAGGCGGTGTTGAAGGATATCGGCCTCGCATGATGCGCGGCCGCCCCTACCCGCCGGACCTCGCCGCCGGGCTGTTCGTGCTGGTGCTCGGCGCGGTCGCGCTGTGGCAGGCCGCGGCCATCCAGTCCTCGCCCCTGTATGCGCAGGTGGGTCCGCGGGCGGTGCCCTACGGCGTCGCCGCGGGGCTGGTGCTGATCGGGCTTGGCCTGGTGGTCGTCTCGGTCCGTGGCGGCTGGTCCTCCGAGATGGAGGAGGTGGTCGAGGCGCCGCCGACCGCCTGGCGTTCGCTCGCCTATCTCGCGGCAGGCCTGATCGCGAATGTCGCGCTCATCGAGTGGCTGGGCTTCGTGCTGGCCGCGACGGTGCAGTTCGTGCTGGTGAGCGCGGCGTTCGGTTCGCGGAACCTGCTGCGCGATCTCGCAATCGGCCTGGCCGTAACGCTCGCCGCCTACCTGTTCTTCGCGCGCGTGCTGGGCGTCAGCATCGGCGCGGGCATACTGGAAGGCATCATCTGAGGGCCGTTGCCCGGCTGGGTACCCGCATTCAAAAATAAAAGAAGAGGGGTTCGGGGGGAATTCTTTCCCCCCGTTCTTTCTTCGAGGGGGTGGTTTTGGACAGCATCGACGGTCTTCTTCTCGGCTTCTCCCACGCCCTGACGCTCACCAATCTCGGCTGGGCCTTGCTGGGCTGCTTCCTCGGCACCGCGATCGGCGTGCTGCCTGGCCTCGGCCCGGCGCTGACCATCGCCCTGCTGCTGCCGATCACCTTTCAGGTGAGTGCGACGGGCGCCTTCATCCTGTTCTGCGGCGTGTTCTACGGCGCGATGTATGGCGGTTCGACGACCTCGATCCTGCTGAATACTCCGGGTGAATCCGGGTCGATCATCACCGCGCTCGAGGGTGCGAAGATGGCCAGGAACGGCCGTGCGGGTCCGGCCCTGGCGACGGCGGCGATCGGCAGCTTCGTGGCGGGGACGGTGGGCACGCTGGGCATCGCGTTTCTGGGCCCGATCGTAGTCGAACTCGCGCTGA
>JAZKFA010000345.1:6859-13450 GCA_040386655.1 Pseudomonadota bacterium | reverse complement strand
CGGAGTATTTCTCGCTGATGATCCTGTGCTTCGTGACGGTATCAGCGGTGCTGGGCTCCTCCGCGTTGCGGGGCCTGACGTCGCTGTTCTTCGGCCTGCTGTTGGGCCTCGTCGGCATCGACAACCAGACGGGCCAGGCGCGCCTGACATTTGGAATCCCCGAGCTGCTGGATGGGGTGAACGTGGTGCTCGTCGCCGTCGCGCTGTTCGCGGTGGGAGAGACGCTCTACCTCGCCTGGCGCTGGGCGGAGACCAAGGCGGTGGTGCTGCCGGTCGGCAAGCTGATGCTGTCCAAGGAGGATTGGAAGCGCAGTATCGGCCCCTGGCTGCGCGGCGCCGGCCTGGGCTTCCCCTTCGGCGTGCTGCCGGCGGGCGGCACCGAGATGCCGACCATGCTCAGCTATTACGCCGAGAAGAAGCTGGTGGACCCGAAGCACGCGCATGAATTCGGCACCACGGGTGCGATCGAAGGCGTGGCGGGACCGGAGGCGGCGAACAATGCCGCGGCTGCCGGCGTGCTCGTGCCGATGCTGACCCTGGGCCTGCCGACGAGTGCCACGGCCGCGATCATGCTCAGCGCCTTCCAGAGCTACGGCATCCAGCCGGGGCCGCTGCTGTTCACGACGCAGGCCGACCTGGTCTGGACGCTGATCGCGAGCCTTTTCATCGCGAACGTCATGCTGGTTGTCCTCAACCTGCCGCTGGTGGGGCTGTGGGTGCGCATCCTGAAGATCCCGACGCCGCAGCTCTATGCGGGCATCCTGGTCTTCGCGACGATCGGCACCTACGGCATCAGCAACTCCGTGATCGACCTGGTGCTGCTGTATGGGATCGGCATCGTCGCGATGTTCATGCGGCGGTTCGATTTCCCGACGGCACCGGTGGTCATCGGCATGATCCTGGGCCCCATGGCGGAACAGGCGATGCGCCAGGCGCTGACCATCAGCCAGGGCGACTGGAGCACCTTCGTGACGCGGCCGGTGAGTGTCTCGATCCTGGCGATCGCGGCGGTCGCGCTGATCGGGCCGCGCCTCTATGAGGCCTGGGCGAAGCGCGCGGCGGAATAAGATCGCGGGGAATTTGCGGTTTAGCTAAATGAACGTATGGCAAAGTTCGCAAGTTCCGGCATCGATGATGCAGTCCGGGCGGCAGGAGGATTGGCGCAGCTTAGCCGGGCGATAGGCTGCTCCGTCACCGTCGTTTGCCGGTGGCGACAGGCTGGGCGTGTCCCCGCCAACCGTGTACTTGCCATCGAGACTGCGACTGGCATACCACGCGGTCGCTTGCGGCCTGATCTCTACGCCAGCAATTCGGCGCCTGGCATGGCTGAATTGCAGGTGCCTTTCCGTTTCGAGGCGCAGCGCCTTGGACTTGATGCCCAGGCCATCGCCGACGCCGCCTTGCGGAACGCCGTGGGCGAAGAGAAGGCGCGGCGCTGGACGGAAGAAAACCGCGACGCCATCGCTTCCCACAATGCGTGGATTGAGGAGCATGGATTGCCGTTGGTGCATCTTCGCCTGTTTTGATGCGGCGATTCACGCTCCACCGCGCACGCGGCGCGGCGGGCTACGCCCTCGTTGTGCAATCAGATCACCTCGACGCCCTCCGCGCACGGGCCGTCTTGCCCCTGCTGCCGATAGGTAACGCGCCACCGCCGCTTCCCGGACTCAATCCGGAGTTCGTGCTCGAAGGCGAAAGGCTGGTGATGGCGACCCATTTGCTGAGTGCGGTGGATCGTACCGTCCTTGGTCCCGCCGTCGGCGACTTGGCAGCGGAGCGGGACCGCATCACCGCCGCGCTCGACCTGCTGCTCACGGGGTTCTAGCCTTCCGGCAAAACGGGGGGAGAACCGGCCATGGCTCAACGTCGCCAAATCCTGGCGGGTACGGCAGCACTTGCGCTGCCATGGGCCGCGCGGGCGCAGGCGAACTGGCCCGAGCGGCCGCTGCGCTTCATCATCGGCGGCGCGGCCGGCGGCGCCTCGGACATCTTCCTGCGCATGATGGAGGCGCGGCTGCGCGAGAAGCTCGGCCAGCCGCTGGTGATCGATCCGCGACCGGGTGCCGGCGGCATGGTGGGCGCCGAGGTCACCGCGCGCGCGGCACCCGATGGCTACAGCTTCTACATCAACCACATTGCCTCGCACGGCATCGGCCCGACGCTGTACCGCCGCTTGGCCTTCGACCCGCTGCGCGACCTGCCGGGCGTGGCGCGCATCGCCTCCATGCCGAACGTGCTGATCGTGAAGGGCGACGGCCCGGTGCGCAGCGTGGCCGAGCTGGTGGCCTTCATCCGCGCCAATCCCACCCGGTCGAACTTCTCCTCGGCCGGGTCGGGCACGTCTTCTCACCTGTCGGGCGTGCTGTTCGGGCAGCGCATGGGGGTGGAGGTGCAGCACGTGCCCTATCGTGGCACCGCGCCATCCATGGCGGCGGTGCTGAACGGAGAGGTGCTGTTCGCCATCGACAATGCGCCGGCCAGCCGGCAGCAGGTGCTCGCTGGAATGCTGCGCGCGCTGGGCGTCTCGACCGCTGCCCGTGCCTCAACCATGCCGGAGATCCCGACGTTGCAGGAGCAAGGAGTGCCGCAGTTCGACGTGGCATCCTGGTACGGCATCGCTGCCCCCGCCGCCGTGCCTCGCCCGATCATCGAGCGCCTGGGCGCGGAGGTGGTCGCCGCGCTGAATGATCCCGCCGTAGCCCAGCGCATCCGCGACTACGGCGCGGAGCCGGTGCCGCTCGGTCCCGCCGCCTACGACGCCTTCATGCTGGCCGAAAAGGAGCTCTGGGCGCCGGTTGTGCGCGCCTCGGGCGTGACGGTGGATTGAGGATCCGCCGTCATGAAGAATGACGGCGGTTATATTGTGCCCTCAGGCGCCGGGCGCCGCGTCCCGCGGCTTGGCTCGCCGGACGACCGGCGTTCGGCCATTCGGCCTCGCGGTGCGCGCGTAGGCGCGCCCCGATGCGGTACCCTCAGGCGCCGGGCGCCGCGTCCCGCGGCTTGGCTCGCCGGACGACCGGCGTTCGGCCATTTGGCCTCGCGGTGCGCGCATCGAGCGAGCGCCGAGGTTGTCCCCTCAAGCTATCGCGGCGATACCGGCAGCGGCTTCAGACGCCGAGAAAGGCAAAGCCCAGCGCCATGGCGGCCAGTCCCGCGGCGCGGAACGGGAGCGCACCCGGGACAAAGCGCGCCAGGAGCATCGCCCCCAACGCGATCGCCGCCTGCGACAGGACCAGTGCGCCGAGATAGGCACCGAAGATCGGCACCGGCGCGGCAACGGCGGCCTCGGCGAGCGCATGACCGTGGAACAGCCCCGCCAGCGCAAAGCCCGGCACCAGCAGCGCCGCGTCCGCCTGCGCCCGCCCCGCCAGAACCAGCACGCCACCGGCGACGATGACGGAGAGGGCGACCATCACCTCCACAGGCCCAAACCCATAGCCCGCCCGGTGAGCCAGGGCGCCAAGCAGGCCCGCGCCCAGGAAGCCCAGCAGCGCCCGTGGGGCAGCCGCCAGCAGCAGCCCCGCCGCGACCAGGAAGGCCAGGTGGTAGAGCCCCAGCACGGGATGTGCGACGCCCGAGGCGATGCCCTCCCACAGCGTCGCGGGTGCAGCCCCGCCTGTCGGGTGGTGCGCCAGCGCAGGGACCGGAAGCAGCAGCGCCGCGGCGGCGAGCAGACGGATCATGCGGCAGGCCCCCTCAGGATCAAGCAGGTATGTTCAACCCGGAGTCGGGCCGGAGTCCAGCCTTCAGAGGCTGGCGATGGCGGCGTCCACCGCGTCGCCGAAGCGATCCACGATTGCCTCGATCTGCGCCGCATCCACGATGTAGGGGGGTGCGAGGATGGCGTGGTCGCCGAACTTGCCGTCGATGGTGCCGCCCATGGGGTAGCAGGCCAGGCCGAGCGCGAAGGCTTCCTGCTTCACCCGATCCTGCAGCTTCAACGACGGGTCGAAGGGAGTCTTGGTCGCGCGGTCAGCGACGAACTCCACCGCCCAGAATAGCCCCCGCCCACGGATGTCGCCGATGTGGCGGTGATTGCCGAGCCGCTCGGTCAGGCGTGCTTCGAGCAGCGCGCCCATGGCTTGGACGTTGGCGAGCAGCCCCTCCTCCTGGATGACCTGCTGCACGGCGAGGGCGGCCGCGCAGGCGACCGGATGGGCCTGGTAGGTGTGGCCGTGCTGGAAGGTGCCGGTGCCGCGCGTCAGCCCCTCGATGACGCGGCCATGCACCAGGATGCCGCCGATCGGCTGGTAGCCGCCGCCCAGGCCTTTCGCGATGATTTGGATGTCCGGCGTCACGCCCTCGGCTTCCCAGGCATGCATGGTGCCGCAGCGACCGACGCCGCTCATCACCTCATCGAGGATCAGCAGCGCGCCGTGGCGTTCGCACACCGCGCGCATGGCGGGAAAATAGCCGGGCACGGCGGTCACGCAGCCCAGCGTCGCGCCGACCACCGTCTCCGCGATGAAGGCGATGACGCTGTCCGGGCCGAGGCGCTGGAACTCCGCCTCCAACTCGGCGGCCAGGCGCGCGACATAGGCCGCGTCATCCTCGTCCGTCGCGCGGTCTCGGTATGCGTAGCAGGGCGAGACGTGGCTGAAGGCGGGCGACAGGATCGGCTCGTAGGGTGCGCGCCGCGCCGCATTGCCGGAGGCGGACAGCGCGCCAAGCGTATTGCCGTGATAGCTCTGCCGGCGCGCGATTAAATGGCGCCGCTGCGGCTGGCCGATCTCCAAGAAGTACTGCCGCGCCATCTTGTAGGCGGCCTCGTTCCCCTCCGACCCGGAGGAGCAGAAATAGGCATGCGTCAGCCCACCGGGCGCATGGCCCACCATCTGGTCCGCGAGGCGCTCCGCGCTGTCGCAGGAGAATAGCGACGTGTGCGCGTAGCAGAGCTTGTCGATCTGCGCCTTCATCGCGGCGATAACCTTCGGGTGCCCGTGCCCGAGGCAGGCGACGGCCGCTCCGCCGGAGCCGTCGATGATCTCCCGCCCCGCGGCGTCGTGCAACATGATCCCCTGCCCCGACACCGCGAGCGGCGGGTCTGAACGAAGGTTGCGATGGACGATGTGGCTCATGGCGCGGCCTCCGCGATGGGGTAGTCGGCGAGTTCGGGCAACATCGCCTCGATGACGAAATCGACGAAGGCGGATGGCGCGTCGAGGTAGAATTCCCGCGTCGAATAGGCGCCGACGCTGGCGGGGCAATCATGGGCAGTGAGCCAGGCGGCCAGGCGCTGGAGGTCCGCCTCCGGCGTATCGGTCAGGAAGGCGATCTGGGAGCGGAGCTTATCCGCGTCGCGGTTTGGCGTATCGGAGCGGCTGAACTGGAGGTCGATGTTGAAGCCCGGCTGGCGCAGCCAGATGGAACGCTCGGTACGACGCAGCACAGTGAAGCCCAACTCGCCGGTGAACAGCGCGACGATCGTCTCGAACTGCGCCGGGTGCAGCCGGTTGGCGACGTGATTGAACCTCATGGCGTCAGCATCCCCACCACCGCCCCCGTCATGCAGCACGCGATAGACGCCGCGACCAGCGACGGCAGGCCGAGGCGCACGATATCCGCGCGGCGTTCCGGGCACATCGCACTCATGCCCGCGACCATGATGCCGACCGAGCCGAGATTGGTGAAGCCGCAAAGCGCATAGGTCAGGATCAGCCGCGTGCGTGGCGCGAGCGCCCCGCCATTCGCCGCGAGGTCGAGGTAGGAGACGAACTCATTGATGATGACTTTCACGCCAAGCGAGCGCCCGACCGCGAAGGCCTCCTCGGCGCCCACCCCCATCGCATAGGCGAGCGGCCAGAACACGTAGCCGGCGATGGCCTGCAGCGTGAGGCCGGTGAGCGGTTCCAGCATCTGGTTGACCAGTGCGACCAGCGCCACGAACACGATCAGCGACGCCATGATGCCGAGCAGCAGCTGAAGCCCATCCGTCGTGCCCGCGACGATGGCTTCCATCGACGAGGCATACAGGCGGGGGGCCACGGTATCGGCCTCGGTCGGCGCATCGCCTGGCCTGGCCGGGATCATCAGCAACCCCGCCAGCACCGCGGCCGGGGCGGCGATCATCGACGCGGTGATCAGCTGCCCGGCGGCATCCGGGACCACCGGCGCGATGATGGCGGCATAGATCACCAGCGTGTTGCCGGAGATGGTGGCGAGCCCCGCGACCATCACAACGAACAGCTCCGCCCGCGTCAGACGCGCAAGCCAGGGGCGGATCAGCATGGGCGCTTCCACCATGCCCACGAAGACATTCGCCGCAACGGAAAACCCCGCCGCGCCACCGAGCCCGAACGCGCGGCGCAGCCCGCCGGCCATGATGCGCACGATGAAGGGCAGGATGCGCCAGTGGTACAGCAGCGCCGACAGCGCACCGACGACGAGCACCAGCGGCAGCGCCTGGAAGAAGATGATGAAGGATGTCCCCGGCGAGGTCTCGGCATAGGGCAGCGGCCCGCCGCCGAGATAGCCGAAGACCAGCGACGTGCCGGCGGTTGTCGCGCGCTGGAGCGCGCCCACCGCGTCGCCGGCCGCGGCGAAGACGGCGCGCAGAGCGGGGATGTGCAGCAGCGCCGCCGCGAGCGCGAC
>JAZKFA010000345.1:0-6849 GCA_040386655.1 Pseudomonadota bacterium | reverse complement strand
GCGTCGCGAGCCCCGCTACGATCACGCGCAGTGAGACGCCGCGCCGGCAGCCGCCCAGCACCCAGGCGAGCAGCGCCAGGGCCAGCAGGCCCAGGCCGGACTGGACCTGCAGCGCGTTCAGGGTTCGGCGTCCTCGGCAATGTCCACGTCGATCTCGAGCACCGCCTCGGACTGGTCGCCGGGCATGGCGTCCACGCCGCGCAGCTTGCGCGTGATGGCCCGCGTGCGCGTCTGGGCTCGGCCAATGGTGTTGGAGACCGTGCCAACCTGCTTGCCCAGGCTGGTGAGCACCGCATCCATCTTGCCCATCTCCGCCTTTGTCGCCGATAGCAGTTCGCGCACGCCTTCTGCATTCTTCGACAGCGCCAGGGTGACATGCCCCAGCTGGATCGTGCGCAGCATCGCCGGCAGCAGCGAGGGGCCGAGCACCAGCACGCGATGGCTGCGACCGATATCGTCGATCAGGCCGGGAATGCGCGCGACTTCCGCGTAGAGACCCTCGGTCGGCAGGTACATGATGCCGAATTCGACGGTGCGCGGCGGGCAGATGTACTTGCTTCCAATCTTCGCGGCTTCCCCGCGCACGCGCACCTCAAGCCCGCGCCGCGCCTGCGCCTCGGCGATGGGGTCGGCGGCGTCCCAGGCGTTCATCAGCCGCTCGTAATCCTCGACCGGGAACTTGGCGTCGACGGCAAGGAAGACCCGCGCCTCACCGGTGGTGGGCATCAGGATCGCGAATTCCACGGCATCCGCGCTGTCGTCGCGGAGCTTGACGTTGGTCTCGTAGGACCCGGCCGGCAGGATGTCGTCGAGCAGCGCCTTGACCTGCGTCTCGCCCCAGCCGCCGCGCGTCTTCACATTGCCGAACAGCCGCTTGAGGTCGCCCACCTGGGAGGCGACCGCGCTGACATTGCCCATCATCGCCTGGATGGCATTGAACTGGTCGATGACGCGGGTGAAGCTTTCGGTCATCTGCTTCTCGACCGCGGTCGCAAGCTGTTCGTTCACGCTCTTTTGGATGTCGGCGAGGCGCGCGTCATTGGCCTCGCGCATTTCCTTCAGCTTCGCCTCCAGCGACAGGCGGGATTCCGTCGCCTTCCGCTCGATCAGGTCGCGCGCGAGCGTCATCTGCTCGCTCAGCGCCTTCTGCTGCCGCGCCTCGGCTTCGGTGAGCGCGTTGCGTTGGTCAGCCAGGGCCTGGGCGAGGTCGCGCTTCAGCGCGGCGTTCTGCTCGCTCAGTGTCTCGCGCTGTTCGCCCTGGGTCTTCTGCTGGCGTGCCTCGGCTTCGGCAAGGCTAGTTCGCAGCGCGGCGATGCCGCCGGCCTGCGCGAGCTGCAGCGCCGCCACCTGCTCGCTGAGCGCGGATTTCTGCGCGTCCAGCGCGGTGCGCGTCTCGACCTGGCCGAGATTGGCCGCACGCGCCTGGTCGAGGGTGAAGGCGGCGGTCTTCTCGCCGATCTCGGCCGTGCCGCGCTGGACCTCGGCGCGGACCTCGGCCTGCAAGGCGCCGAGCCGTTCCTGTAGCCGCGCGAGGCCCTCGCCGTCGCCCCGGCGCAGCACGAGGATGAGCACCAGCACGAAGACCAGCGCAATCGCACCCAGCAGGATCATGGTTTCAGGCGTCATCGTGGCCCCGTGGTGGGGCGCAGCTCGCCCTCAATGGCGGAAGTGTCGCATCCCCGTGAACACCATGGCCAGCCCCGCCTCGTCGGCGGCGGCGATCACCTCAGCGTCGCGCATGGACCCGCCGGGCTGGATCACCGCGACCGCACCGGCCGAGGCCGCGGCGAGCAGCCCGTCCGCGAAGGGGAAGAACGCGTCCGACGCCACGACCGAGCCCTTGGCCGCGTCGCCCGCTTTCCACGCCGCGATGCGGGAGCTGTCCACGCGGCTCATCTGCCCCGCGCCGATGCCGACCGTCGCACCGTCCTTCGCGTAGATGATGGCGTTGGACTTCACGTGCTTGCCGACGCGGAAGGCGAAGATCAGGTCGTCCAGCTCGTCCTCGGTGGGCGCGCGCTTCGTCACCACGCGCAGATCGGCGCGGCTGATGCGCCCGGCGTCGCGTGACTGCGCGAGGAAGCCGCCGGCGACGGTGCGCAGCGTCATCCCCGGCGAGGCAGGATCGGGAAGGCCGCCGGTGAGCAGCAGGCGGAGGTTCTTCTTGCGCGCGAAGATCGCGCGCGCCGCGTCGTCCGCGTCCGGGGCAACCACCACTTCGGTGAAGATGGCGGTGATCTTCTCGGCCGCCGCGGCGTCGAGCGTGCGGTTAGCGGCCACGATGCCGCCGAAGGCCGAGGTCGGGTCGCAGGCCAACGCGCGGTCCCAGGCGGCGGACAGGCTTTCGCCCGTCGCCACGCCGCAGGGGTTCGCATGCTTGACGATGACGATGGTCGGCGGATCGAACTCGGCCACGCATTCGAAGGCGGCGTCGGTGTCGCCGAGGTTGTTGTAGGACAGCTCCTTGCCCTGCGCCTGGGTCGCGGTGGCGATGCCCGGGCGCGGCTCGGTCACGTAGAAGGCGGCCTGCTGGTGCGGGTTCTCGCCGTAGCGCAGGTGCTGGCGGAGCACGCCCGCCATGGCCAGGCGCGGCGGGAAGGCCTCGCCCTGCTGTTCAGCGAACCAGCTCGCGATGGCCGCGTCATAAGCGGCGGTACGGGCATAGGCGGCGGCGGCCAGGCGACGGCGGGTGGGCAGCGTCGTGCCGCCATGCGCGGCGATCTCGGCGGCCACTTCCGCGAAATGCGCGGGCTCGGTCAGCACGGCGACATGGGCGTGGTTCTTGGCTGCAGAACGGATCATCGCCGGGCCGCCGATGTCGATGTTCTCGACGCAGGCCTCGTAGTCGCCACCGGCGGCCACGGTCGCCTCGAACGGGTAGAGGTTGACCGCGACCAGGTCGATCGGCGCGATGCCGTGCGCCTCCATCTCGGCCAAATGCGCGGGCAGGTCGCGGCGGCCGAGGATGCCGCCATGCACCTGGGGGACCAGCGTCTTCACGCGGCCATCGAGGATTTCGGGAAAGCCGGTGTGGTCGGAGACGTCCTTCACCGCGATGCCCGCCTCACGCAGCGCCTTCGCGGTGCCGCCGGTGGACAGTATCTCCGCACCCTGGTTCACCAGGGCGCGCGCGAAGTCCAGCAGGCCGGTCTTGTCGGAAACCGACAGCAAGGCCCGGCGGATCGGCAGGGCATCGCTCACGTCGGTCAGACCTCTTCGTCGCGATCCGCCTCGACGACGATTTCCTCGTCGATGCCGTCGGCATCATCCTCGAGTTCCTCGGCATCCTCGACCGCCTCGTCGGCATCGACGTCGATCTCGACATCCTCTGCCTCGGCCTCGGGCGTGACGGCGCGCTTCTTGATCTTCTCGTCGGGGATGTTGGCGGCGGCGCGGCGCACGCGCGGCTGCTCGGCGGGCTGCTCGGTGGCGCATTTCGGGCAGACGGCCGGGGTGCGCGCCATGTCATAGAATTTGGTGCCGCAGCTGACGCAGACGCGCTTCAGGCCGAGTTCGGGCTTCGCCATGGGCAGGATGAGCCTTGCAAAATGCCCCTGGGGCTGGGGCTAAGGGCGACAGCGCCCCTTGCCTGGGCCCCTGGGGCGAAAATCGGGGTGCGGCGCATTGCCACGGGCGGGTGCCGCGTGTCAAACGCGCCCGATGACCCAGGGCACGCAGACGCCGCTCCGCTCCTCCAAACCCGCCGGTCCGCTCAGCGGGCGGCTGGCCGTCCCGGGCGACAAGTCGATCAGCCACCGTGCCCTGATGTTCGGCGCGCTGGCGGTCGGCGAGACGGCGATCACCGGGCTGCTCGAAGGCGAGGACGTGCTGCGCACGGCGGCCGCGATGCGCCTGCTGGGCGCGGAGGTCACGCGCCTCGCCCCGGGTGAGTGGCGTGTCTCCGGACGCGGCGTCGGCGGGCTGACGGAACCCACGGATGTGCTGGACATGGGCAATTCCGGCACCGCGGCGCGGCTGCTGTGCGGGCTGCTCGCCGGCCACCCGATCTTCGCCGTCATGACCGGCGATGCCAGCCTGCGCCGCCGCCCGATGCTGCGCGTCACCGTGCCGCTCGCCGCCTCGGGTGCCGAGTTCTGGACGCGGGAGGGCGGGCGCCTGCCGCTCGCCGTGCGCGGTGCGGCGGACCCCATGCCGCTCGACTACACGCTGCCGGTCGCCTCGGCGCAGGTGAAGAGCGCCTGCCTTCTTGCGGGCCTCTGCGCGCCCGGCGTGACGCGCGTGATCGAACGCGAGCACACGCGCGACCACACCGAGAACATGCTGCGCCACTTCGGCGCCGAGGTGTCCGTCACCGATACGCCTGAGGGCCGTGAGATCCGCCTGGTCGGCCAGCCGGAACTGGTCGCGGCACCGGTGCGCGTCCCCGGCGACCCCTCCTCGGCCGCCTTCCCGATTGCGGCAGCACTTCTGGTCCCCGGCAGCCGCGTGGTGGTGGAGGGCGTGGGCCTGAACCCGCTGCGCACTGGTCTGCTGACCACCCTGCGCGAGATGGGGGCCTCGCTCGAGGTCGAGAATGCGCGCACCGAGGGCGGCGAACCCGTGGGCGACATCGTGGCTAGCTTCTCCGCGCTTCGCGGCGTGGATGTGCCGCCGGGCCGGGCGCCGTCGATGATCGATGAATACCCGGTGCTGGCCGTGCTGGCGGGCTTTGCCCACGGCACCACGCGCATGCGCGGCCTTGCCGAGCTGCGGGTGAAGGAAAGCGACCGCCTGGCCGCGACCGCCGCCCTGCTCACCGCGAATGGCGTGCGCTGCACGATCCAGGGCGACGACCTCATCGTCGAAGGCGGGACCGTCCCAGGCGGCGGGCTGGTCGAGACGCATATGGACCATCGCCTGGCGATGAGCGCGCTGGTGATGGGCCTGGCCAGCGCGGCGCCGGTCACGGTGGACGATGCCGGCTTCATCGACACCTCCTTCCCCGGCTTCGCGGCCCTGCTGAACCGCCTGGCGGGTGGCGAGGCCATCGCGGCGCCCCACGGATCACTGGAATGACGCTGGTGATTGCCATCGACGGGCCCGCGGCCGCCGGCAAGGGCACGCTGGCGCGCCGGCTCGCGGCGGCGTTCAACCTGCCCTACCTCGATACCGGGCTGCTCTACCGCGCCGTCGGGCGCCGCGTGCTGGACTTCGGGGCAGACCCGCGCGACGCCGTGCTGGCGGAGGCCGCCGCCCGAACGCTCACCCCCGGCGCGCTGTACCGCACCGATTTGCGCGGCCCCGCGGCAGACATGGCGGCAAGCGAGGTGGCGGCGATCCCGGCCGTGCGCGCCGCCCTGCTCGACTGGCAGCGCGACTTCGCCAACGCGGCGGGCGCGGTGCTGGATGGCCGCGACATCGGCACCGTCGTCTTCCCCGAGGCACGGGTGAAGCTGTTCGTCACCGCTGCCCCCGCGGAACGCGCGCGCCGCCGCTTGGCGGAACTGCAGGCGCGAGGCGTCGCCGCCGTGCTGGAACAGGTCGAGACGGAGCTGCGCCTGCGCGATGCGCAGGATAGCGGCCGCAGCGTCGCCCCGCTGGCGCCGGCGGCGGATGCGATGGTACTGGACACCACCGCCCTGGATGCCGACGAGGCCTTCGCGCAGGCCATGGCACTCATCGCGCCGCGTATCACAGAATAGACACTTCCGTTTTTCTTGACTCCGCGGCACCTGCCGCCTAAGCGTCCCGCGCCGGGCGATTTCCGGCCGGATCGCGGCGGACCGTCACGCGCAGCATCCCTCGGGCCCTCGGGCCAAGCCGTCCCGCCAGGGGCGCAGGATCATCCAGGCCACGCTGCCAGAGCGCGCGGGCCGGGACCGGAAGACAAACCACCGTATGGCCACCATCACCGCCGACCGCGCGGGCAGCGAAGATTTCGCGGCCCTTCTCGAAGAGACCCTCGGCCCTGACACCGGCTTCGCCGGCTCCGTCGTCACCGGCCGCGTCATCCGCGTGGATGATGATTTTGCGGTCGTCGACGTCGGTCTGAAGAGCGAAGGCCGCGTGCCTTTGCGCGAATTCGCCCCCCCCGGCATGAAGGCCGAGGTCAAGCCGGGCGACGTCATCGAGCTGTTCGTCGAACGCTATGAAGACCGCGACGGCACCATCGTGCTCAGCCGTGAGAAGGCCCGCCGCGAGGAAGCTTGGACAAACCTGGAGAAGTCCTTCACCGCCCAGGTGCGCGTGAACGGCGTGATCTTCGGTCGCGTTAAGGGCGGCTTCACCGTCGACCTCGGCGGCGCCGTGGCCTTCCTGCCCGGCTCCCAGGTCGATATCCGCCCCGTGCGCGACGTCGGCCCGCTGATGGGCAGCCCACAGCCCTTCCAGATCCTCAAGATGGACCGTGCGCGCGGCAACATCGTCGTCTCCCGCCGTGCCGTCCTTGAAGAGACGCGCGCCGAGCAGCGCAGTGAGCTCATCCAGGGCCTGAAGGAAGGCATGATCCTCGACGGCGTGGTCAAGAACATCACCGATTACGGTGCGTTCGTGGACCTCGGCGGCGTCGACGGCCTGCTGCACGTGACCGACATCGCCTGGCGCCGGATCAACCACCCCTCCGAGGCCCTGACCATCGGCCAGCCGGTGAAGGTGCAGGTCATTCGCTTCAACTCCGACACCCAGCGCATCAGCCTGGGCATGAAGCAGCTGATGTCGGATCCGTGGGATGGCGTCGCCATCAAGTACCCGGTGCAGGGCAAGTTCTCGGGTCGCGTCACGAACATCACCGACTACGGCGCCTTCGTGGAGCTCGAGGCCGGCGTCGAGGGTCTCGTGCACGTCAGCGAGATGAGCTGGACCAAGAAGAACGTCCACCCCGGCAAGATCGTCGCCACCTCCGAGCAGGTG
>JAZKFA010000344.1:16094-21548 GCA_040386655.1 Pseudomonadota bacterium | reverse complement strand
TGTTCACTGCGTCCGTCGCGCCGAATCGCTTCGCCACCGCGAGCCGGTTTTCGTAGTCGACCTCCAGGATGCGGTTCATGCGCATCAATCCAATGACGACGGCATCGGCAAGCGGCAAGGCGCCGCCCGATAGCGAAGTGCCCGCACCGCGGGGAACCACGCGAATGCCCATCTCACTGCAGTAGCGCAGCACCGCGGCGACCTCCGCCGTCGTGCGCGGCAGAACGACCGCCAGGGGGACCTGGCGATAAGCGGACAGCCCATCCGTCTCATAGGGCTTGAGGCGCAGCGCCTCGCCGATCACAGCATCCTCGGGCAGCATCGATCGCAACGCTGCGAGGATGGCGTCGCGCTGGGCGAGGATGGCGGCTTTGGGTGGGGGCAGGGCGATCATGCGGCGTGGCTCCGGCAGTGGCCTCAACATGTCCATCCCGCAGCACTTCCACAAGCAGCGGTGGCGCCACTAGTCGACGAGCTTGAGTCCGACAATGCCCGCGAGGATCAAGCCAATGCAGGCAAGCCGCGCCGCGGTCGCCGCCTCGCCGAACAATGCGATGCCGAGGATTGCCGTGCCGATCGTGCCTATGCCGGTCCAGATCGCGTAGGCGGTGCCGATGGGCAGCGTGCGAAGTGCCAAGCCAAGCAGCCCGAGGCTCGCCACCATGGAGGCGATGGTGAACACGGTTGGCAGCGGCCGGGTGAAGCCCTGGGTGTATTTCAGGCCAACCGCCCAGCCGACCTCAAGGATGCCGGCGAGCGCGAGGTAGATCCAGGCCATGGGTGTCATTCCCCTGCGCGTCGCTGGGTCGTCCCGGCGTAAGCGAGGTGGGGGCACGGTCGTCCGCGTGGAAGGCATCGGGGCCGATGGCCCTGACATGAAGCGGGGGGCCTGCGCCCCCCTGAGACCCCGCTGAGCTGACGCTTTGCGTCAGCCCTGGCGCGCCTTCAGGCGGGGGTTCTTCTTGTTGATGACATAGACGCGGCCGTGCCGGCGCACGACGACGCAGTTCTTGTCACGGATCTTGGCGGTCTTGAGGCTGTTGCGGATCTTCATCACTCAGGTCCTTGCGAGGGGCGCTGTCTACGGTTGCCCACCGACACTGTCAACCGCCGAGCCGCGCCTCGATGGCCGAGGCGGCGTCGCGATCAAGCTTCAGCGCGCGCGCGAAGGCCTGCAGCCAGGCGCGCTCCGCCTCGCTCACCTCGCCCATCGCGGCGAAGGCGCCGGCATAGAGCTGGGCCGCCTGCATCGGGTCGCGCACCTCCTTGGCCAGGGCGGCGGGCGTCAGCGGTGCGTCGAAATCGGCCAGGAACTTCAGCACACGCTCCCTCGTCAGCACGGCCGGGTCGATGTCCTGGTAGCCGCGCCAGGTCGGGCCAAGCGGATGCTCATGGCCGAACTTGCGCATGTCGTCCGCGGTCAGCATCAGCGCGGTGCGCTCGGCGGCGTCGATGACGCCATCCGCGCGCGCCGCGGCGATCATGGCGCGGATCATCAGCAGCGCCTCGGCGGTCTCGGCTTCGGGCGGCGGTGCGGGCGGGGCAGGCCGCGGCGTCCATGGTGAGGATCCCGTGCGCGGTACGCTCTCCTGCGGCGCGCGCTCGGGCGCTTGCTCCGGGGCGCGCATGTCGGGAACCCGGCGGCGGGGCGCGGGTGATGGCTCGGGAGTGGATTGACGGTTGGACAGCGCCTCGATGGCGACCGTGGCCAGGCCCGTCAGCGCGCGCGCCAGCTGCGCATTGGCCGAGCGGGAGGTTCCGAAGCCCGGGATCGATTGCGCCCGCCGGCCGCGCGTGGTCCGGCGCGGCGGCTGCACCGCGCCCTGCAGCACCGCGCCCAGAATTCGGGAGAAATCCATCGCGAAGCTCCTCGGCTGAACGCCCGGCACAGTCGGAATTCCGTGCCGGGCGGTCAAGCCGCGCGGATCAGTCGAGCGCGGGGTAGTCCGTGTAGCCCTTGGCCCCGCCGCCGTAGAAGGTGCTGCGGTCGTGCCGGTTTAGCGCCGCACCCTGGCGGAAGCGTGCCGGCAGGTCCGGGTTGGCGATGAACAGCCGCCCATAGGCGATGGCGTCGGCATTGCCCACCGCGATCGCCGCATCGCCGGTTTCGCGCGTGAATCCACCGGCTGCGATGACCGGGCCGCCAAAGATGCGCTTGAAGCGGGATGCCGCGTCGGGTGCGTCCTCATGCAGCGCGTTCACGTCGCTGGACTGGTCGGCGCGGGGTTCGACCAGGTGCAGATAGGCGAGGCGGCGCGTGGCCAGGGCCGCGACCACATGGTCGAACAGCGCGCCGGTGTCGCTGTCGGCCATGCCGTTGAAGCTGCCCCAGGGCGACAGGCGCACGCCCACGCGCTCGGCCCCGTAGACGCCGGCTACCGCGTCCACGACCTCCAGCAGGAAGCGGGTGCGGTTCTCGAAGGAGCCGCCATACTGGTCCGTGCGCTGGTTGCTGCCGTCGCGTAGAAACTGGTCGAGCAGGTAGCCGTTGGCGCCGTGCACCTCGATGCCGTCGAAACCGGCATCCTTGGCGTTCACCGCCGCCTGGCGGAACTGCGCGACGATATCAGCGATCTCGCTGACCTCAAGCGCGCGGGGCGTCTCGAAGGGCACGCCCTCGCCCTTCGCGTTCATGTGCCCGCCCGGCGCTGCGACGGCCGAGGGTGCCACGGGCACCGAGCCGTCGGCGCGCATCGAGGAGTGCGAGATGCGCCCGCAATGCCAAATCTGGTTGACGATGAGGCCGCCCTTGGCGTGCACCGCATCCGTCACGGCGCGCCAGCCGGCGATCTGCGCCGTGCTGTAGACACCGGGGGCGCCGGGGTAACCGCGCGCGTCGTCCGAAATATCCGTCGCCTCGGTGATCAGCAGGCCGCTCTGGCTCGCGCGCTGGGCATAGTATTCGGCGTTGAGCGCGGTGGGAATGTCGCCGGGCTGCGCCGAGCGCAGGCGCGTCAGCGGCGCCATCACCACGCGATGGGACAGCGCCAGAGCGCCGAGGCGCACCGGTTCAAACAAGGCTTCGGTCATGGGGGATCGCTCCGAGGCGCCGCCCGGGATAGGGCAGGGCCATGTTGCAGTGCGATATGAGGCGCGCCGGGGCCGTTTGAAGGGCGGACGCGATCACCGCCGTGAATGATGGAAATTGACCAGCGGTGCGGCGCGAAGCGCGCTGGTCGGAGTGAGAGGATTCGAACCTCCGGCCCCTGCGTCCCGAACACAGTGCTCTACCAGGCTGAGCTACACTCCGTACCCTGCGGGAGCCGCGCTATAGCCCGCCGCCCGCGGCGCCGCAACTGCCCGCGTCACATCTGCGCGCTTGAACAGGCACGCGACTTGCTGCGAGGTTGCACCGATCCGGCGCGATGCCGGGCTCTAGGAGAGACATCGATGCGGCTTCGCCTGATCGCCAGCGCCCTGCTGGCCACACTGTCCCTGACCGGCGTCGCGCTTGCGCAGACCGAGGTGATCACTGCCCGGCGCGAGGGTCTTCGCGGCATGGGCGCGCATATGGAGGCAATGAAGGCCATCGCCGACGCGCGCGGCAACCCCGCTCCGACGGTCGAGCGCATCGACGCGATGACGGCGTTCTACAGCACCTTCCCCACGCGCTTCCCGGCCGGCACGGACGTGCCGCAGGGCACGCAGCCGGGCCAGACCCGCGCGCTGCCGGTGATCTGGACGGACAATGCCGGCTTCGTGCAGGCGAACACGAACATGCTGACCCAGATCACGGCGCTGCGCGCCGCGGCGACCGGAGGCGACCCCGCGGCTTTCGCGGCGGCATTCCAGCAGACGGGTGCCACCTGCGGCGCCTGCCATCGGACCTATCGCGCGAGGTGAACGGTGTTGGTCATCGGAGATGACCAATACCGTTCAGCTGTTTTTGTGCCCTCAGGCGCCGGGCGCGCGCTCCGCGCGCTTGGCTTGCCGCACTAGCGGCGACGGCCATTCGGCCTTACGGCCCGCGGTGCGGGCCGGGGGCGCCGGTCGGGGTGGGGCAGAGCACCCTGTCGGGCGGCGCTTTCGCGCCGACCGCCCGACGCGAATGCGTCGCGCGCCTAATGGCGCGAGGCAAGCGGCCGGAGACCGCGCCCGCCGCTTGAGGGCACGTATTACGCCCCGGCGCCGTAGCGGCTGAGCGCGAAGACCGCGCCGGCGATCACCGCGAAGATCACCGCACCGCGCGCCATCGACGTGATGCGCGGCGCCGGAATATGCGGCGGCAGCTTCTTCCATCCCGTGAGCATCGCCGCGACCAGGTCGTGCCCCTTGAACACGCGGTAGGCGAAGATCGCCAGCACATGCAGGCCGATCGCGGCCAGCAGCAGGTTGAAGTTGCGCGCGTGCAGCCCGTAGGCGGCGTAGCTCGTCGCACTGTCCACCATCCGCGCGAAGGGGCCTCGGACGACGAAGTCGTCGGGGTCGGCGATCAGCCCGGTCCCGACCTGGGCCAGCAGCAGCACCAGCAGCGCCACAACCATCCATGCCCCGGCCGGGTTGTGCGTGGTGTGCAGGTCCGGGCCCGCATGCCGGGCCTCCCGCAGATGGGCGAAGGCTTTGAGCGGAGAGCTCATGAACCGCCCGAACCGTGCGGAGTCGGAGCCCAGCAGTCCCCAGGCCAGGCGGAACAGCACCAGCGTCAGGATCGCGTAGCCGGAGAAGAAGTGCAGCTTCCACGCCCCGCTTTTCGCCGAGCCCCAGGACAGCAGCAGCAGCAGCACCAGCGACCAGTGGAACAGCCGCACCCAGCCATCCCAGACCATCACGTAACGCCAGGCGCGATCCATCCAAGCATCCTCTTCGCCGCATGCCGCAGCGCAGCACGGCGGGGATCGCGGCGCCAGCCTGCTTGCGGCACTCTCATGCCATGAGTTTCGATTCCCTCCTGGCCGAAGCCTGGCCCTGGCGTGGCGCCCTGCTGGCGCTGCTGCTGGCGTTTGCCTGGGCGGCGGGACTGCGGGTCGCGCGGCAGCCGGCATTGGCACCCGCCGCCGCGGCGCTGGGCGTCGCCCTCGGTTGGGGGGCAACGATGGGCATTGTCACGGCCTCGCCTCGCCAGCTGGTCGAACGGCTGCCCATGCTCGCAATGGCGCTGGTCCCGCTCGTGCTGCCGGTGGCGGGGCTGGCGCGCGGCCGTGCGGCAATGCTCGGCGTGGTGGCGGCGTGGCTTGGTGTGCTTGGGGCGGCCTGGTGGATGGCGGGGGGGCCGGTGCATGGGCCGAGCCTCGTCGTCGCGCTGCCGGTATTCGCGGGGGTGGCGGCCTATGGCGCGGCGCTGCTGTGGCGGATGGGTGATGCCTTGGAGGGTGGCAAGGCGGCCCTCGCGCTGTTTGCCGGCCTCGTGGCGGCTGGTGGGTTCGGGCCCCAGCCCGTGCTTGCGGCGTGCCTCGTGGGCGCTGCGTTCGGTGCGGTGTTGGCAGGGGCGGGGGGCGGGCCGGCACCGCGGGTCGC
>JAZKFA010000344.1:0-16059 GCA_040386655.1 Pseudomonadota bacterium | reverse complement strand
GACGGTGATCGGGCGTGGGCAGCCGGCGGATTGGACGGCGGGGTTCGCACCGCTGCTCGCACTCTGGCTCGGCCCGGTCATCGGGCGGCGGCTGCCGGGGCGGCTGGGTGGCGCGCTCGGATGGGTGCTGGCGGCGGCGCCGGCAGTCATTCTGGCGTGGTTTCTTGCGACCGGCCGCCGATGAGCGCCCTTGCCCCAAAGCCCGGAGAACGGATAGAAATTGAGCGGACCCGTGCGCTCTGGCGCGGGGCGGAGGCGTGATGTGATCGGTTCTGTGCCGAGGTTCCTGATGCTCGGCTGCAGCGGACTGGTCGCGTTCGGCGCGACCATGCTGGTGCTGCGGGCCTGTGCGCCGATCACGCCTGAGATTGCAGCGCGTGAACAGTTCGCCGCGACCATTCCAACCGGCCCGGCGGTAGCAGCACCCGCTGCCGCGACGTTCACGACCCCGCCGCAAGCGACCGCCGCGCGCACGCCTGCCGCCGCGCCGGAGCTCCGCTCCCCCACCGCCGTGCCCGAGTCCGCACGTACGCAGACCGCGGCACGGGCGGTCACACCGGATCTGGCGGCCCCGCCGGCCGCCGCGGACCGTGGCGCACCCGCGCCCCGTGCTCCGGAGGCCGCGGCCGCCTTCCCCGCGCCGCGATTCGACGTGGTGCGCGTGGGCGCCCGCGGCACGGCGGTGCTGGCTGGCCGCGCCGCTCCGGGAGCCGAAATCCTTCTCTTTGCCAATGGCGAACGCGAGCTGGCCCGCACCCGTGCGGACCGGCGCGGCGAATGGGTGTTGCTGCCCGCCGACCCGCTGCCGCCAGGGACCTATGTCTTCACGCTGATCGCGCGGCTGGCCGGGATCGAGACGGCGGGGCCGGACAGTGTCGTCGTCGTGGTGCCGGAGGCCGCCGCCCCGCCATCCGAGCCCGCACGTCCAGGGGGCGATCCCGCGCGGCCGCCATCGACCACGGGCGCGCTCGCGGTGCTGATCCCGCCCGGTGCGGATGCCGCGCCGCCGCGCCTGCTGCAATCCCCCGCCACGCCGGCCGCCGCGCGCGCCACGACGGCGGCACCGGCCGGGACGACGAGCCCCTCGGGTCGCCTGGCGCTCGAGGCCGTGGATTATGCCGATGCCGGGGCGATGCGCTTCTCCGGCACCGCGCAGCCGGGGGCGGCGGTCCGTGCCTATGTCGGCGATCGCCATGCCGGCGATGCCGTCGCCGATGCCGAGGGCCGCTGGACCCTGGTGCCGGCGGAGACCCCCGCGGTCGGCCGCCACACCCTCCGGCTCGACCAGATCGCCGCCACCGGCACCGTCGCGGCGCGGGTGGAGATGCCGTTCCAGCGCGACCGCATCCCCGAGGAGAGCTTCGCCGGCGGCCAGGTGGTGGTGCAGCCGGGGCAGAGCCTGTGGCGGATCGCGCGGCTGAACTACGGCCGCGGCGTGCGCTACACGACCATCTACGAGGCAAACCGCTCGCAGATCCGCGACGCCTCGCGCATCTTCCCCGGCCAGGTGTTCACCGTGCCCGCCAGCGAGGCCGGCGTACCGCGCTGAACCCGACCGGCGCTTGTCCTTGGATTACGAAGTCACCATAAGCTTCGCCATGTCCCTCATGAACAGCATCAAGCTTGTCGTCGCACCGCCGCACCCGGCCGCGACGCCCTTCCTCATCGGTGGCGCCGCCGTAGCGCTGGTGGGCGGCCTGATCGCCGGCCCCTGGCTGTTCTGGCCGGGCGCGATCTTCGTGGCCTTCTGCCTGTACTTCTTCCGCGACCCCGAGCGCGTGACGCCCGCCCGGCCCGGCGTGGTGGTCGCCCCCGCCGACGGCCATATCGTGAGCATCGGGCAGTTCGTTCCCCCCGCCGAGCTGGATCTCGGGGCGGAGCCGCGCTGGCGCGTTGCGATCTTCCTCTCGGTCCTGGATGTCCACGTGAACCGCTCGCCCTGCGACGCTGTCGTGACGCGCATTGCCTACCATCACGGCAGCTTCCTCAATGCGAGCCTCGACAAAGCGTCCGACGAGAATGAGCGCAACGCGCTGGCGCTGCAGCTGCCCGATGGGCGGACCATGGCGGTGGTGCAGATCGCGGGGCTGATCGCGCGGCGCATCCTGTGCTCGGCCAAGGTCGGCGGCAGCCTGCTGGCTGGCGAGCGCTTCGGCATCATCCGCTTCGGCAGCCGCACTGACCTGTATCTGCCCCCCGGTGTCCGCCCGATTGTGGAGCTCGGCCAGACCATGATCGGCGGGGAGACGGTGATTGCGGAGTTGCGTGCGCCATGAGCCATGAACTGCCTCGCCAGAGCCCGATGCGCCGGCTGCGCCGCCGCTTTCGCCCGCGCACGCGGCCGCGCTTCGACGGGCTGTCCTTCAACCGGCTGATCCCGAACCTGATGACGATGCTCGGCCTCTGCGCCGGGCTGGTCGCGATCCGCGCGGCGACCGAAGGGCGCTTCGCCATGGCCGCGGCGCTGATCGTCGCGGCGGCAGTCATCGATGGGCTGGACGGACGGCTCGCGCGGCTGCTGAAGGCGACGTCGCGCTTCGGGGCGGAGTTCGACAGCCTTTCGGACTTCCTGTGCTTCGGCGTTGCGCCGGCGCTGATCCTGTATATGTGGACCATGCAGGATGCGCGCGGCATCGGCTTCGTGCCGTGTCTGCTGTTCGCGGTGTGCATGGCGCTGCGGCTTGCGCGGTTCAACGCATCGCTCGATGTCGGCGAGGCGCCGAAGCCGGCCTATGCGTACAACTTCTTCACCGGCGTGCCGGCCCCGGCGGGGGCGGCGGTCGCGCTATTCCCGCTGTTCGCCGGGCTGGCGATGGCGGATTGGGGGCAGGGCGCCTGGGTCGGCCTGGTTCGCAACCCGATCCTCGTGGGCCTGGTGCTGACGGTGACGGCCGGGCTGCTGGTCAGCACCCTGCCGACCTGGAGCTTCAAGAACTTCAAGATCCCGCGCGCGGCCGTTCTGCCCCTGCTGCTGGGCGCGGGGCTTTTCCTTGCCGTCCTGCTCAGTGAGCCCTGGGCTGCGCTGGCGGCACTCGGGATCGCCTATCTTGCCATGCTGCCCTTCTCCGTGCGCAGCTATCACCGTCTGAAGCGGGAGGCGGAGAGCATGCTGGAACCCGTGCTGGTGGCGGACGCGCCACGCCCGCCGGCCTGATGCGCGGCTGGCTTGCCGCGCTGGCGCTGCTGGTCGCGGCGCCGGCGATCGCGCAGCCCGCTCTGGTCGCGCGTGGCCGGGCACTGGGCGAAGGCATCATGGCCTGCGGCAATTGCCACACGCCCAAGGATGCTCAGGGCGAGATCGCCGGCATGACGCTCGCCGGCGGCGCCGTTATTGGCGAGCGCGCCTTCCGTGCCGTCTCATCCAACATCACGCCTGACCCGGAGACGGGGATCGGCCGCTGGACCGATGCCCAGATCGCGCGTGCCATCCGCGAGGGCATCCGCCCCGATGGCAGCGTGATCGGGCCGCCCATGCCGATGGAGTTGTATCGCGGCATCTCCGATGCCGACCTCGCGGCCCTTGTCGCCTGGCTGCGCAGCGTGCCCCCGGTGCGAAACGCGGTGGGGCGCAGCGAATACTTCATCCCGCTGCCCGCCAGCTACGGCCCGCCGGTGGGCAGCGTGCCGCCGCCCGCGGACAACCCCGTCGCGCGCGGGGCCTACCTTGCGGGGCCGCTGGGCCATTGCGTCGACTGCCATACGCCGATGGTGCGCGGCCAGCGCGACCACGCGCGCACCGGCGAGGGCGGACAGGAATTCAACGGGCCCTGGGGTGTGTCTGTCGCGCGCAACATCACCCCACATCCTGTGGCCGGCATCGGCGCCTGGAGCGATGAGCAGATCGCGCGTGCGATCACACAGGGCGTGTCGGCCTCGGGGCGTCCGCTCGCGCCGCCGATGGGGTATGGGTACTACGCGCGCCTGAGTGCGGGCGAGATGGCGGATCTCATCGCCTATCTGCGCAGTCTGCCGCCGCAGCCGTGACGCCGCGGGGCGCGGTCACGCTGCGCATCGCGGGGCAGGAGGTGCGCATCACCGGCGGGCCGTTCGACGCGATGCCGCCGGGTGCGGCAGGGCTTTGCCTGGAGCCTGCGGCGGCGAGGGTGGCAGAGGCGCTCTGGCGGCTCGACATACCCGATTTCGGCGTGCCCGATGCGGACGCGCTGCGCACGGTGCTGGCGCAGATGCTCGACGCCATGCGTGCGGCGCCCGCAGGCGCCTATCACATCGGCTGCCGTGCCGGGATTGGTCGCACAGGCCTTGCGCTCGCCTGTCTCGCGAGCATGGCGGGGGTCGCGGGCGACCCCGTCGAATGGGTGCGCGCCAACTATCACCCGGAGGCGGTGGAGACCGCCGCGCAGGAGGCCTTCACGCGCGGCTTTCGCGCCTGAACCACCGCCGTCAGTCGGTGAGGACGCGCCGTACCGCGCCTTCCACACCGTCTGCGTAACCTTGCAGATGCTGCTGGCGAAGGCATCTGACACCCGGCTAGCCTCCGCTCCACCGCAATCCAGGGACGCCCAAACATGACGCTCCGCCGCAGCCTGCTCGCCGCCGCCGCCATGCTCTTCGCGCTGCCACTGCGCGCCGCCGATCCGCCGAGCCCGGATGCCGTCGTGGATGCGTTCGAGGCGGTGCTCGGCCCGGTGCGCACGCATCGTCCGAGCCATCCGAAGGGCACCTGCGCCGCAGGGCATTTCACGGCGACACCCGACGGTACGCGGCTGTCCGTGGCACCCGTGTTCAACGGGCAGCGCGTGGCCGCGATGATCCGCTTCGGCGTGGCCGGCGCCAACCCCAACGCCTCCGACGTGGCGCGCAGCACGCGCGGCCTCTCGGTCCGCTTCGAAACCACCGGCGGCGATGTGTGGGAGATGGCCAACATCTCAGCGCCGATCTTCGGCGCCGCCACGCCGCAGGCCCTGGTCGATGGCCTTCTCGCGCGCCGCGCCGACCCGGCGACGGGGCAGCCCAACCCCGAGCGCGTGGCGGCCTTCATCGCGGCCAATCCCGCGAGCCAGCTGCAGGGCCGCTGGCTCGCCGCCACCTTGCCGCCCGCGAGCTGGGCCACGACCCCCTACTGGGGCGTGAACACCTTCATGTTCCGTGGCCAGGACGGGCAGGTGCGCCCGGCGCGCTGGGTGTTCGAGCCGCGCGCTGGCGTGCAGCGCCTCACCGAGGAGCAGATGCGCGCGTCGGGTCCGAATTTCCTTGCCGACGAGCTGCGCCGGCGCGTCGCGGCCGGTCCGGTCGAATACGACATGGTGCTGCAATTCCCCGGGCAGGGCGACGACCTGCTGAACCCGACGGTGGCCTGGCCCGACGACCGGCCCCGCACGGTGGTCGGCCGGCTGACGGTGACCGAGGTTGCCGCCGGCGCAGGCGGGCCCTGCGACCCCATCAGCTTCATGATCCTGGACCAGGAGCCGGGCATCGCGATGAGCGACGATCCGACGCTGCAGGCGCGTGCCGCCGCCTATGCGGTGTCGCTGTCGCGGCGTACGCGGTAGCCGTGGGCGTAGCCTAGCGGCGGCGTTTGTCGACCAGCACCCCGTCGCGGGCCAGCGCCTCGATCTCGTCTTCGCTGAACCCGCGCGAGCGCAGCACCGCCGCGCCATGCTCGTTGAAGCGCGGCGGCTTGGACTTCGCCCCACCCGGCGTGCGGCTGAGTTTGATCGGCGTGCCCAGACCGCGGAAATCACCGATGTCGGTGACCATCTTCCGGTGCAGCGTGTGGGCCGCGGCCATGGCCTCGTCCACGTTCAACACGGGACCGGCGGGCAGGCCGGCCGCGAGCATGCGGCGCGTGAGTTCGTGCCCATCCTCCTCCGCGAAGCGCGCATTGAGTGCTTCGGTCAGCGCGGGCTTATTGACCACGCGTGCGCCGTTGGTGGCGAAGCGTTCGTCGCGCGCCATCTCATCCAATCCCAGGAAGGCGCAGAACTTTTGGAAGGCCGGGTCATTGCCGGCGGCGACGAAGATCTCGCAGGTGCGCGTGGTGAACTTCGAATAGGGCGCGAGGTTCGGGTGCGGGTTGCCCGTGGCCTGCGGCCGCTTGCCGTTGAGGAAGAAATTCGCGGCGTGGGGATGCAGCAGCGCCATGCCGCAATCATGCAGAGTCATGTCGCAATACTGCCCCTGGCCCGACTTCTCGCGCTCATGCAGCGCCATCAGGATGGCGATGGCGGAGAACAGGCCCGTCGCAATATCCACGATCGGGGTGCCCAGGCGCGTCGGCCCGCTATCTTCGGTGCCGTTAATGGACATGAGGCCGACCATCGCCTGCAGCACCGCGTCATAGCCGGGAAAGCCGCCGAGCGGCCCATCGGCGCCGAAGCCGGAGACGCGGCAATGCACCAGGCGCGGGAAGCGCTCGCGCAGCACCTGCTCGTAGCCGAGGCCCCACTTCTCCATGCTGCCCGGCTTGAAGTTCTCGACCAGCACGTCCGCGCCTTCGAGCAGGCGCAGCAGCACCTCGCGCCCGGCGGGCTTGCCCAGGTCCAGCCCCACGCTCTTCTTGTTGCGATTCACGCCGACGAAGTAGCTGGCATCGCCATCGGCGTTAAAGGGAGGGCCCCAGTCGCGGACTTCGTCGCCCTGCGGGGGTTCGAGCTTGATGACCTCCGCGCCGTGATCCGACAGCAGCATCGTGCAGTAGGGGCCACCGAGGACGCGGGTGAGGTCGATCACCCGCAGCCCCGCCAATGCGCCGTCGCTCATGCCGCAGCCTTTCGTCCGAACACCCGGGCGCAGAATTCCGGGTAGGTTTCCATCATCTCGTCGCAGACGGTGCCGCGCAGCAGCGCGAGTTCGGCATCGGTGGGCTCGGGCGCCGGCGCAACGCCGGTGGCCACGTCGAAGTCAAAGCCTGTGGCGGCGCGGACGCTGGCCTCGGTCTCGCCGGGCATCAGCGATGCCAGGGTGAAGCGCGCGCGCGTCGCGTCGAAGGTGAAGACGCATTTGCCGGTGACCAGCGCCTGCGCCGTGCCGCGGCGGAACACGCCGGGCGGCGAGACACCGGGGGCGGAGATCATGGCCACCTTGTCGACCAGAACGCGGGGCGAGTGCTCCTCGCGGAACAGGATGGTTCGCGGCGTCATGAAGTACATGAAGGCGGAGCCGAAGCTGCCGGGGAAGCGCACGCCCGTGCCCGGCCATTCGCCGGTGCCCACGAGGTTGAGGTTCGCCTGCCCGTCGATCTGCCCGCCGCCGAGGAAGAACAGGTCGATCCGCCCCTGTCCGGTGAGGTCGAACAACTCGCGCGAGCCCTCGGTGAAGGGGTTGCCGCTGCGCTTGTGCAGCAGCGACAGGCGCACGGGGTGCCCCTGCTTCTTCACCAGCCAGCAGGCGGCCGCGGGGATGGGCGAGGCCGCACCGACAGCGATGTGGCGCGCGGGCGGGGCGGTGGGGTCCAGGATCAGGCGTGCCAGCGCGCAGGCCAGGCGTTTTTCCGGCTGCACGTTCATTCCGCGGCGGCCTGCAGGGCAGCGAAGACGTGCTCGGCGCACCATTGCTCGAAGCCGGCATCGGTCTTGGCCATGCGCGCATAGTTCGCGACGTAGGCCGCGTCCGTTCCGTACTCGTCGAGCAGCGCGACGGGGTGCGCCCCGCGGGCGGCGACCGCGACGGCCTCGATATAGGTGCCGCTGATGGTCCCGGGGGCGAGGCGCTCATCCTCGAGGAAATTGCCCTCGACGACACGCTCCACCGTGACCAGCGCGCGCTTGGAGGCATGCGCCACGGTCGCGCATTCGCGGCGGCGGCCGACCCACACATTGCCCTCCGCGTCGGCCATGACCGCGTGGAACACGGCAATGTCGGGGCTGAGCGCGGGCAGCAGCAGCACCTGGTCGGGCGCGTCGGAGAAGGGGTTCTGGATCACGCGCCAATCCGGCCGGTTGGCCAGGATGTCGGACCCGATGACGCCGCGCAGGGGTATGAAGGGCACGCCCTTCTCGGCGGCCTGGAGCATGGTGTGGATGGCCGGGCAGGTCGCGTCGCGCACCTTGATGGTGCCGGCCTTGAGTGCGGCCGAGAAGCGCGGCGCGAAGCCGGCCTCGCCCAGCGACACGGCGGAGGTCTCGACCTCCACCACGCAGCCGGCGCCAATCAGGATGTCCGTCGCGAAGCCCGAGACCGGCACGCCCAACAGGCGCAGCCCGCGCGCGCCGCGCCGCACGAGTGCCTTGGCGAGTGCGACCGAGGGAAGCGAATTATCCGGCGGCAGCGCGATGAGCGCCCCGTCGGGCACGCTTGCCGCCATCGCGTCCAGGCTGATCGGGTTCATGGTGTTCTCCTCCGCAACCCTCTCCATAGCGCCTGCGCGGAAGCAGGCGAAGGGGCTATGCTCCCGCCCCATGGACCCCGTGACGCTGCAAGGCTTGCGCCTGATCCTCCGCCCGTGGAAGGCCGGCGACAAGGACCCGCTCTACGTCGTCAACGGCGATGCGGAGGCGATGCGGCATTTCGCCATCCTGCTCACGCGGGCGCAAAGCGATGCCTGGGCCGCGCGCATGCAGGCGCATATCGACGCCCATGGATGGGGCTTCTGGGTCGCCGAACATCGCGAGACCGGCACCTTCCTCGGCGTGGTGGGGCTGATGACCATTCCGTGGCAGGCGCGCTTCACGCCGGCGGTCGAGATCGGCTGGCGCATCACGCCCGCGCAGCAACGGCACGGCTATGCTGAGGAAGCCGCCCGCCTGGCGCTGCGCTTCGCCTTCGACACGCTGGGGCTCCCCGAGATCGTCGCCTTCACCGCGCCTGGCAACGAACCGTCCTGGCGGCTGATGGAAAAGCTCGGTATGCGCGCGGATGGCCGGTTCGAGCATCCGCGCCTGCCGGAAGACAGTCCGCTACGCGAACAGCTGCTGTATCGCGTGAAGGCGGAGCAGCTCACACCGGCGCGTCCGCCTGATCCTTCGGGCGCTGCGTAGGACCGATCGGCGCCGCCTCCGGCGCTGGCGTGCTCGGCAGCCGAGGCGACACCCTCACCCGAATGGGTTGACCCCGAGTGCGGCCAGGGCCGTCCATGCAGTCGCACCCAGATGCGCGCGATCGGGGTAGGTGAAATCGGCCACACCCGGCGTGATGCCGGTCTCGAGCCCCGTGGTGAGCGCCGGCACACTCGCCGCGCGCACCCAGCCCGCTGATGTCATGTGCCGCGCGATGGTGGACGCGAAGCCCTGCGCCTCCGCCTCTCGCCCAAGCCGGCGCAGCAGCAGCGCGGCCTGGGCGGTGCCCTCCAGCCAGGCGCCGTCGCGGTCGATGTCGAAATCCAGCCCGCCGGCGGCGCTGTGCCGCGCCAGCACCCACTCCAGCGCCGGTGCGAAGCGTGCCTCCCGCGGCCAGGCGAGCAGGGGGAAGATGTTTGCATCCAGCGCCGAGTGCCCGTTGCGCGCACCATCGGGCGTGAGGCCGGCGATGAAGCGTCCCTCGCGCGGCTCCCACATCGCGCGGACGAAATCGGCGGCGTGGGCGGCGTCGGCCTGCCGACCCACGCGGGCGAAGGCGATGGCGAGATCGAGGTTCTGCTCCGTCGAGCGCCAGCGCAGCGGCGTGGGCGCTGGTTCATGGCCGAGCACGCCGCCGGCGAAGCCCGACGCCGCGCGGAAGCTCGCGCACCATTCCCCCGCCGCCCGGGCGGAGGCGAGGAAGGGCGCCTCGCCCATCGCGATCCATAGCAGCATGGCGAAAGCGACGGGGCCGGTCGCGCTGCCGACTTGGTAGGCATCCTCGCGCCAGGCGCCATCCCACCAGCCCGGCGGGCGGGCACTTGCCGGCGCCTCGGGGAATTGGCGGCCGGCGGCATAGGCGTTGCGCAGCCGCCCGTCGCGCCAGGACCGGTCCTGGGTCTGCGCAAGGCGCAGGCCCTCGGCGATGCGCCAGGCGCCTTCGCGCTCCCCGGCCGCGAGCAGGGCGAGGCCGGCCAGGGCATGGTCGTAGGTGAAGGCGGCCTCGGCATGGACGCGATCGAAATCCGCGCCGCGCCCGATCTCCCAGCTCCGAAGGAGTCCCGGTCCGCCGAGTCCCGCGGCCCCGGCCTTGATCGGCGCCAACGCGCGTGCGGCCAGGGCCCGCCAGGGCTCGGCCGCCATCGCCGGCTTGGCCAGGGCAGGGGTGGCGAGCAGGATGCCTCGCCGCGCCATGGGGAGCATGTGTAACGCCTCGCGCTGTCTTGCGGCATCAAGGTGTAACATGGATAAAACCTCATGCGCGCCCGTGCCGCCTTTGCTGTCCTGGTTTGCTCCCCATTTATCGGTGGGTCCGCGGCGCGTCAGGATACGCCGCCCGACCTTGCCGCCGCGGGCTGGCGTAGCGGGAGCTGGTCCGGCATAGCGCCGGCTCGGTTCACCGCGCTGCCCGATGGCGGCGTGCGGGTGCGCGGGCAGGGGCAGGGCAGCTTCGTCTGGCGATCACAGCCCGGCGTTCCGCAATGCCTCACCTGGCGCTGGCGGGTGGATGCCGGCCCGCCGCCGACGCGGCTCGACCGCCATGGCGGCGATGACCGGGCGATCGCCATCTCGGTAGGGTTTTCCGGCTGGCCGCGCGATGCCGGGTTGTGGACGCGCACCCAGTTCCAGCTCGCCCAGGCCGTTGCCGGCGACCACCCCCTGCCGCGCAGCGTGTTGATCTATGCCTGGGGCGGCACCGGCGCGGAGCCGCGCACTTTCCCCAGCCCCTATCTGCATGGATTGGGACAGGTGCGCATCCTGCAGCCGGCGAGTGGTGCGCGCGGCACCTGGGTGGAACAGCGCGTCAACCTCGCCGCCGACTGGCGCGCGAGCTTCGGCACCGAACCGCCCCCCGTGCAGGAAATCGCGATCGGGTCCGACGCGGACGACACGCGCAGCACGGTGGACGCCGCAGTGGAGGCCATCCGCTTCGGGCCGTGTTGATCGTTCAGTCATGAACAATGACCGAAGGCTTTTTGTGCCCTCAGGCGCCGGGCGCCCGCTCCGCGGGCTTGGCTCGCCGCAGTAGCGGCGTTCGGCCATTCGGCCTCGCGGTCCGCGCGGAGGGCGCGGGCCGATAAAATGTCCTCAGGCGCCGGGCGCCCGCTCCGCGGGCTTGGCTCGCCGCACTAGCGGCGTTCGCGCCTTCGCGCTCGCGGTCCGCGGAGGGCGCGGGCCGACAGGGTGCCCTGAGGCGCCGCGCGCGCTCCCCCGGCGTGGCACGCCGCATGAGCGGCGTTTGCGCGTCGCCCTCGCGGCCCGCGCGAGGTGCGCGGCCCGGTGGGGTGCGCTTGTGTGGGCGCTAACGTCCCGGCAGACCCTGCACCGGGCGGCCCTGCGGCGCGGACACGCTGTGGCCGAAGCGGATGCGGCGTTCCTCGTTGGGGCGCGCGGTCCAGCTCCAGGCGACGACGCCTGGCCGGTCCTCCACGTCGCGCGCGCTCGGTGCGGGCTCGGCGATCATCTCCACCGTCAGCTCGGCATCTCCGGAGACCGGCAGGCGGTCCAGCACGGTGATCTCGATGGGGCGCGTGTGCGTGCTTTTGACCGTGGTCAGCGCGGTGCGTGTGATCACCGAGCGCCGGCCCGACAGCACCCAGCCCGCCGTCGCATTGCCCTGCAGCTGCGGCAGGTGCGTCACCACCACCCGGTCATCGACGCCAAAGCCCAGCGGCACCGGCTGCTCGGCGGCGATGAGCGGGATCGCCGTGCGTCCGACGAAGACGCCGTCTAGATACAGCGCCACGTTGCCCGGCAGCAGCGGCGCCGGGCCGGCATGGGTGAAGCGGGCCTGCAGGTAGGCGCGCGGCTCGACCGCCGGGACCACGCGGGCGGAGAGCGTCGCCTCGCGCGCCGACTCGCCGATGCGCACGCGCCGCTCGGTGCCGTCGCCGGCGATGGAGGAGCCGCCGGCGATGGCGAATTCCACGGACAGGCCGGCGACCATGATTTCGGCGGCGGCGACTTGGGCCTCGCGGCGCGGGCGCTCGGCTTCGTCCGCGGCACTTTCGGCGCGGCGGCTCATGGTGCCGCCCATGACGGCCGGCGCCGGGGAGGCGGGTGCACCCTGCGCCATGGGCGCCGGTGGCGGGGCGAAGGCGATGCGCCAGGGATCGAGCGCGGGCGCCTGCGTCCGCCCGGAGGGCCGCGCGGTCGAGAGCACCAGCGCCACGTCTCGCCACTCCTCGCCCGTGCTCTGGCGCAGGATCGCGTCCTGGCGCAGCGCCACGCGGCCCTCGCGCGTGTCAAGCCGCGCCTCATAGGCCGGGCGCCAGGACACGCCGGGGATCTGGTAGCTGACACCGAGGTCGAGCGTCGTCGCCTGTTCTGCCCTTACGGCTACGACCACCTCCAGCGCCGGCCGGCCGGGGCGGCCAAGGGGTGCGGCTTCCTGCGCCAGCTTCTGCAACTGCTCATCGAGGCTGCGCCGTTCGGCCAGCGCGGCGCGGATCGCCTCCCCCGCTTCGGCGGTGGCCGCGCGCACCGCGCCCCAGGCCTCGCGCCAAGCGCCGGGCTCGTCGGCAAGGCCGCGCGCGGGGGCGGCCGGGCGCTGTGCGACGCCCGTGGCCAGGCGCTCCGCCATCTGGCGCTGCGCAGACCAGGAGGCGACCTCCACGTCCAGCGTCTCCATCCGGGTGGCGATGGCGCGCCGCTCGCGCTCGATCTCGGCGAGGCGCGCGCTGCCGGTGCCGGCGGTGGGTGCCTCGCGGATATCGACGGCGCCGATGGTCACGGCACCCGTCGCGCGGCCGCGGGCCGAGAGGCTTTCGCGCAGGATGGTGGTCGGCAAGCCCGAGAGCACGAGCAGGCTGTCGCCGGCTGGCAGCGCGACTTCGGCCGCGCGGGTGATGCGCGCCTGGTCGGGGTAGGCCGTCACCTGGGCGACGCGCGACGTGACGGCAATGCGCCTCACCTCCTGCGCCGGGGCGGGGGATGGAAGTGCGAGCAGCAACGCGGTTACCAGCAGGGCCGTGCGCTTCATCCGGTGTCTCTCCCGTTGCGGTGGCCGTATGAAGGCCCGAACCGCGGCGCGACGCCAGTGCGCATTCGGCCTATACGGTGCGGCCCGGCCTTTGCATTCTTGTTTGCTTTGTTGTCGGCTCATTCATGCCGGCGACGCGCTTCCTTGTCGCCGGCGCCGCTGATTGCATTTGTCGTCCATGAACCCGCACGAGAAAGCTGCCCTGCCATGACCGTTTCCCGACAGGAATTCCGCGACGCGATGGCGCGCCTTGGCTCGGCTGTGAATGTCGTCACCACGGCGGGGGCGGAAGGTGAGGCTGCCTTCACCGCAAGTGCGGTGTGCTCGGTCACCGATGATCCGCCGACACTGCTGGTCTGCCTTCGCCGCGGCAGCTCGGTCTGGCCGATCGTCACCGGAAATGGCGTGCTGTGCCTCAACGTACTCGCGCATCCACAGCAGGCCGTGGCGGAGCTGTTCGCGAGTTCCTCGGGACCGGCGATGCATGAGCGCTTCCAGCATCACCCCTGGTCGCGCCTGGTGACCGGGGCGCCTGTGCTCGATGGTGCCATTGTCTCGTTCGATTGCCGCATCGCCGATGTCTTCGAGAAGGGCACCCACAGCGTGCTGTTCGGGGAGGTGCAGGCAATCCGCCAGGGCAATCCTGATGATGCGGCGCTGCTGTATTTCGCGCGCGGCTATCACGCGCTTGCGAGCACTATTTCATTCAAGCAATGATGCTGCAGCGCAGCCCTGCGCAGGGGGCAAGGCTCTCGTTAAGCTTTTGGGCGTTCAATACCGGTGAGTCGCAGAGGGTGAACTACCGATGACCGAGATGACCGTGAATCTATCCGCCGAAGCCGCCGAGGCGATTGCGCGCCGTGCCGAGGCGCTGGGCTGCACCGCCGATGCCTGGGTTGCCGCGATGGTCGAGGATATCGCCGCGGACCTGCCGGAAAGCGCGCAGGAAGACGGGCCGGACGCGTTTATCGGGCGCTAGCAACGCAGAAGGCCCCGGCGGTTGCCCGCCGGGGCCTTCCCATCGCGTGGCAGGTTGCCTGCCCACGAATACCCAGGTGACCCGTGCGACTAGATCCGCACGATGATCCGGGCCGCGGCCAGAGCACGCCCATGAATGCGATGAGACACCGGATCACCTCCTTTCGGTTGTTGACGCTGTGAGCCTGCCCGCCACGCCCCGCACCGCGCAAGCGAAAAACGCGTGTCGTCTACAACCATTTGGTATCGGTACGGCGGCCGCCTTAGCGCGCCCGATGGGCAACCCCCAGATGGCGCCGCTTCCGCAGTCCACGGCTGTCGGAGCGCGCATTTACGCGCTCCGCGAGTCCGAATGGCCGAACGCCGGGGCTACGCGACTTCCGCGTAGCTTCCGTTCCGCCAGATGTAGAAGACGTAGTCGGGCACCGTCACGTCGCCCTTCGCATCGAAGCTGATCGGACCGAGCACCGTCTGCCACGGGCCGCCCGACTTCAGCAGCGCGGCGATGGCGCGCGCATCCACTCGCGTCGCACGCGTCGCGGCGGCGGCGAAGATCTGCACCGCCGCGTAGGTGTAGAGCACGTACCCCTCAGGATCGACGTTGCGGGCGCGGAAGCCCGCGACGACGGACGCCGCCGTGGGGCGCCGGCGCGGGTCGGAGGCGAAGGTCATCAGCGTGCCTTCGCCCGCGGTGCCCGCGATCTGCCAGAACTCGTTCGTCACCAGCGCATCGCCGCCGATCAGCGTGACGTTCATGCCCTGCTCCTTGGCCTGGCGCAGGATCAGCCCAGCCTCGGTGTGGTAGCCGCCGACATAGATGACCTGGATGTCGGCGGCCTTCATGCGGCTGACCAGGGCGGAGTAGTCGCGCTCGCCCGGCGTGTAGGCGGCGTAGAGCGTCTCCTGCAGGCCGGCGGCGTTCATCGCCTTCTTGGTCTCGTCGGCGAGGCCTTTCCCGTAGGCGGAATTGTCATGCAGGATCGCGACCTTCCGGCCCGCGAAGTTGCGCGCAATGTAGACGCCGGCCACCTGGCCCTGCTGGTCGTCGCGACCGCAGACGCGGAAGGTGTTCCACTTGCCCTCGTCGGTGAAGCGCGGGTTGGTCGAGGCGGGGGACATCTGCAGCACGCCCTCCTCGGCATAGACGTCGCGTGCGGGGATGGAGCTGCCCGAGCAGTAGTGCCCGGCCACGAAACTCACGCGCCGGCCGGCGAGCTGGTTCGCGACGTTGACTGCCTGGCGCGGGTCGCAGGCATCGTCGCCGATTTCGAGTGCGAGCTGGCGGCCGAGCACGCCGCCGGCCGCATTGATGTCGGCCACCGCCTGTTCCGCGCCGGCGCGCATCTGCGCCCCGAACACGGCGTATTGCCCTGTCATCGGGCCCGCCGTCGCGATGCGGATGGGCCCGCCGCCTGCGGCCGTCCCCTGGGCAAGCACGCTTCGCGCGCCCAGCAACCCTGCGCCCGCACCCAGTGCCAACCGCCGCGTGAATTCGACCATGCCCATTTCCCTCTCGCCTCGCCCGCACGGTGCGGCGCGCCGGGCGAAGCCTAGACGCGCCGGGCATCCGGTTCCAGGGCCACGACGTCGCTCTGGCAGAACGCGCAAGCATCTGTTACTTTGCCGGAAGATCAAGAATTGCAACATTGACTGTACTGTCGAGGCCTCGAAATGCGCTTCATGCATCGTCCCGTGGCGGTCATCGCCAGCGCTTCAATCTTTCTCGCGGCCTGCACGACGCAGGGCGGCCGCATCGGTGCGGATGACGGGTCCGACCCGTGTCGCACGCAGCTCGTGCAGCTCGACAGCACGGGCAACTACTTCGCCGAGGATATCCTACGCGGTGCGGCCGTTGGTGCGGCGGGCGGGGCAATCCTTGGTGGCATCATTGCCGCGGCCCGCGGCGGCAATTCGCGCAACGTGCTCGCCGGCGCCGGAATCGGCGCGGTCGCGGGCGGCGTGACGGGGGCAGCGGCGGGCTACATCTCGGCCCGGCGGCAGCAATATTCCGACCAGGCGCAGCTCAACTCGGCGATCGCGCAGGACGTCTCGAAAGAAAACCAGGAGATCGACCGCAGCCAGCGCGCTTTCGACCTGCTGCTCGATTGCCGCATGGCGACGGCGGCGCGCATCCGCAGCGACTAT
>JAZKFA010000343.1:301-14651 GCA_040386655.1 Pseudomonadota bacterium | reverse complement strand
GCGGCGCGGCTGTGCGAGGAGCAGATCGCCCACAACCCGCTGCACGCAATCGACGGGCCGCAGCACATGCGTGCCATGGGAGAGCGGCTGCGCGCGGGCCTCGCCGCGGGTGCCGAACGGCACCGGCTGGCCATCCGGCAGAGCGGACCGCCGCAGATGCCGCTGATGCTGTTCGACGGCGATGCGGATTTCCGCCTGGGCAACGCCTTCTGCGCCGCCGCGCTCGACGCCGGCGCCTACTTCCACCCGCGCCACAACATGTTCCTGTCCTGCGCCCATACCGCCGCGGATATCGACCGGGCGCTGGAAGCGGCCGAGGCCGGGTTCAGCGCCGTCGCGCGCGCGGCGTAGGCAAGCGACGCGCCGCGCTCAGCTCGCGTCCGGCTTCGCAGTCTTCACGGGTGCGGACGTGGCCGCCGGGGTCTCGCGGATCAGGCTGCGGGCGTAGTCCTGCTGCGCCAGCACCACGGGATTCTCCTGGTCGCTGGGCAGGTAGACGGGAAGCGCGAGGCACACGCTCTGGGTGGGCAGCACGTTCCGCCAATTGGCGATTAGCGTCTTGTAGGCGCGTCCAACCGCGCGGGGATTGCGGTCGAGGTCGTACAGCCCCAGCGGATTGACCCGGCCATTATTCTCCCGCAGCGCGATGTCCCAGTCGACCTGATCGGTCAGCGAATACCAGGTGAAGCCCACGACCGGGATCGCGTCGTTGCGCAGGCGCAGCACGTTCGCCCATTCCTTCCAGAGCCACTGCACGGCCTCGTCACCATTGGGGCCTTCGGCGAGGTTGGTCTCGGTGTGCATCACAGGCAGCCGGTAGCGGTCGAAATACTGCCGGGTGATCTCGGAGTAGCCGAACACCTCGCCCGAGGCGCTGGTCGTCCCGTCGGCCCAGACCCGATGCTCGTTGGTCTTGTAGTAGTCCGTGCCGAGGATGCAGTGGCGGCGCAGCCGCCCCGTGAGGAAGAAGCTGTATTCCTCCGGCGTCATCCCGTTCTCCATCAGGTAGCGATAGGTGCGCGCGTCCACGTCGTGCCCGTAATTCAGGTCGAGCGTGAGGAAGCGCTCGGCGTTAAAATGCTCGGCGCGGCCGATCGCGTCGGGGCTGTCCGCGTGGAAGTATTCCGATGATTCGCTCTGGATGAAGATGGCGTCGGGCCGCACCTGCAGGATCGAACGCATCGCGCAGACATTGGCCTTCACGATGTGCTTGAGCGCGGTGACGAAGCTGCGCTCGCTGGAGAGCTGCTCGTTCCACCAGCCCCAGCGCGCGGAGAAGGTGGCGCAGATGAACATCTCGTTCACCGGCGTGTAGAGCTGGATCCACGGGTAGCGGATGGCGAAGTCGCGCGCGTAGTTGCCGAACAGGCGCGGGAAGTCCGGGTTCTGGAAATTGCCGACCCAGTCGGGCACGCCGAAATGGCATAGGTCCACGATGGGCAGGATGTTGCGCGCCTTGAGGTCGGCGAAGGTCTCGTCGGCGAATTCCCAGTCGTAGCTTCCGTCGCCCAGCCAGGTGCGGTGGATAGGCGGCCCGTAGCGGAGGAATTGCAGGCCGAGTTCCTGCACCAGCTCGAAGTCCGTGCGCCAATGTTCGTAGAACCGGCACTTCTCCAGCTCATCGACGCGCTCGGTGCCGCCCTTGATGGTGGGCGCGCTGTTTTCGATGCCCGTGCAGAAGGCGAAGGTGAACATGGATGGCGATATCCCCCGCTGGAATACTGGCCAACGCGGGCGAGGCGCGGGGGTTACCTACGCGGCGCGGGCTCCGGGCGAAACGTCGGCGCGAGAGCCCGGGCCGCACAGGCTCCGCCGCGGGATGGTTGACATGACAACCTGCGACGGCGCGAGGCATGTCGAGCACTTCCCCGCCGCGCCGTAGCCGTCGCCTTCACACCGCCGGCCGGTGCTGCGCCCAGGGCTGGTCGGCCTCGAGCGCCGCGGCGAGGTGGAGCAATGTCGGCTCGTGCGTCCAGGGACCGATGAGTTGCAGCCCTGTCGGCAGCCCGTCATCGGCGAAGCCGGAGGGGATGGTGATGGCCGGGTGCCCGCTGAGGTTGAATGGGTACTGATAGCTGGACCAGCCCTGGCGGGTGATGCCGCAGGCCTCGCCCTCGATATCGATCTCGTCATGCGCGGCGTCGAAGCTGGTGGGCAGGGCAGTGCGGGTGATGGTGGGCGTTGCTAGGATATCGTAGGTCTCGAACAGCCCCTGGATGGCGCGGAACAGGCGGGTGCGGGCGAATTGCGCCTCGCGCAGCTGGTGCGCGGTGAAGGCGCGGCCGCGTTCCATGAAGGCGATCAGCACGGGGTCCATGCGGTTGTGCCATTCGGGCAGATACTGCGCGCAGCTGATGGCGAAGCCGGCCTGGTACATGATGCGGCCTTCGTATTCGATCCAGTCGATCGGCGTGGTGACCGGCTCGACGGAGGCACCGCGGGCGGCGAGGGCGGCGAGCGACGCCGCCGTGTTCTCCAGCACCTCCCGCTGCACCTTCGGGTTGCACGCCTTCTCGATGTAGCCGATGCGGAGCCCGTGCAGCGACGTCCCGGCCAGGTGCGGCGCGACGGGTGTGAAGGGATGAGCGCGAAGGCTCTGCGGATCGCGCGGGCTGGGGCCGGCGATGATGGAGAACATCAGCGCGGCATCGGCCACGGACCGGCTGATCGGGCCGGCATAGACGTTGTTGGAGAAGCCGTCGGCCGCGGCTTCCCACGGCACCGCGCCGAGCGTGCCCTTCAGGCCGACGAGCCCGCAGCAGGCGGCGGGAATGCGCACGGAGCCCGCGCCATCAGTGCCGAGGCCAAGCGCGCCGAGCCCCGCCGCGACGGCCGCCGCCGCCCCCCCGGAAGACCCACCCGGCGTGCGGTCGAGGTTCCACGGGTTGCGGGAGACGCCGTGCGCGGGGCTGTCGGTCAGGCCCTTGTGGCCGAACTCGGACATCGTGGTCTTGCCCAGGATGATCGCGCCGGACGCACGCAAGCGCGCAACGGTGATGTCGTCGCGCGTGGGGATGTTGTCGGCGAAGATGGCCGAGCCGTGCCGCGTCGGGATGCCGGCGGTGTCGACCTGGTCCTTGATGTGGATGGGCACGCCGTGCAGCGGGCCGAGTGGGGCGTCGTTCATCACCGCCTGCTCGGCGGCGGCGGCGTCCCGCATGGCGGCGTCGGCGGTTACTTCGGCGAAGGCGTTCAGCGTCGGCTGGCTCGCCGCGATGGCGGTGAGGATCGCCTGGGTGAGCTCGACCGGCGACAAGGCGCGGCGGCGGATCAGCGCAGCGGCCTCCGTCGCGGTCAGGAAGCGAAGATCCTCGTCGGCCATGGTCGCTCATCCCTGCGGTTCGCGCGCAGCGTCGCATGGCGGCGCCGGGGCGGCGAGGGAGGCGCGCGCGGAGAAGGCACTTGCCGCCCGGGCTTCGACGCGTGCAGCCTCGCCACCAAGGCAGTCGACAGGGAGGGCGGAATGAACGGCACGGGCATCGGGCGGCGGCACATGCTGGCAGGCGGCAGCGCCTTGGCGGCCGCGGGAATCATCCGCGCCCCGGAAGCTCGCGCCGAGACCACGCTGAACTTGGTGCTGGAATCCGAGGTGGTGATCCTCGATCCCTACCTGACCACCGCGGCGATCACCCGCACCTTCGGCTTCCATGTCTTCGACACGCTGTTCGCGATGGACGGCCAGGGTCGCATCCAGCCGCAGATGGTCGAGGGGCATAACGTCTCGCCCGACCGGCTGCGCTGGCGCTTCACGCTACGCGACGGCCTTGCCTTCCATGACGGAAGCCCCGTTCGCGCAGCGGATGTGGTGATGTCGCTGGTCCGCTGGATGCCGCGCGACGCGCTCGGCCGGATGCTGCGCGACTCGCATGATGCACTGGTCGCGATCGACGCGAAGCAGTTCGAATTCCGCCTCAAGCGCCCCTTCCCGCTGATGCTGGAGGTGCTGGGCAAGCCCAACGCGCCGGTGCCCTTCATCCTTCCCGAGCGGCTGGCCCGCACGCCGGGCGACCAGCGCATCACGGAGGTGGTGGGATCGGGCCCGTTCCGCTTCCGCGCGGATCTGTGGCGGCCGGGCAACGTGATGGTGCTGGAGAAGTTCCCAGGCTACCGGCCGCGATCGGAAGCGCCGGATTTTCTCGCCGGCGGGAAGACCGTGCGGGTGGACAGCCTGTCGCTGCGGGTGATGCCGGACCAGGCAACGGCCTCGACCGCGCTGCTGGCCAATGAGATCGACTACCAGCAATACGTGCCCTTCGACTTCATCGCCCGGCTGGAGCGTGCTCGGCACCTGAAGCTGATGGCTCTGGGTGGGCTGCACCAGTTCCAGGGCAATTTCCGGCTCAACCATGAATTCGCGCCGTTCAACGACCCGGCGGTGCGGCGCGTGCTGTGGAAGCTGGTGGACCAGAATACGGTTCTGCAGGCCATCGGAATTCCGGAGCGCTTTCGTGCGCCGCAATGCCCGTCCTTCTGGATGTGCGACGCGCCCTATGCGTCCACCGCCGGCGCGGAGTCCGCGCGCTATTCGCCGGCCGAGGCACGCGCCGACCTCGCACGGACGAATTACCGTGGCGAACCGGTGGTGTTCCTGCAGGTGGCGGGGTCGATCTCGCAGACGGCGGCCGCGGTGCTGGTGCAGAACATGAAGCAGGCCGGCTTCACGGTGGACGAGCAGGTGATGGATTGGGGCACCGTTCTCGCGCGCCGCGCCCGGCGTGAGGGCTGGAGCCTGTTCTCGGTCTATTCGAATGGCGTCGACATGCTGACGCCGCTGACCCATTTCTACATCGCCAGCACCTGCGCGGATTTTCCCGGCTGGTCCTGCGACGCGGCGATCCCGCCGCTGGTGCGCGCCTTCGCGGAGGCCGAGACGCCAGCCGAACGGCAGCGCATCGCCGATGAGGTGCAGCGCCTGGCCTATGCGCTGACACCTGCGGTGATGTGGGGGCAGTTCACCATCCCGGCCGCTTATCGGGGCGTCCTGCGCAATCTGCCGGAGAGCAGTTTCCCGATCTTCTGGCAGGTCGAGAAGGCGTAGGGCGCCGCCACTCGGCGGGCGTATCCACACACGCGCTGGAGGCACCAGGCGCTGTGACCAGGGTCACAGCCGGATCACTTCGTTGCGTTTAGTTGACCATGGTGTGGAACCACTCCACACAGGCGAATGGTCGGGGCCGGAATGATTGCCGCCCCTCACCTCGTCCGACAACCGCGACAAAGGATAAAGTCCGTGGCGAAAGCGTTCCTGGCGTTTGATGGACAACCCGTTGACGCCTACCTGTCCCGTGCCGAGGGCAAGGTCCGCAATCCGTACTACAAGAGCAACGACATCGTGGATAAGCTGACGTACAAGCCTTATGTCACGCAGTACAATCATAAGGATGGCGCGGTCACAAAGGGCGACTTCATTTTTGACAAGCTGTCGGGCGTTCCCAGTTCGAATGGCTTTAGCGATGGCATACTGTGGATCGGCGTCGGCCGCCCTGGCTACTACAGCCAGGGATCGCTGTACGCCGTCGGTGGCAAGTCCTCGATCCTGAAGATGTTCCAGGAAGCGGTCGACGCGCCCGAGATGAAAGTGACGACCCCGCTGCGCATCGGCGTGTACAAATGGCGGAACGTGCTCACCGCCAGCACTTACGCCGTCCGCATCACGTCCGGGGCGGCGCCGAAGCAAAGCGAGGGCAAGCAGCAGTTCGTCGACACGGATGTCACCAAACTGCTGAACCTGTCGGGCAAGGAAATCACGATCCATCCCGCCATCCTCGCCCAACACATCAAGAACATCTTCGACGGCAAGATGGGCTGAGCCAGCTCAGCCTTCAGCCTTCCCTGGCACCCGGCAGCCGGTAGCGGTCGGCCGGGTCATCCCAGCCCCTGAAGTTGGGCGCGCGCTTTTCGGCGAAGGCGGCACGGCTTTCCATCAGGTCGCTCTTCGCGCCGTGCTCGTGCAGCGCGGCGGCGAGTTCACGCTGAGCCTCCGTTGGCTTCGGGCGCATCTGCCGCATCATGTGCACGGTGTTCACGCGCGACGCCGGCGGCAAGGTCAGCAGGTGGTTCGCCATGTCGATCGCGGTCGGCAGCACCGCATCGGGCTCCACCAGGCGGTTGACGAAGCCCAGTTCGTAGAAGCGCTCCGCGGTGAAGCGGAAGCCGAGCGCCATCTCCATCGCGATGGGGAAGGCGAGGTTCGCGACCTGGCCGTGATCGTAGCCGCCGAGGAGCCAGCGCTTCGCCTCGGAGACCTCGAAGACTGCGCCCTTCGCGGCGACGCGCAGGTCCGTGCGTTCGACCAGCATGAAGCCGCCGCCCATGGCGAAGCCGTTCACCGCAGCGATGACAGGCTTTTCCAGCGTGCCGGTCCGGAAGGGATCTTCGATGTCGAGGGCACGTCCGCCGGGCGTGGCGTCGGCGAGCGTCTCCTTCATGTCCTCCCCGGCGCAGAAGGCGCGGCCGGTGCCGGTGAGGATCGCGACCTCCAGCCCGTCGTCGCGACGAAAATCGGACCAGGTCTGCGCGAGTGCGACGCGCAGCTCATGGTTCAGCGCATTCAACCGTTCGGGCCGGTTCATCCGAACCACCAGAACCTGCCCGTGCCGTTCCGTCTCCACCACCGCCATGACGCGCTTCCTTCCTTGGTTTGACGGCAGGATGGCGCAGCCGCGCGGCTTGTCCAGGGCGTGGCTTCGGTGGAAGCTCGCGGGCAAGGACGGCAGGGGGATGCGTGCATGAAGATCATCGATGCCCAGATCCATATCTGGACGCGCGGCACGCCCTCGGGGCTGCACCGGAAGGTCAGCAGCTTCACCGCCGAGGAGGCGCTGGCCGAGATGGCGGAGGCCGGCGTCCACGGCGCCGTGCTGCACCCGCCGGTCAGCTGGGACGCGGATGCGAACGCCTATGCCATCCAGTCGGCGGCGGCCTATCCCGACCGGTTCGGGATCATGGGCCAGTTCCCGCCGCGCGATCCGGCGCAGCGCCATCGTATCCAGGGCTGGCGCGACCAGCCGGGGATGCTCGGCCTTCGCTGGGCGCTCCTGCACCCCGATGAGCAGGCTTGGTTGCGCGACGGCTCGCTCGACTGGCTCTGGCCTGCCGCCGAGCGCGAGGGCCTGCCGATCGCGATGATGGGCGGGCTGTTCCTCAAGGATTTCCGCCGCATCGCGGAGGCGCATCCCGGGCTTCGCCTAGTGCTGGACCATTGCGGGCTGGTGCGCACGGGCCAGGACGCGGCGGCCTTCGCCGACCTCGAGGAGCTCTGCGCCCTCGCCGAACTACCCAACGTCGCGGTGAAGGCGACCGGGGCGCCGCATTACTCGACGCAGGGCTACCCTTTTGCCAACATCCATGATGGTCTGCACCGCATCTTCGACGCCTTCGGGCCGAAGCGCTTTTTCTGGGGCACCGACATCACGCGCATGCCCTGCAGCTACCGCCAATGCGTGACCTTCTTCACGGAGGAGCTGCCCTGGCTGAAGGGCGAGGATCTGGACTGGGTGATGGGGCGCGGCGTGTGCGAATGGCTCGGGTGGGATGTGGCCTTCGACTGAGTGCCGCTTGCGTCCTCTGCAATGCGCTTCCGCCCGCCCTGCAGGCCGCAAGCCCGAATGGGCGAACGCCGCTGATGGGGCGAGCCGAGCGGCCGACGCCGCGGGTCACGCCGTAGGCGTGCCTGCGGCACGTCACACCGGAGGCGTGACTGCGGCACGACGCGCTTGAGGGCACGATATCCGCCTCACTCCCCCTGGATGTTGTTCGCTTGGATCACGCGCTGCCAGCGCGTGCGGTCATCCAGGATAGTGCGCTGCATCTCCGCGATGGTGCCGCCGCGCGGCTGGTAGCCGAGTTCCACCAGGCGCTGCCGCACCGCGGGGTCGGTGACGATGCGGTTCACCTCGGCGTTCAGCCGGTCCAGCACCGGGCGCGGGGTCGCGCCGGGTGCCGCGATGCCGAACCAGTTGTCGGCGCGATACTCCGGCAGAGTCTCGGCCACGGTTGGCACACCGGGCAGCACCGGCGATGGCGGGGTCGAGGTGAAGGCGATGGCGCGCACCGTGCCGGCGCGGATATGCGGCAGGATTTCGGCCAAGTTGCCGAACATCATGTCCACCCGCCCGGCGATGATCTCCGCGATCGCCGGCGGCCCGCCGCGGAAGGGCACGTGCACCATGCGCACGCCCGCCATCGCCGCGAATTGCGCCGCCCATAGCTGGTAGGAACTGCCCACGCCGGAGGAGCCATAGGTCAGCGTGTCCGGATGCGCGCGCGCGTGCTCGATCACGTCGCGCAGGGTGCGAAACGGCAGGCGCGGATTGACGTAGAGCAGGTTTCCCAGCCCGGCGATGATCGCGGCACCCGCCAGGTCGCGATCCGGGTCGAAGTTGAGCGTGACGCCCGGCATCACCGGCGCCATGGAGACCATGCTCATCGTGACCAGCAGCAGGGTGTTGCCGTCAGGCCGCGCGCCGGCAACATGGCCGGCCGCGATCAGGCCGCCGGCGCCGGTGCGGTTCTCCACCGTGACCGGCTGGCCCAGCGCGGTGCCGAGATGCCCCGCGATCAGGCGCGCGAGGATATCGGCGCCGCCACCGGGCGGGAAACCGTTGACGAGCATGACGGGTTGCGCGGGCCAGCTTTGCGCGTGCCCCGGTGCGGCGTGCGCCAGCGCAAGCAGCACCATCGTGACAGCAGCCCGTGACAACCAGCCCATGCGCATCCCCCGTTTTTGCTTTGGGGACAGGCTGCCTCAGCGGGTCGCCTGTGCCAACTGGAGCGGCGCGTCCGCCTGCACGCCGGAGGGCGCGCCGGATGCAATGAGGGCAAGCGCCTGGGCGATTGGCATCGGCTGGCCGAAGAGGTAGCCCTGCGCCTCCCGGCAGCCGCCGGAGCGCAGCTTCGCCAGCTGCTCATGCGTCTCCACGCCCTCGGCGATGGTGCGCATGCCCAGGCTGGCGCCGAGGCCGATGATGGCGCTGATGATTTCGCCCGAACCCTTGGTCTTGTTCAGGTCCTGCACGAAGGACTGGTCGATCTTGATCTTGTCGAAGGGGAAGGAGCGCAGATAGCTGAGCGAGGAATAGCCGGTGCCGAAATCATCCATGGAGATGCTGACGCCCAGCCGGCGCAGCCGGTGCAGGATGGCAAGCGTGGCGACATTGTCGTGCAGCATGATGCTTTCGGTGACTTCTATCTCCAGCCGTTCGGCCGGCAGGCCGGACAGCGCCAGCGCCTCGGACACGGTGTCGACGATGGCGGGGTTGCGGAACTGCACGGATGAAACGTTGACCGCGACCGTAATCCCGTCCGGCCAGGGTGCCGCATCCTCGCAGGCGCGGCGCATCACCCAGGCGCCGAGCGGCACGATCAGCCCGGTCTCCTCGGCGAGAGGGATGAACTCGCCGGGCGAGACCATGCCGCGTTCGGGGTGGCGCCAGCGCACCAGCGCCTCGAACCCCAGAACGCCGCGGCTCTCGACGTCGATGAGCGGCTGGTAGAACACCTCGAATTCTTGGCGCACCAGGGCCCGGCGCATGTCCAGCTCCAGCGCCCGGCGCGCCTGCATGCGCAGGTCCATCTCGGGTTCGAAGAAGCGCCAGGCACCGCGACCATCGGACTTGGCGCGATACAGCGCGAGGTCGGCACTCTTCAGCAGCAGCGCGGAGGTCAGGCCGTCATTGGGAGCGAGCGCGATGCCTACGCTGGCGCCGATGTTGATGTGGTGGCCTTCCACGTCGAAAACAGTGGACATGTCTTCCACGATGCGCTGCGCCAGCGCGATCGCGTCGTAGGGCTGGTTCGAGGCGCGCTGCACGATGGCGAATTCATCGCCGCCGAGGCGTGCGACTACATCCGTCTCGCGCACCATGGCCCGCAGCCGCGTGGCCGCGGCCCGCAGCAGGGCATCGCCCACCGGGTGGCCCAGCGTGTCGTTCACGATCTTGAAGCGGTCGAGATCGATGCAGAGCACCGCGCAGGGCTCGCCGCGGCCACCGCGCACCAGCGCCTCCTGCAGGGATTCATCGAATTTGAGGCGGTTGGCGAGGCCGGTCAGCGCGTCGTGCCAAGCCATGTGCGCGACGCGCTCCTCCGCCTCGCGCCGCAGGGTCATGTCCTCGAACAGGAACAGCCAGCCGCCGTTCGGCATGGGCTGCGTTGTGACGTGGACCTTGCGCTGGATGCGCGATTCCTCGATCGAGGGCGCATCGCCGCCGAACAGGATGGCGCGGCGTTCCGCATAGGCGTCATCCAGGGTCCGGCCCTCGAAATGGCCGCATTCCATGCAGGCAGCCACCACCTCACGGAAGCTCATGCCGGCGCGGATGGTGCCCGGCGGGACCGACAGCACCTCGTTCAGCCGCCCGTTGCACACGACGAGGATCTCATCGGCATCATACATCGCGATGCCGAGCGACATGTTCTCGATCGCGGTCTCAAAGCGCAGGTTCTGCACGCGCAGATCCTGCACCACGCGTTCGAGCGCGGCGTTCGCGCGCTCGATCTCGTCGGCCATCAGGTCCATGGCGCGCTCGGTGCGCCGGCGCTCGCGGTCCGCCTCGCCATAGGTGGCGCCCACGAGGCCAGCGAGCGCGGGCACGTCCAGCGTACCCGCAACCGAGGTCGCGGCCGCCAGCTGCTTGGCGAAAAGCCGGTGCCAACCCGGGGAGTTCACGCCCGCGCGACCTCGGCGATGGTGGTCACCGCCATGGTCTGGTTCATCAGCTCGCATCGGCCCGAGACATGGTGCGGCCCGATCTCGCCATAGGAGTAGAAGCCGAGCCGGCGGGACACGCCCGCGAGGGCCAGGCGCTCGGCCACCGCCTCGATCTCGTCCTCGATATGCTGGCCCATCAGCAGGCGCCGGCCGATGCAGCTGACGAGAAGGGCGAGGCTGTCGCCGGCCATGCCCGGCGCGGGGGCGCTGCTGCCCGCCGCCTCCGCCGCGCCCTGGGTGAGACGCCCGAAGCGGCCATGCATCAGTTGGGCATACCATCCCTCCGGCACGTCGCCCGCGAAGGTCATCGTGCGCTTCTCCCGGTCGATGCCGAGCACGGTGCGCACGATGTCATGCTCGGGCCGGGCGGGGTCCCAGATGCGTAGCGGGAAGAGCAGCGCGGTGCCCGGCAGGCCCGCCGCCTCGTCGCCCAGGTAGCGTTCGTAGAGGTCCAGCGCGGGCTCGTCGTCGAGCATGTGCAGGACGTTGCCCTTGGCGCCGGAGATGCGCCGGCGCGGGCCGAAGGTGTCCCAGCCGCCGCCGCAGCCATGGCCGAAGCGGATCGCCGGGCCGTAGAAGCCCACCGCGGCGATCCGGCGCTCGGCCGGCGGCATGGTCCCGGCGCCGACCAGCGTGCGGCGGAAATCAGGGCCATCGCCCGCGAGACCGCCGGTCACCGGCACGCCGGCGGGCAGCGCGGCCGATATGCCGGCCACCAGCTCACTGCCGTTCACGTGCAACCCGTCCGACAGCATGAACACGCCCGCGAGATCGGGTGCCGAGAGATGGCGGCCGAGGGTTGCGCCGCAGGCGCGGGAATCATCAGCATGATCGATGCAGACGGTCGCGAGGCGGAGCGGCGTATCCTCGAAGCGCAGCGCGACGGCGGTGACGCGGGTGTCGGTCAGGCCATGCGTGTCGATCTGGCCGCCGGTGCTGCATCCGATGACCTGCGCCCGGGGGAAGGCCTCGCAGAGTTCCGCATGGCGTGCGCCGTCGGCGAGGGTCGCCGTGGCGCCGAAATACAGCACCAGTCCGGCGGTATCACCGATCTTCCCGGCCTTGCCCCAGCCGGTGGCTTCTTCCCAGGCCAGTTCTTCCACGATCATGGGTGCGAGGCTCACTGTCCGGGGTTGGAGGGCGGTGAGCCAATGTGCGCGAGAGGCCTTAAACCTCCGTGAACGGCGCGGCGTCAAAGCCTGTCCGGAGCAGCGCTTGGTGCAGGACTGTAGCGCGGCGGGCGCATGGGCGCCGCCCGCGCCGGCGCATTCAGACGGCGCGGAGCAGCACCAAGTAGTCCTCGGCGGTAGCAGGGCGCGGATTGGTCAGGTGATGGTGGTCGCGCAATGCCGCCGCCGCCACGCCGGGCAGCTCCGAATCTGCGATGCCCATCGCGGACAGGCGCGCGGGCAGGCCGATGGAGTGGTTCAGCGCCTCGAGCCCACTGGCGATCGCTTCCGCGGAAGCCGGCAGGCCCATCGCATCCGCGATGCGCGCCAGCACCGCCCCGATCGCCGGCGCGTTGTAGCGCAGCACGCCCGGCAGCAGCAGCGCGTTGAGCGTGCCGTGGTGCGGCCGGGAGGGCAGCGCGCCCAGGGCATGCGACAGGGCATGCACCGCGCCGAGCCCCTTCTGGAAGGCGAGCGCGCCCTCGATGGAGGCGAGCATCATCTGCTCGCGCGCCTCATGGTCCCCGCCATCGGCGACCGCGCGCGGCAGGTGCGCCCAGGCCCGGCGCAGGCCATCGAGTGCGATGGCGTCCGCCACCGGATTCTCACGCGGGGAGCACAGCGTCTCGATGCAATGCGCCATCGCGTCCATGCCGGTGGCGGCCGTGAGGCCAGCGGGCAGCCCCAGCGTCAGCGTGGGGTCGCAGATCGCCGCGCGCGGGATCAGATGCGGGCTGCCGATGGAGAGCTTCCGCCCAACGGCCATGATGATCAGCGCACCGCGGGACACCTCGCTGCCCGTCCCTGCCGTGGTCGCGACGGCGACGACCGGCGCGGCGGCGGCGGTGATGCGCGCGAGACCGCCCTCCACCACCGCATAGGGCGCGAGGTTCTGCGCATCATGCGTCGCGCCGAGCGCCACGGCCTTGGCGAGGTCGAGCGGAGAGCCGCCGCCGAAGCCCAGCACGCCATCCGCACCAGATGCGCGATACAGCGCCACCGCCGCATGGACAGCCGCCTCGTCGGGATTGGAGGGCGTCGCGTCGAATACCGCGGCCGGCATGCCCGGCGGCAGGGCAGCCAGCAGCGTGTCTACCAGCCCGGCCGCGCGCAGGCCGGCATCGGTGACCACCAGCGGGCGGTGGATGCCCGCAAGTGCGAGTTCCGCCGCCAGCTCGGCCAGTGCGCCGAAGCCGAACTTGATGCGGTTGAGGAAGACCATTAATGCCATGGCCGCGGGTGCTCAGCCCTGGAGTTCGCGCCGCACGATGGCGGCACCATTGGCCAGCGCCTTCAGCTTGGCGAAGGCGCGGTCGCGCGGCAGGTACTTCATGCCGCAATCCGGTGCCGCGACCAGGCGTTCCGCCGGCACATGCTTCAGACCTTCGCGCAGGCGGGCGGCGACCGTCTCCGCCGTCTCCACCTCGGCCGAGCCGAGGTCGAGCACGCCGAGCATGATCATCTTGTTCGACAGGTCGCCCAGAATGCCGAGATCAAGCTTTGGCTGCGCCGCCTCGATCGAGATCTGCGTCGCGATCGAGTCCGACAGCTGCGGCAGGAAGGAATAGCCCGAGGGCTTGTCCTGCACGAGCGCGGCATAGCCGAAGCACAGATGCACCACCGTGGTCCCGGTGACACCTTCCAGCGCGCGGTTGATCGCCTTCACGCCATAGCGCGCCGCCTGTTCCGGGCGCGCCTGCAGCCAGGGCTCGTCGAGCTGGATGATGTCGGCACCCGCGGCCACCAGGTCGCGCGCCTCCTCCGCCACCACGGCCGCATAGGCCATGGCGAGGGCCTCGTCGTCGCCGTAGTGCTCGTCATGCGCCTGCATGGACAGGGTGAAGGGGCCGGGCAGGGTGATCTTCACCTGGCGGTCGGTATTGGCGCGCAGGAAGGCGATGTCGCGCACTTCCACCGCATGGCGGCGGCGGATCTCGCCCACCACGCGCGGCACCGGCGTGGGCTTGCCCATGCGCCCGGCGACGACCGCGGGGTTGTCCACGTCGACATTGTCGAGCGCCAGGGCGAAGCGGTTGGAATAGCTCTCCCGCCGCATCTCGCCATCGGTGATGATGTCGATGCCCGCGCGCTCCATGTCGCGGATGGCGATGAGCGTCGCGTCATCCTGCGCGCCCTCCAGAGCATCCTCGGCGACGCGCCAGATCTCCTTCAGGCGCACGCGCGGGACGACGTTGTTCTTGGTCAGGATAGCGCGGTCGACCAGCCAGGCCGGCTGCGGGTAGCTGCCCACGACGGTGGTCGGCAGCAGCGTGTGCGTGGTGGCCATGGAGGCGTTCTTCCCTGTCTTCGTACCGGCGTTGCGCGCCGTCGATGGTGTCTACAGCACTCCCCGCCCGCGTCGAAGCCGGGGAGCGGTCTTATGGCCGTGACGACCATCGCCCGCACCCCCATATGTGTGCCTGATCGCAGGGAGGGAGAGGTCGATGGGTCGGGGCAAGACGCAGGAGGC
>JAZKFA010000343.1:0-291 GCA_040386655.1 Pseudomonadota bacterium | reverse complement strand
GCCCGCGTCGAAGCCGGGGAGCGGATTTCCTGGACCGGGATGACAATCGCCCGCGCCCCTATATGTGAGCCGGATCGACGAAGGGGAGAGGCCGATGAGTGAGGGCAGGACGCCGGGGGCGCGAACCGTGACCCTCACCTTCGACAATGGGCCCGATGCCGAGGTGACGCCGATTGTGCTGGATGTGCTGCGCCGGCGCGGGCTGCGAGCGACCTTCTTCCTCATTGGCGCACGGCTGCTGGACCCGGTGCTGCTTGCTCTCGCCGAGCGCGCGCAGGCGGAGGGGCACTG
>JAZKFA010000342.1:609-8471 GCA_040386655.1 Pseudomonadota bacterium | reverse complement strand
GCAGCGCCGCGACGGCTGCCGCATTCTTGGCCTGGTCGCGCGCGGCGACCATGACCTTCGCGCCGGCCTTCGCGAGCCCGCTTGCGAGCCCCAGCCCGATGCCGCCATTGCCGCCGGTGACGAAGGCGACGCGCCCCGAAAGATCAAACATCGGCCTTGGCCTTCGTCGCCTCGATCAACGCCACGAAGCGATGAAACAGGTGGTGGCTGTCGGAGGGGCCCGGGCTCGCCTCGGGGTGGTACTGCACCGAGAAGGCGGGGAATTCATCCGACGCGATGCCCTCGTTGGACCCGTCGAACAGCGACACATGCGTCGCATGCGCGCTCGCCGGCAGGCTTTCGGGATCGAGAGCAAAGCCGTGGTTCTGCGCGGTGATCTCGACGCGGCCGGTGGCGAGGTCGCGCACCGGCTGGTTCGCACCGCGATGCCCTCGATCGAGCTTGTAGGTCTTGGCGCCCAGCGCGAGGCCCAGCAGCTGGTGCCCGAGGCAGATGCCGAACACCGGCACGCCAGCCTTCATCACGCCCTGAATGGCCGCGACGGCATAGGTGCCGGTCGCAGCGGGATCGCCGGGTCCGTTCGAGAGGAAGACGCCATCGGGCTTGTGCGCCAGGATCTCCTCGGCCGAGGCGGTCGCGGGCACCACGGTCACGGCCAGGCCCACACCAGCCAGGCTGCGCAGGATGTTGCGCTTCGCTCCGTAGTCGACGGCCACCACACGATGGCGCGGCTCGCCCTGCTTGGGAAAGCCGCCGGGCCAGGCCCAGGTCGCCTCGCTCCATTGATAGCTCTGCCGGCAGGAGACTTCGCGGGCGAGGTCCATGCCCTCCAGCCCCGGCCAGGCCTTCGCCTGGGCGACGAGTGCGGGGATGTCAAACTTACCATCCGCCGGGTGCGCGATGACGCCGTTCGGCGCACCGGCATCGCGGATGCGATGGGTCAGCGCCCGCGTGTCGATGCCCGCGATCCCCGCAACGCCGTGGGAGACCAGCCAGGCATCCAGGTGCCGGGTGTTGCGATAATTGGCCGGCTCGGTGACGCGCTGCTTCACGACCAGGCCGCGCGCGACCGGGGTCGCGGCTTCCATATCCTCGGCGTTGGTGCCGGTGTTGCCGATATGGGGGAAGGTGAAGGCGATGATCTGCCCGGCATAGGACGGGTCGGTCAGCGTCTCCTGATACCCCGTCATCCCGGTGTTGAAGCACAGCTCGGCCACCTGGGTGGCGTGGGCACCGAAGCCCTCGCCCCAGAAGACGCTGCCATCGGCCAGCACCAGCGCGGCCGTGGCCCCGCTCGGCGGCGCACCTGCAGGGGAGGTCTCGGGCATCGCGGTGGTCTCCGTTGTGTCCGGCCCAGGGGCAAGGTCGGCGAGCGTCAGGCCGGTCGCGGCGAGGACGGCGGGCCAGTGCTTGGCGGGTATGGCGCGGGCCTGGCGCCATTTGCGGATGGCCTCGGTGCCGACGCCACAGCGTGCGGCCGCGGCCTCGGGACCGCCCAGCAGGGCGAGGATCTCGTCTACGCTGCGCATGACGCCCTTATCTGGGAAAAAACTTCCCAGGTCCAGCGCAAAGCCCGTGAGTGATAAGATAATTCCCAAGTGACAAGCCCGCCGGGCGCGCTATCACCTTCCCTGAAGCTACCCCGGCGCCCCGCCGATCCGCCAGCCTGAGGAGTTCGCGCCATGGATTTGCGCAGCCGTTTCACATCCGAGATGAAGAGCGCCATGCTGGCCAAGGATGCCCCGCGCACCTCAACCATCCGCATGATCATGGCGAAGCTCAAGGACACCGACATCGCCGCCCGCCCCTCCGGCGTGGACCAGGTGCCCGAGGAGCAGGTGATCTCCATGCTCCGCGGCATGGTGAAGTCCCGACGCGAGAGCGTGGAGATGTACACCCAGGGCAACCGTCCCGAACTCGCCGCCAAGGAAGCGGCCGAGATTGCGGTAATCGAATCCTTCCTGCCCACGCAGATGGATGAGGCCGCGACCGCTGCCGCGGTCGACGCCGCCATCGCTGAGGCCGGCGCGACCTCGGTCAAGGAGATGGGCAAGGTCATGGCGGTACTGCGTGCGAAGTACGCGGCCACGCTCGACATGGCCAAGGCCGGTGCGCTCGTGAAGGCGAAGCTCGCCTAGCCCCGCTTGCCGGGGCGCGGCATCCGCCGCCACACTGGCGCATGGCCACTCCCCCGCTCCGAATTCCCCGCCGCGCAGTCCTGGCTGCCGCCGCACTCGGCACGACAGCGACGGGCGCGCTGGCCCAGCAGCCCGCCTGGCCGTCGCGCCCGGTGCGCATCATCATCCCCTTCGCGCCGAGCGGGGGCGCGGACACCTTCACCCGCCTGATGACGGAACCGCTCGCGGCCGCCTTAGGCCAGCCTTTCGTGGTGGAGAACCGCCCCGGCGGGGGCGGCGTCATCGGCACCGATGCAGCGGCAAAGGCCGCCCCCGACGGCCACACGCTGCTCATGCTGACGGTGACGCTGACCGCCAACGAGACGCTGATGCCCAACCGCCCCTACGTGCTGCTGCGCGACTTGGCGCCGGTCGCGAGCCTCAACCGCACGCTGCAGGTCCTCGTGGTCAACCCGGCCATGCCGGTGAACACCGTCGCGGAGCTGGTGGCCTGGGCCAAGGCGCGGCCCGGCCAGCTCGACTATGCGACCGCGGGTCCGGGCACGCCCTACCACATCGCCTTCGAGCTGTTCCGCCACATGGCCGGCATCCAAGTGCAGCACATCCCCTTCCGCCTCAGCGGCGATGCGCGCAACGCGGTGGTCGGCGGCCAGGTGCCGGCGATGTTCGACGGCATCGCGACCATGCTGCCGCTGATCCGCGCCGGCCGCGTCCGCGCACTCGCCACCACCGGCACCGAGCGTTCCTCACTGATGCCGGAGACGCCCACGGTCGCCGAGACACTGCCCGGCTATGAGCAGGTCGGCTTCAACGGCCTGCTCGCCCCCGCCGCTACCCCGCGCGCGATCGTCGAGCGGCTGAATGCCGAGATCAACCGCATCATCGCGACCGACGCGATCCGCGATGCCTTCTCCCGCCTCGGCGCCGAGATCGCGCCGATGTCGCCCGACGCGTTCGGCGATGCCCTGCGCGCCGACATCGAACGCCGGCGGGAATGGATCAACCTCGCCGGCATCCAGCCTCAATGAGCGGAGATTGCGCGTGATCGCCTTCACCCTGAATGGCGCGCCGACCGCGCTCGACCTGCCCGAGGACGTGCCGCTGCTTGCCGCGCTGCGCGAAGGTGCGGGGCTCTCCGGCCCGCGCTTCGGCTGCGGCGTGGAAACCTGTGGCGCCTGCCATGTGCTCATCGACGGCAAGTCGGTGCCGTCCTGCATGCTGCCGCTCTCGGCAGTGGCCGGGCGCAGCGTCGTCACCGTCGAGGGCCTGGGCAACGAGGCCGCGCCGCATCGGCTGCAGGCCGCGTTCCTCGCGGAGCAGGCGGGGCAGTGCGGATACTGCCTCTCCGGCATTCTCATCAGCGCCGCAGCACTGCTTGCCACAAACCCGGACCCGGACGAGGCCGCGGTGCGCGCCGCCCTGGAGCCGCATCTGTGCCGCTGCGGAAGCCACAACCGCATCATCCGCGCCGTCCTGCGCGCCGCGCGCGAAGGGGCGGTGGCATGAGCGCGACCTTGCCCGCCTCCCTCGCCGCCAATCCGCGCCTGTCGCAATGGCTGGGTTTTTCGTCCGATGGCACGGTGGTGATCCGTCCAGGCAAGGTGGAAATCGGTCAGGGGATCCTGACTGCGCTCACACAGATCGCCGCCGACGAACTCGACGTCGCATTGCCGCGCATTCGTGTCGAGACGGTGACCACGCCGACCAGCCCCGATGAGGGTGTGACGTCGGGCAGCCTCTCCGTGCAGAACAGCGGCGTTGCCCTCCGCCATGTCTGCGCGGAGGCACGAGCGATCTTCCTCGGCGTCGCGGCGCAGGGCAGCGGCGTACCGGTCGATGCCTTGCGCATCGAGGACGGCGCCTTCGTCGGGCCGAACGGTGCCATCGGCTCCTACTGGGCGCTCGCCGAACGCGGCTTGCTGGATGGCGAGGCCTCGCCCGGCAGCCGTGCCAAGCCGCCGGCGGCACGCAGCATGGCGGGGTCCTCCACGCCGCGCCTGGACTTGCCCGACAAGGTGTTCGGCCGCCCGCGCTTTCTCCAAGACATGCGTCCCGCGGGGATGCTGCACGCGCGCATCCTGCGCCTGCCCTCCCGCGCCGCCACGCTGCGCGGAATCGCGCCCGGCGCCCTGCCTGATGGCGTGACCCTGGTGCGCGACGGCAGCTTCCTCGCCGTGCTCGCGGAAGCCGAGCACGTCGCCGACAAGGCGCTCAACCGCCTCGCCCGCCTGGCGCAGTGGGACGAACGCGACACGCTGCCCGATGAGGGCGCGATGCCCGCCTGGCTCCGCAGCGCACCCGGCGATACCAGCCCCGTCGCGGAACACGACACCGGCGCGGCACCCGCCACACGCCGCATCAAGCGCGACTTCTTCCGCCCCCTGGTCGCGCATGCCTCCATCGGCCCCTCCTGCGCGATCGCGCGCTGGGATGGCGATGCGATCGAGGTCTGGTCGCACACGCAGGGCCCTTACAATCTGCGCCTCGATCTCGCCAAGGCGCTGCACCTACCCGTCGAAGCCGTGGTCGTGCATCACGTCGAAGGTGCCGGCTGCTACGGCCATAACGGCGCCGATGACGTGGCACTGGACGCCGCACTCGCCGCGCGCGCCGTCCCCGGCCGCAGCGTGCGCGTGCTCTGGAGCCGCGCGGATGAGCTGGGGTGGTCCCCCTTCTCCTCCGCCATGCTGGCCGAGGTCGAGGCGGGGCTGGACGAGGCCGGCGACATCGCGGAATTCAGCCTCGACGTGACCAGCAACGGCCACTCCTCGCGCCCCGGGCGCGGTGCGCTGCCGACGCTGCTGGCGGCCTCCACGCTGGACCCGCCCTTCGCCGTGCCGGTCGCTATCAACATGCCCATCAAGGGCGGCGGCGGGGCCCAGCGCAACGCGGTGCCGATCTACCGTATCCCCAAGTTGCGCGTGGGCATGCGCACCATCACGGACATGCCGATCCGCACCTCCGCGATGCGTGGGCTGGGGGCGCCGGTGAATGTCTGGGCCATCGAAGCCACGATGGATGAGCTCGCTGCCCTAGCCGGCGAGGACCCCCTCGCCTTCCGTCTTCGCCATCTCGACGACGCGCGCGCGGCCGCCGTGCTGCGACGCGCGGCCGACATGGCCGGCTGGTCCGGCCGCACGGTGCGAGAGGGCACCGGCCTGGGCCTTGCCGTCGCGCGCTACAAGAATCTCGGCGCCTGGTGCGCGGTCGTCGCCGAGGTCGCCGCAGAGGCGGAGGTGCGTGCGACGCGCATCTGGATCGCGGCCGACCTGGGCGAGGTCGTGAATCCCGATGGCGCCGCGAACCAGCTCGAAGGCAGCGCCATCCACGCCACCAGCCAGGCTTTGAAGGAACAGGTTCGCTTCGACCGCCGCCGCGTCACCTCCGACAGCTGGGAGACCTACCCGATCCTGCGCTTCTCCGAAGTCCCGCAGGTGGAGGTCGCGCTGATCGACCGGCCGGAGATGCCGCCACTCGGCGCCGGGGAGCCGGCCTTCGGGCCGACCGTGGCGGCACTGGCGAATGCGATCCACGCGGCCCTCGGCGTGCGGCCGCGCGCGATGCCGTTTACCGCTGCCAACCTTGCCGCCGCGATGGAAGCGGGCTGAGCCCTCAGGCGACGCCGGCCAGCCGCCGCGGCGGTTGCGCCGGGCGCGCGAGGAACAGCAGCAACCCCACAAGTGCGAGGTTCACCAGCCCCGCCACCGACCCAGCCACGAAGCCGGCCGTGTAGCTTCCGGTGATGTCGTAGGTGGCCGCCCCCTGGTACCCGCCGAAGGCATGCCCCAGCCAGGCGAAGGACAGGATCACGCCCATCAGCGATGCCCGGCGGTGCGCTGGGGTCAACGCGCGCGCACTGACCAGCACGCTCGTCATCACCCCCGCATAGGCGAAGCCGTACACCACGCCGAAGCTCATGAATCCGCGCAGCGTCTCGAACTGCGTGAACGCCGCGACGCCGAGCACCTGCAGGAAGGACGCCACCGCCCAGGACTGCACCGGCCCAATCGCATCGCACAGCTTGCCATAGGCGATGCGCCCCACGATCGCCGCGACCAGCATCGCGAGCATCACGCCCCCCGCATCCGTCGCGGGGATGCAGAAGCCCTGCATCAGCGGCATCAGGTGCATCAGCGGCACCGCCATGCAGGCGCAGCAGAAGAACACCGCCGCACTCAGGATCGGCACCGCGAGGTTCACCGGGATGGGCGGCGCCGCCGCGGGCGCGGCCGTCCCGGCGGCAACCGCGCCTGGCTCGCGCATGAAGCTCGCCATCGGCAGCAGCACCAGCAGGGTGCCGGCGCCGAGTGCGAACATGGCCCCGCGCCACCCAAAGCCCTCGATCAGCCATGCGGCGAGAAATGGCACGCCCCCCTGCCCCACGGCCTGCCCAGCCGCGGCGATCCCGATTGCGAGCCCCGCCATGGAGGGGAACCAGTTCCCCACGACGGCGAACAGCGGCGCGAACAGCGCGCCTCCGCCGAACACGCCGGCAATGAAGAACACAGTGTAGAGCTGCCACAGCGCAGTGGCCTGCGAGGCGAGCATCAGGCACGCCGCCATCGCGGCCGAGGCGATCATGCAGATGGCGCGAATGCCGATCCGATCAGCGACGAACCCCATGGCCGCGCTGCCCACGGCCAGGCCAAGAAGTCCGAAGCTGTTGATCGCGGCGATATCCGCCCGCGCCCAGCCATCATCCGCCTGCATCGGGATGAAGAATGCGGTCAGCCCATTGACGAGCGTGCCCATGATGAGGGCCAGCATGAGGGCAGACGCCGCGACCACGAACCAGCGCATCGCCATCCTCCGTCACCGGTGGGCAGAAGGCGGGGAAGCCTCGCCTCCCCGCCGCCTTGCTCAGGCCGCCTGGTCCACCGCCACGTAAGGCTGGCGCTTGACGCGGTCCATGTTGACGCCCTCGATCCGCAGCAGACGGGTCGGCCCGTCGCGGCGGGGGGAGTGCAGCACGCCCGCCTCGTACAGGTAGGCGTCGCCAGGATGCAGGGCGTAGTCGCGCACGCGCTTGACCTTGCCCGGGGCCGTGTCGGTGGGGCGTGCGACGCACTCCCAATCCGTCATCAGCGTCTCGCCGGCGGCCTGGCCATAGATGGCCCAGGACGGGCCGTGGTCGTGCGGCGGGCTCTGCTTCGCGCCCTGGTAGGCGTGCGCGAGAATGGTGAAGCCGTAGTCGGGATCCTCATACAGGACGTGGCGTTCGGAGGTGCCCTCGGGGATGGCGGCGGAGACGAAGGCTTCATCCGTCAGCGCATCCCTCACCAGGGTGACGATGGCCTCGCGCCCGCCGGGGCCAGAGTCGGCGGTGATGGCGGCGCGGCACTTGGCCGCGAAATCCTCAAGCGTCATGGGCATGGTTCATGCTCCCTTTGATCCTCCGGGGAGAATGCGCTTCTCAGGGGCGAGAGGGAAGCGGCGAACCGATCCGAATCCGGGGCTGGAAATCCCCGCCCGCCCGGCGTACCTCAGCGCCCGGTCCCACCAGCCAAAGGAGACGACCATGAACGCAACGAACGACCTCCAGCGGGTGGTGCAGCAGCTTCGACGCGGCGCGCCCACCCGCCACAGCCTGGAGGAGCTGCGCCGGCAGCAGCAGACCATCCCCGGCTCGGCCGAGGACTGCATGAAGCTGGGCCGCGACCCGGACCGCGTCTTCGCACCGATGCGCAAGACACAGGGCCGGCCCTCCGCCGCGTGAGCCCGCCC
>JAZKFA010000342.1:0-599 GCA_040386655.1 Pseudomonadota bacterium | reverse complement strand
TCATGAGGCGGCGTGGCGGCATCCCGGTGCCTCACCGCTCGCGCTCACCGACATCTGCTACTACACGGACCTCGCGCAGCGCGCCGAACGTGCGTGCTTCGATTCCGTTTTCCTCGCCGACCAGCTCGCGCAGGCGGCCGATGCCGCGCAGGCTCCCCGAAGCTGGCTTGAACCCGTCACGGTGCTGGCGGCGATGGCGATGGCGACGCAGCGCATCGGGCTGATCGCCACCTGCTCCACCACCTATACCGAGCCGTTCAATCTCGCCCGGCAATTCGCCTCGCTCGACCACATCAGCGGCGGGCGCGTGGGGTGGAACATCGTCACCTCCTGGCTTGCAACGGCAGCGGGGAATTACGGCGGCGCGCCGCCCTTGGACCATGCCGAACGCTACGCACGCGCCGAGGAATACCTGAAAGTCGTGACCGGCCTCTGGGATGGCTGGGCCGATGACGCTGTCGTCGATGACCGGGCGGCCGGGCAGTACCTGCGCCCGGGCAGCGTGCGGCCGCTCGGCCATGCCGGGGCGCACTACAAGGTGGCAGGGCCGCTCAACATGCCGCGCGGACCGCAGGGCCGCCCGGTCTTCGTCCAGGCGG
>JAZKFA010000341.1:0-3636 GCA_040386655.1 Pseudomonadota bacterium | reverse complement strand
AGCAGGATCGCGCCGCCGCCGGGATCCATCACGAGCAGCGATGCCCGCGCGCCCCACCATTCATACTCCGTGTCCGTCTGCATCACCCGGGGGCAGGTGCCCGAGGCGGCGCACCGGCGCAGCAGCGCGTCGCGCGCCTCGGTGAAGGGGTTCTGCGTCTCGGCATAGGTGAAGGGGAAGGCGTCGGCACTCCAGGCCGGGTCCTGCTGGCTGCGCGGCGCCTTGTCCGGCCGGGCGAAGCGGGCATTCATGAACATCCGGCGCGTGCCCGCGACATGCGGCATCAGCCCCGCGAAAACCTGATTTCCCGCGGTGTCCTCGTTGAAGCCGAGATAGAGGAAGTCGCGCAGGAAGCGGCCCGACTGTGACACGCCGAAGGCCACCGCGCGCTGCGTGCGACCCGCCAGCGGATTGCCCTCGCCCGTGGCGTTGCGCAGGAAGGAGGCGACGTCGCGCACGGCCGCGAAGCCCATGCCCGAGACCTGCGGATCACGCGCGGTGTAGGTCAGCTCATAGATGGCGCCGGCGTCGAAGCCGGCGGGGCGCGTCACCGTGATCTCGCGCGGATTGGCGACGGCGAGGCTCAGGTCAGGCGGCGTCTGGCGCGGCTGGTCCCAACGGGAGCGGACGGTGATGCGTGCGCTGGCGGGGTCCGCGATCGGGAAGGCGAGCGGGATGGGCGCAGGGCTGCGCAGATGGTCGAACACCACCTCCTCCCGCATGGTGCCCGTCACGCCCGCGAGCACCGGAAGCTGGATCGAGAGTTCGCCGGCGGCGGGGGTGAAGTCCGCCTGCCAGCCGACCCAGACCATGGTGAAGCCCTGGCGAAACAGGAAGCCGTTGCCAGGCTGCTGGCCCTGCGCGGCGGTGGGGCTTTCGTTGAACAGCGGCAGCGCGAGCATCCGGCCGCGATTGACCACTTCGAGCAGCAACGTGCCGTTGCCGCGCGCGGCGTCGACCGGGCGCAGGATCACAACGTCGGCGGTGGCCTCCACGCGGCCCTGCGCGTTGCGTGGTGCTGCCGCGATATCGGCGATGACGGCGTTGCGCGGGTCGGCGGGATCGAGCGCGATGGTGGCGCGCCCGGTCAGGCGCTCATAGGTGCCGGCGCTGCCGAATTCCTGCCCTCCGAAGGCGCGCTCGGGCGGGCCGGCGAGGTCGAGGCGGGTGACCTGGGCATCCGCTTGCGGCACGAGCATCATCCATGTTGCGGCCGCGAGGGCTGCGATTGTCTTGTTCATTGGTGGCCTCCCGCGCGGGAGCCTAGGCCGGAAATGCGGGCGCGGGAACGGAGGCAGCGCTTGCTTCCGGAGCCGCACTTGTTCTATCTTCGTTCTGGAAGTGGCGAAGCTGCGGACCACGTGCTTCAAAGCGACGCCGAAAAGCTGAAATGCTGAATTTTTGACTCAGGCGACTTCGATATCAATGACTTGCCAGGTGGAAACGGCGAAGTAAGACGGTCTTACTTGCCGAAATTCTTACCGCGCGGCGTAGCGGTTCACCGGCACCTTCAGCCCCAAATTCTCGCGCAGGGTCCGCCCCTCATACTCGGTGCGGAAGATGCCGCGCCGCTGCAACTCCGGGATCACCAGGTCACAGAAATCCTGGAGCGGCTTCGGGTAGTGGTTGCAGATGATGCAGAAGCCATCCGCCGCCCCCGCCTTTAGCCAGGCCTCCATCTCCGACGCGATATAGTCGCGCGTGCCCACCACAACGCGGTGGCCCTGCGCGGCGGACACCGCGCGCGCGGTCTGGATCAGACTGAGGTTGCCCTTCCGCGCCATCGCCATGATCAGCGCCTGGCGGCTTTTCGCGGAGTTCGCTTCCGGCAAATCGGGCATCGGGCCGTGCAGCGGATAGCTGAAGATGTCGATCCCACGCGTGAAGCGCGCGAGCGCGGCGAGTGCCACGTCATCGGGCAGCAGCGCCTGGAGTTCCTCGTATTTTGCGCGCGCCTCGGCCTCGGTGCGGCCGATGACGGGGGTGAGGCCGGGCATGATCTTGATGTCGTCGGGCGTGCGGCCGAACTTCGCGGTGCGGCCCTTCACGTCGGCGTAGAATTCGCACGCCGCCTCGATCTCCGTCTGCGCGGTGAAGACCACATCCGCCGTGCGTGCGGCGAGCTCGCGCCCGGGTTCGGACGACCCCGCCTGCGCCACCACCGGCCAGCCTTGCGGCGCGCGTGCGACGTTGAGCGGGCCACGCACCTTGAAGTGCTTTCCCGCGTGGTCGAGGAAATGCATCTTGTCGCGGTCGAACCACACGCCCGATGCCTTGTCGCGCGGAAAGGCGTCCTGCTCGAAGCTGTCCCAGAGGCCCGTCACCACCTCGTAGAATTCCGCCGCGCGTTCGTAGCGTGCCGCGTGTTCCACATGCTGGTCGAGGCCGAAATTGCCCGCCTCGTCCTCGGTCTGCGACGTCACGAGGTTCCAGCCCGAACGGCCCTTGGAGATGTGGTCGATCGTCGCGAAGCGGCGGGCGATGTTGTAGGGCTCGTTGTAGGTCGTCGTCGCCGTCGCGATCAGGCCGATATGCGTCGTGCCCACGGCCAGGGCGGCGAGTGTGGCGGTCGGTTCCAGCTTCACGATGCGCGACAGCCGCGTGCGCGTGAGGTCGCCGGCCTTCAGCGCATCGCTGCCGGCAACCGCCACCGTGTCCTGGAAAAAGATGGTGTCGAACTTCGCGCGCTCGGCCATCTGCGCGAGGCGCATGTACCAGTCGAAATCCATGTCGGTCTCGGGCACCGCGTCGGGGTGCCGCCAGCCCGCGAGGTGGTTGCCCGGCACCGAGAGGAAGGCGCCGAGCTTGAGCTGCTTCATGGGGCGGTGGCGGTCCTGATCGACGTCGCCATCGTATAGGCGTCCCCGCGCGGGGCAAGGCGGATGTTGGACCGCACGCCCCAGGCGGAGCGCACCCAGAAGACCGGGATGACCGGCAGTTCCTCCATGACCCGCCGCGTCGCCTGGCGCGTGAGCGAGGCGCGCGCGTTGTCGTCCAGCTCGGCCTCGATGCGCTGGAGAAGCCCGTCCAGCACCGGGTCCGAATTGCGGCCGCGGTTGGATGCGCCATGGCCGAGCGTGGCATTGGGCGTGCGCAGGATGGTGTTCATGCTTTCGGATGCGAGGCCGCTGGTCGACGCGAAGATCGACATCGAGGCGGAGAACTCCGGATCATTCGTCGCGTAGCCGGTGCCGGCGCGGCGGAAGAACACCGAGGTGGGCAGCGTCTCCACATTGGTGCGCAGCCCGATGGCGGTGAACATCTGCCCGATCGCCTGGCAGGTGCGGGCATCGCCGGCGAAGCGATCCGCGGTGCATTGCAGGGTGAGGCCGAACCCTTGCGGATAGCCGGCCTCGGCCAGCAGGCGCCGCGCGAGTGCGGGGTCATAGGCGGGGATGCCGAGTTCCGGGTCGTGGCCGATGAAGTTGGGCGGCGAGACCTGGCCGGCGGGCTCGGCACCGCCTTCCATCGCGCGGGTGGCCAGCGCTTGGCGGTTGATCGCGTGGCTCAGCGCACGACGGACGCGCACGTCGCGGTAGGGATTGCGGTTGAGCGGCTGGCCGTCGGTCGTGGTGATGAAGGGGGCCTGGTCGCGATAAACGTCGAGGAAGATGTAGAAGTTGAAGCTGGTCGTCG
>JAZKFA010000340.1:0-5278 GCA_040386655.1 Pseudomonadota bacterium | reverse complement strand
ATCGTCTTCGACGAGCATGGCGGCTTCTACTTCACCGACCTCGGCAAGCGCCGGAAGCGCGATCGCGACCATGGCGGGCTGTACTATGCGCTGCCGGACGGCTCTGACATCAAGGAGCTGGCCTATCCGGTCCTCTCGCCCAATGGCGTCGGCCTCTCACCGGACGAGAAGACGCTCTACGTCGCCGACACCGAGACGGCGCGGCTCTGGGCTTTCGACATCGACGCGCCGGGCGTGATCCGTAAGGCGGGCTTCCCCTCGCCGCATGGTGGCCGGTGCCTCGCGACCATGCCGGGCCTCTGCCGCTTCGACAGCCTGGCGGTGGAGGCCTCGGGCAACGTCGCGGTGACCACGATGCTGACGGGCGCGATCACGGTGATCGCGCCGGATGGTACGATTGTGCGGTCGGTGCCGATGCCGGACACCCACCCGACCAATATCTGCTTCGGGGGCGAGGATATGCGCACCGCGACCATCACCCTGTCGCGCAAGGGGGAGCTCGTCGCGATGCGTTGGGACGAGCCGGGTTTGCGGCTGAACTTCCAGGAGTAGGCCGCCTCAGGCCTCGATGCGCGTGAGCGTGTGTGGCGCCGCCAGAAGGCGGTTCCAGGCATAGGTCATCGGGCGCATCCGGCACGTCGCCCAGTCCGGGTGCTGGTCCGCGTAGTGCGGGCTGCGCGGATCGCCGGAGGCACCGTGGAACACCGTCCAGCGTGAGTTCTCCCAGTCGCCGACGTCGAAGACGTAGCGCGCGAGTGCGCCGTAGGTCGCGGCGGGGCCGGCATGGCAGAACAGCCCGTTTGCCATCACCGTGTCGGTGTCGCCGCCGAGCGGCAGGCCCGCCGGATCCAGCCCGGCATCGGGGAATTGCGCCGAGAGCGGATGCGTCAGCGACGGTCGGTGCGCCTGGCCCCAGGGCTGCGCCACGAAGCCCTGCGCTGCCGTGGCAAGTGCGGCCTGGAACGCCTGGTCCCAGCTCCATCCCGCCAGCAGCGCCGCGTCATCGGCGCGCAGCAAGGTCGGCAGCGTCCACCAGAGCTGGTTCAGCGGCACCACGCCCGGCGCGACCGCGAGGAAGGGCGTCCCGGCCAGCGCACCGAGGCCGCTGCGCTCGGCGAGCACGGCCGTCAGTGCGCGGCGCAGCGCGACGTAGGCGGTCGCGCCCGTGCTGTCCGCATCCATCGTCGCGTCCCAGCCGAGGATCGCGTCGCGCAGGCCTGCCGCACCGGCCTTCTCCGGGGCCGGCAGCGCCGCCAGCCGCGCCTGGAAAAGCGCGGCTTGCGGCGAGCGTGTGTCGCCATGCAGCGACGCGGCGCCGTCCGGCCCGCGCGTTGCGGGCTCATCACGCAGTCGGTCGAGGATGCGGCGCGCGCGGTAGGGCGGGTGGCAATCGGTCTGGATGTAGTCGCCGTGTGAGTCGTCGAGCACGCGGTTGTTCGCGGTGACGATCAGGCCACCGGGCGGGTCGATCACGCGCGGCAGCGCTTCATGCGCGATGTATCCCTGCCACTCATGCTCGCCGGTCCATCCCGGGACCGGGAGCCAGCCATTCTCGCGGCCGCGGCGGGGAATCATGGCGCGGATATGCAGGCCGATGTGCCCGGCGGTGTCGCCGGCGACCAGATTGTGGTCGATCATGCCCCAGCCGCGCGTCGCCTCGAACAGCGCCTCGACGCTGTCTGCGCGCAGCATCCGCGGCAGGCAATCGAAGGAGAGGTCGGTCTCGGCGAACTGCACCGAGCGCAGCGCGAGTGCAATGCCCCCTGGGCCTTGCGCGATGACCGGGCCGTGCCGCGTCTCCGTCACCTGCACCGTCTGCGGCGCGGCGCCGCGCACCAGCACGGTCTCCTCGCGCCGCGTGACCGGCTGCCATTCGCCCTGGAATTCCGCGTGGGTGCCCGATGCGTCCAGGCGCTCGACGAAGATGTCGTGGATGTCCGCGAAGGTGTGGGTCACGCACCAGGCCACCGTCCCGTTATGCGCGAAATGCGGGAAGCCCGGCACGCCGGGGACGGTCAGGCCGATCACGTCAAAATCCGCGCAGGCCAGGTGACCCTGCGCGTACATGTTCGGGATCTCGAAGGCGCGGTGCGGGTCGCCGGCGAGCACGGGGCGACCGGTCAGGCTCATCGCGGGTGCGACCGCCCAATTGTTGCTGCCGCCGCCGGTCGCGTCTGGCTCCGCACCTTCCATCAGCGCCGCGATGCCCGGTGCGAGGTCGGCGAGCGTTGCCGCCCAGCGGTCGGCCTCCATGCCCGGCGGCAGCAGCAGCAGGTCGCGGCCGCCATCATCGTAGCGCAGCTTGCCCACCTGCTCGGGGCCGACCACGGCGAGCGCGGCCGCGCGCCACAGCTTGAACCAGACCGAGCCCATCAGCAGGCCCAACCGGCGCATCACCGCGATGCAGTGCCAGCCCTCCCAGGGCTCGGGTGTCGCATCGAGGAGGCCGTACTCAACCGGCAGCGTGGGCGCCTGCGCGATCCAGGCATTCACCCCCGCCGCATAGGCCTCGACCATCGCGCGCGCCTCGGGCGAGAGGGCGGCGAAGTCGCGCCGACTCGCGCCCTCGACGCCGAGTCTGCGGGCCAGTGCATCGCCCGCGGCTGCGGGCTGGCCGAGCCATTCCGCGGAGCGGCCCAGCGCGCGGCGGCGGTTGAGCTCCATCTGGAACAGCCGGTCCTCCGCATGCACCCAGCCCTGGGCGCGGAAGGCATCGGCCGCACCGCCCTCGGCGCGCACATGGGGAATGCCGAGACCATCGCGCAGGATGGTGACGGGGGCGGTGAAGGTCATCGTTCGGTTCCCATGCGAAGGCCCTGAATGCGGATCAGCCCGTCGGGGACCAGGCGCAGCCCCTCGACGGAGGCGCGCGCGCCCAAAAAGTTCTGCGGGTGCCAGAGGTAGATGTAGGGCCGGTCTTCCAGCAGCACCGCCATGGCGCGGCCATAGGCGGCCAGGCGCGCGGCGGGATCCACGTTCACCCGCCCCTCGCGCAGCGCGGCATCCGCGGCTTCGGAGCAGTAGCGGCCACCGTTCAGCGTCTCGCCGCAGGCGTTGAAGCCCCAGAGATTGCCGTCGATATCGGTCCGCCCCGACCAGGCGATGATGAGCGCTTCGAAATCGCCATCCGTCCATTGCCGCAGCAGCGTCGCGACCTCGATGACCTGCAGCTCCAGGTCTATGCCCGCTTCCGCCGCCATGGCCTGGAGGACCTCGGCGGCCTGCACGTATTCGGTCGTGTTCGGGACGGAGAAGCGCACCCGCAGACGCGTGAGGCCGGCGGCGGTCAGCAGCGCGCGGGCGCGGGCCACGTCGCGCCCGGGGACAGGGATGCCCGATACGTGGTGCGGATGCCCCGGCGGGGTGGATTGGTTCCCCGGCGTGTACAGCCCCTCAAACGCCACGCGGTTGAGCACGGTGCGGTCGATCGCCGCCTCCAGTGCCGCGCGCACGCGTGGGTCGCGGCCCAGCGGTGTTTGCGCGCGCGGACCGTGGGCGATGTTGATGGCGATGTAGACGCTGGCGAGCGAGGGCCCCGCCAGCACGCGCACGCGCCGGTCACCGCGCAGGGAGTCAATGTCGGAGGTGTTGACCCGCTCCATCACTTCAAGCGTGCCGGAGCGGAGGTTCGCCGCGCGCACGGTGGTGTCGGGGATGGGGCGGTAGATCACGCGCTCCACATGGATGGCGGCACGGTTCCAGTACTCCTCAAAGCGCTCCAGCTCGATGCGGTCCTGGGCCACGCGGCGCGTCAGGCGGAAGGGGCCGGCGCAGGCCGGGGCGCGCTGGAAATCCGCGCCCATGACATTCGCCTGGCGCGGCGAAACCAGCATGCCCGCGCGGTCCGAAAGGGCGGCCAGCAACGGCGCGAAGGGCGCGGACAGCCGGATGCGCACCTGCATCGCGCTCACCGCCTCGATGGCCGTCACCGGCCCCATCTCGCCACGCCGGGTGGACCCGCTCGCGGTGAGGTGCCGGTTCAGCCCGGCGACGACGGCAGCCGCGTCCATCGCCTCACCATCGTGGTAGCGAACGCCCGGGCGCAGCGTGAGCAGCAGCGCGCGGCCCTCCTCCTCCCACGCCCATGCCGTGGCCAGCTGCGGAACCAGCGCGCCCTGCTCATCGACCTCGATCAGCTTGTCGCACATGGCCATGAAGACCTGCCGCGCGGCGACGCTGCGCGACAGCGTGGGGTCCAGCACGTCGGGGTCGGACGCGATGCCGATGCGCAGGGTCTGCGCCCCTGCCCCGCCCGCGATCAGCCCCAGCAGCACCGCGATCACCAGGCGCATCGGCATTCCCCTCGATTTCCGGCATGCTGCCGCAGGACCGGCCTGCTGGCCAGACACGGAGGCACCATGGGCCAGAGCAACAGCCAAGACGCGATGCTGCGCGCACGCGCCCGATCCGTCATCCCCGGCGGTCTTTGGGGCCACCTCAATGCCGCCAACCTGCCGCAGGGCTACCCGCAATTCTTCGCCCGGGCCGAAGGCTGCCGCCTGTGGGACGTCGATGGGCGGGAGGTGATCGACTTCATGTGCTCCTGGGGACCTGTCGTGCTCGGCCATCACCACCCGGCGGTGGAGGAAGCGGCCCGCGCGCAGGCGGCACTGGGCGATTGCATGAACGGCCCCGCGCCGGTGCTGGTGGAGCTGGCGGAGATGCTGGTCAAGACCATCCCGCACGCGGCCTGGTGCATCTTCGCGAAGAACGGCACGGATGCGACCACCGCCTGCGCGACTATCGCGCGTGCGGCCACCGGGCGGCGCAAGCTGCTGGTCGCGCGCGGGTCCTATCACGGCGCGGTGCCGTGGTGCTCGCCCTCGATCGCGGGCGTCACCGCCGAGGACCGCGCCCACCTCATCCACTACGACTACAATGACGCGGCCTCCGTCGAAGTCGCGGTGGAGCAGGCGGGCGATGATCTCGCGGGCATTCTCGTCACGGCCTTTCGCCACGACATGGCGCGCGAGCTGGAACTGCCCACGCCGGAATTCGCGCAGGCGCTGCGCAGCCTGTGCGATGCTCGCAATGCCGCGCTGATACTCGACGACGTGCGCGCGGGGTTCCGGCTGCACCTGGGAGGTTCGTGGGAGACGCTCGGCGTCCGGCCCGATCTTGCGGCGTACAGCAAGGCGATCGCCAATGGGCACGCGCTGGCGGCGGTCACAGGCGCTGAGTGGCTGCGCGAAGCCGCGACGAAGGTCTTCACCACCGGCTCCTTCTGGTGCGGCGCCGCACCCATGGCTGCTTCCCTCGCAACCATCAACACGCTGCA
>JAZKFA010000339.1:2694-4962 GCA_040386655.1 Pseudomonadota bacterium | reverse complement strand
TCCAGGGCGTCGAGAACGTCTACGACCTCGATTTCAACGGCCACGGCGTGAAGTACGGGGACGTCTTCAAGCGCGCCGAAATCGAATACAGCGCGCATAACTTCGAACACGCTGACACGGCGATGCTTTTCCAGCACTTCGCCGATGCCGAGAAGGAATGCTGGGCACTTCTGGCGCACAAGCTGGCCCTGCCCGCCTATGACCAGTGCATCAAGGCGAGCCATCGGTTCAACCTGCTCGATGCCCGCGGGGCCATCAGCGTGACCGAGCGCGCCGCCTATATCGGCCGTGTCCGCGCGCTGGCGAAGGGCTGCTGCGAGGCCTGGATCGCGGGGACGCCGGCGTGAGGTTGCGGCGCGCGGGCCTTTCTACCATATACGGGCCTCCTTCTACCCGGAGCCTGCGATGGGCCAGCTGAACATCAAGGATGAGACCCTGATCGCCGAGGCCAAGGAGCTGGCGGCGCTGCTGGGGACCTCCACCACGGCGGCGCTGCGCGAGGCGGTGCATGCGCGGCTCGAGCGCGAGAAGGCGGGGCGTGCGGAGGAGCGGCAGCGCAAGTTCGAGGCGCTGATGGCGATCTCGCGCGAGGCATCGAAGCTGTTCCTGCCAGGCAGCACCAGCGACCACTCCGACCTCTATGATGAGAACGGCCTGCCGAAGTGATTGTGGACACTTCGGCCATCCTGGCGATCCTGCGCGAAGAACCCGAGGCCGAGGCGTTCAGCGCCGCCCTTCTGGAAGCGCCGCACGTCGCGATGTCGGCGGCGACCCTTCTGGAGGTCACGATGGTCACCGAAGGCCGTGCTGTGCCGGGCATTCGGTCCCGCGTCGAACGGCTGCTGGCGCAATCGGGCATCGACATCATCCCCTTCACCGCCGAGCACGCGGCGATTGCCGCCGAAGGCTGGCGCCGCTTTGGCAAGGGCCGCCACCCGGCCGCGCTGAACCTGGGCGACTGCTTCGCCTATGCGCTGGCGCAATCGCGCAACGAGCCCTTGCTGTTCAAGGGCGCCGACTTCCCCCAGACCGACGTGAAGGCCGCGCTTTAGCCCATGCCCGAATTGTTGATCGAGCTGTTTTCCGAAGAGATACCGGCCCGGATGCAGGCCCGTGCCGGCGAGGACTTTGCCGCGTCTTTCCGCGCCGCCGCCGGCCCCCTGCTGGCCGGTGGCAATGTGCGCGCCTTCTGGGGTCCCCGCCGGATAACGCTGCACGCGACGGAGCTGGCTGCCGAGGTCGCCGGGCAATCCGTGGTCGAACGCGGCCCGCGCCTCACCGCGCCCGAGCAGGCGATGGCCGGCTTCCTCAAGCGGCATGGCGCTGCGCGTGACGCGCTGGTTGCCGAGGGCGAGCACTGGGTGCTGCGGAAGGAGACCGCGGCGGAACCGATGTCCGCTTGGCTCGCACGCACGATCCCCGGACTGATCCGCAAGCTCGCCTGGCCGAAATCCATGCGCTGGGAGGGCGGCTTCGCCTGGGTGCGGCCGCTGCGCCGCGTGCTGTGCGTGTTCGACGGCGCGGTGGTGCCCTTCGCGCTCGGCGAGGATGCGCCGGAGATCGAAGCCGGCAACTTGACCGAGGGCCACCGCATCCACGCACCCGGCGCCTTCGCGGTGCGGAACTTCGCCGAGTATGAGGCCGGGCTGCGCTCGCGATTCGTGGTGCTGGATGCGGCGGAACGCGCAGGCATCATCGGGGATGGCTTGGCGAGCCTCGCGCAGGCGCGCGGCTTTGCTGTCGTGCCCGATGCCGGCTTGCTAACGGAGGTCGCGGGGCTGGTCGAATGGCCGGTTCCGCTGCTGGGACGCATCGACGACGCATTCATGGACCTGCCGCCGGAGGTGATGCGCACCACGATGCGGTTGAACCAAAAATATTTCTCCCTGGTGACGGCCGATGGCGGCGCGGCCCCGGGGTTCGGGGTGATCGCGAACATCGCAGCCTCGGATAGTGGCGCGTCGATCATCGCGGGCAATGAGCGTGTGCTGCGCGCGCGGCTGAGCGATGCACGCTTCTTCTGGGACCAGGACCGCAAGCAGCGGCTCGAGGATTTCCTGCCGAAGCTGGATGCCGTGGTGTTCCACGCGAAGCTGGGGACGCAGGGGCAGCGGGTGGTGCGGCTGGAGAAGCTCGCGCGCGAGATCGCTGGGCGGATCGGCGCGGATGTGGCGCTCGCAGCACGCGCGGCGAAGCTGGCTAAGGCGGACCTGGCCTCAGGCATGGTGGGCGAGTTCCCCGAATTGCAGGGCGTCATGGGGCGCTACT
>JAZKFA010000339.1:0-2684 GCA_040386655.1 Pseudomonadota bacterium | reverse complement strand
GATGCGCGGGTCGCTGACGCCATTGGCGCGCATTATCGCCCGATGGGGCCGGGCGATGCGGTCCCCGCGGAGCCTGTCGCCGTCAGCGTCGCGCTTGCGGACAAGATCGACCAGCTGACCGGGTTTTTCCGACATGGCGAAAAGCCGACGGGATCAGGCGATCCGTACGCGTTGCGGCGCGCCGGCCTGGGCGTGATCCGCCTCGTGCGCGAAAATCAGCTGCGGCTGCCGCTACGGGCGCTGATCGAAACCGCCAGCAGCGCGTTCAGCAACCAGGAAGCGCTGCTTGGATTGCAGCGGGCAGAGCGCGCCCGCAAGGAACTAGAGTCCGCAACGAACATGCCGCTGGGCCGCGGCGACATGGTGTTCCGCGATGGGTGGGACGATCCCGCCGGAAACGCGCTCGCCTCGGAACTACTCGACTTCCTCGCCGACCGCCTCCGCGTCCAACTCCGCGCCGAGGGCGCACGCCACGACATCCTCGCCGCCGTCTTCGCCGCGGGTGCCGATGACGATCTCGTCCGTCTGCTCGCCCGCACCGAGGCGGTGCGCGCCTTCCTCGAAACCGATGCTGGCACCAATTTGCTGGCGGCCGCCAAGCGCGCGCAGAACATCCTGCGCATCGAGGAGAAGAAGGACGGCGCGCCCTTCTCGCCTGGCTTCACCGCTTCGCTAGCCGCGCCCGAACAGGAACGCGCCCTCGCCGAAGCACTCGCTGCCACCAGCGCCGCCGTTGCCGAAACGCTCGCCGCTGAAAATTTCGCTGGGGCGATGGCTGCCATGGCGCAACTTAGAACCCCCCTCGATGCTTTCTTCGAGCACGTAACCGTTAATGATCCGAATGGCGAAATCCGCCACAATCGTCTGCAACTTCTCTCCGCTCTGCGTTCAGTACTCGACCAGGTCGCGGATTTCTCGAAGATCGAAGGCTAAGGAACGTACGCCATGAGCAAATGGGTCTATGGCTTCGGCGCCGGCCGCAACGAGGGCAGCGCGAGCTTGCGCGACCTGCTCGGCGGCAAGGGCGCGAACCTGGCGGAAATGGCCTCCATCGGCCTCCCCGTGCCCCCGGGCTTCACCATCACGACAGAGGTCTGCACCGCCTATTACGACAATGGCCAGCGCTACCCCGATGGGTTGCGTGAGGAAGTGGCCGAGGCGCTCGCGCGCATCGAGGCCGCGGTGGGCAACAAGTTCGGCGACCACCACAAGCCGCTGCTCGTCTCCGTCCGCTCCGGCGCGCGCGTCTCCATGCCGGGCATGATGGACACGGTCCTCAACCTCGGCCTGAACGACGCCACGGTCGAAGGCCTGGTCGCCGCGTCGGGCGATGCGCGCTTCGCCTGGGACAGCTATCGCCGCTTCATCCAGATGTACGGCTCGGTCGTGCTCGGCGTCGATCACCACCGCTTCGAAGAAATCATCGAGAATGCCAAGATCGATGCCGCCGTCGTCGAGGATACCGACCTCACCGCGCAGGACTGGCACCGCGTCGTCGCCGGCTACAAGGACATGGTCGCCGAGGTGACCGGCCACCCCTTCCCCCAGGACCCCGAGGCGCAGCTCTGGGGCGCGATCGGTGCCGTGTTCGGAAGCTGGATGAACCAGCGTGCCGCAACCTACCGCCGCATCCATGACATCCCGGCCCAGTGGGGCACCGCGGTCAACGTGCAGGCCATGGTGTTCGGCAACATGGGCGAGGATTGCGCCACCGGCGTCTGCTTCACCCGCGACCCCTCCACCGGCGAGGACATCTTCTACGGCGAATACCTGATCAATGCGCAGGGCGAGGACGTCGTCGCCGGCATCCGCACCCCGCAGCCGATGAGCGAGGCGCGTGCCAAGCCCGGCGAGCGCAGCATGGAAGCCGCGATGCCCGCCGCCTATGCCGAGCTGGTCGCCGTCCGCGCGACGCTCGAGAAGCATTACCGCGACATGCAGGACATCGAATTCACGGTCCAGCAGAACAAGCTCTACATGCTGCAGACGCGCAACGGGAAGCGCACCGCCGCGGCCTCGCTCAAGATCGCCGTCGACATGGCCCGCGAAGGTCTGATCGGCGAGGTCGAGGCCATCCAGCGCGTGAACCCCGCCGCACTCGATCAGCTGCTGCACCCCACACTCGACCCCAAGGCCAAGCGCACCGCGCTCGCGAAGGGGTTACCCGCATCGCCTGGCGCGGCCTGCGGCGTGATCGTGTTCTCGGCCGATGAGGCGGAAGCGCGCGCGGCCAAGGGTGAGAGCGTCATCCTCTGCCGCATCGAGACCTCGCCCGAGGACATCCACGGCATGCACGCGGCCAAGGGCATCCTGACCACGCGCGGCGGCATGACCAGCCACGCCGCCGTGGTCGCACGCGGCATGGGCCGGCCCTGCGTCGCCGGTGCCGGTTCCATCACCGTGGACTACGCCGCCCAGGCCCTGACCGCCGGCGGGCGCATCCTTCGCGCCGGCGAGACCATCACGCTCGATGGTGCGACCGGCGAGGTCTTCGGCGGCACCGTTCCGATGATCGAGCCGCAGCTCTCCGGCGATTTCGCGACCCTGATGGAATGGGCCGACAAGGTCCGCCGCATGAAGGTGCGCGCCAACGCCGAAACCCCGCTCGACGCGGACACCGCGCGCAAGTTCGGCGCCGAAGGCATCGGCCTGTGCCGCACCGAGCACATGTTCTTCGACCCCGA
>JAZKFA010000338.1:2915-8356 GCA_040386655.1 Pseudomonadota bacterium | reverse complement strand
CCCTGCCGGGGATCGAGCCGATCCCCGGACCCCAGCATGCGTTGGTTCTGGGCTTGCGAGGGGTGTGCTTGCTGAATGAGCCTGGGTAGGGAGGGGACGCATCAAGGGAGCACCAGTGGCGGAGGTGCGTGTTGCGCCCCCTCCCTACCCAGGCACGCCTCCAGCGAGGCTCACCCCCTCACCAATTCAAGCACCAACAGATGGAGGTCGAGGATCGACGTGAAACGTGCACGTTTCACCCTCGCAGGTTCCAGGGGCAGAGCCCCTGGCCTTGCTTCCCTCCCTTCATCCCCCCCGCCAGTCCGCACTCCGCGGCATGGGTGCCGCGCGGGCCAGGCGGACGGGTTCTGCCAGCAGGCAGCCGGCAACGGTGTCCAGGGCGTCGTCGCGTTGGTTGGGTGTGTTGGGTTTCCATTCCGCCATCTCGGTTGGGAATGGGGTGGTCCAGAGCGTGTCGTGGGCGTGCAGGCGCCGGGCGGCGAGTGCGGGTTCGATTGCGCCGAGGATGCGGTCTTCCTTGGCGCGCCGGTTGGAGTGGTCGAGCACGGTACAGGCGGCGCCGGCGCGGGCGAGTTCCCGGCGCAGCAGAGCGGGCAGGAACTTGCCGATTCCGTTGGTTTCCACGCGGATAATGGGAAGCAGCAGGTCGCGCGCGATGCGGGCCACCTGGCGGCATTGCTGCGTGGCGGGGTCGTCAGCCGCGTCCGGATCCACCGAGAGGTAGGCGACCCGGTGAAGGAAGTGGGCGCCGTTGGCGTCGGAGTAAAGCGCGGCGAGAACGGAGGCATCGCCGCCGGTGCGTCCGAAGGCCGGGTCCCAAAAGCCGCCGCCGGCCACCAGGCGCCGGCCAAGCAGGGTCAGGGTGGGGCGGCCATGGACCTCGGCGTAGAGTGGTTCCTCCGCGTATCGGATGAGGGATGCGGGGTCGAGGCGGGCGGCGGCTTCGTCGACGGCTTGCAGCAGCATCTGGCGCCGGAACTGCGTGGGTCCGACGCGATCGCGGAGGGCTGCGATGACGTCCGGTGGGAAGCGGTCGGGCCAGGCGCTGCGCCCAGCCGCGTCGGTGATCGGGATGGCCAAGCGCCGGTAGCCACGCAGGTAGCCATTGGGCTTGTAGAGGCTGTCGGCTGTGTGCGGCGTGCCCACGAACAGGACCGTGCCCGTGGGCGTCAGGACGAACTCCGTCTCGGCAAGGCGCTCGCGCAGCTCCTCGCGCTTGGCGGCGCTGTCGCAATTGCCGGCGACTTCGACATCGTCGCAGATGACGAGCTCGGCGCGGTCGCCGGTGATGTTGCCACCGATGCCCTGGGCACGCATGGACGCGTCGCGAAGGGCGCCGTCGCGCGCGACGGTGAAGCGGTCAGACGCCCATGCGTCGGCGCCACTCGGGATCAGGTGGGCGCAAAGTGGGTGGCGTTCGACGATGCGGCGGACATGCATCACCATCTTGCCCGCGAGCAGCTGGTCGGCGGCCAGCACGAGGATGCGTGTTTCCGGCCGCCGCGCGAGCAGCCAGGCGGACCACAGCCCGATCAGCGTGGACTTGCCGCAGCCGCGGAAGGCGGTGAGTGCGAGGCGGCGTTCGCCAGCAGCATCGCGCGCCATGAACCAGCGTGCGATTCGCCGATGCAGTGCCGGCGTGGCGAGGTTGTGGGCGTGATTCCAGATCCAGAGGAATTCGAGAAACTCACTCGTCCTTTGCGGACTCATCGGCGTCCGACTCCTCTTCGGGGGTGAGGGCAAGGGCGCGGCGGGCTTCCGCGAGGATGGCGGCGGCGCCGGCGTCGCGGGGGGTGTCCGGGTTGAGCAGGCGGGAGACCTTGGCCAGTTGCTCGAGGTGCACGAGAGCGGCGCGGCCGGCGCTGTGCCGGGCGATGAAGGCCTTGGCGTCCGTGTCCTCCTCGGCGGGCGTGGTGGCGGCCATGAAGCGTTCGTATTCGCCGATGACGAGCGCGAGTGCGGCGTTGAGGTCTGGCGCCGGGCGTGGCGGCGATGGCACCGATGCGGGGCGTGGCTTCATGCCTTGACCACGCGGCCACGCACGATGCCGGCGCCGAGGTCGATCGCCGCACCGGAGCGGTTCCAGGCGGTGACGGTAACCACGTCGGTCGCACCGACCTGCGCCAGGAACACCACGCCCGAGGTCGCCAGCGAGAAGCTGGCGGAGGCGAAGTCGCCAGGCCGCGCGCCGGTCAGCGGCAGGTTGAACTGCGTCGTGCCGTCGGCCGCGATCGACGGCGGATCCCAGCTCTGCTCGCCGGTGAGTTCGCGCACGCCGTGCGGCAGGTCCGGCTGGCCGAAGAGCACCGAAGGCGCGAAGCCCGGGTCGCAGGCGAGCGCCATGGCGCGCACCTCATAGTCGCGCCCGATGCGTGCGATGCCGATGATGGCGTAGGCGACCTCGGGCGCGAGGCGGACAACCTGGCGGCGCGTGAGGTCCGCATCCGTCATATCGACGTTCCCCTGCCACCACTTGGCCGCGTCGTTCCAAATCAGCGCCTGGCCCGAAGCCGTGACCATGGCGCCACTGGTATCGGTCAGCAGGGTCATGTTGGCGTCGAAGCACTGCACGATCAGGCGCGGATCATCGGCATCGACCACCAACGCGAATTCGCGGCAGCTACGCGCATCGGCGACGAAGCCGAGCCCCCGCCCGCCGGTGAGGATCACGCCGCGATCGGTGAAGGTGAAGTTCGACAGCGCCGGGAAGGCATAGCCAGCGAGTGCGGTTGGTGAACCCGCGACGTTGGAGGACAGGCAGGCGAGCTTCTCGAAGCCCCAATCCGTGTTCGACCAGCGGATTCGGGCCGCACGCAGGCAGGGAACGGACGCGACGGTGCGGCTCGCCTCCCGAAATGCCGCGCCCTGGTGATAGGTGCGCACCACGGCGCCGACGCGGGAGACGCCGACGTAGTCGACGGAGACGTTGTAGGCCTGGCTCGCCCAGGCGACCTCGTAGACATGGTCCTGCGCCGGGCCGGTGTGGCGCGCGACATAGGGCGAGCAGCCCTCCATGCGGATGGCGCGGGCCCAGACCGCGCGGGAGGAGACCTCGCAGAGGAAGGGGATGCCGCTGATCGGGCGGCCCTCCGCCTGCAGCTCGAAACCCGGCGCGTCGAAGATGTGGCGGTTATGCGCGATGTAGGCGCCGGGCTCGGCGGAGAAGCGGATGCCGTAGCGATCCAGCGTCGGGTGCAGGGAGGAGGCGATGGCGAAGTGGCCGCCATAGTAGCGGACGGAAGTGTTCCACGCGGCCGCCGTCGCGGTGTGGATATCAAGCCCGATCTTGTTGTTCACGATGCGGCCGAGCTGGAGCGTGGTGTCCTCGAAGCCGCGCTCCTCGCCCAGCGTGCGGATGCCGATGGTGAAGCCCTCGAGTTGGCGGACCTCGATCTGCGTCGCATCCATGTTGCGCAGGACTAGGCCGATGTCGCCCTCATTCATCCAGTCGGAGATCGCCGCGCGGATAACGCGTAGACCCTGGTAGAGCTTGGCCGCGTTGCGGGTGGCATTGCCGTCGCCGATGGTCAGCGCAGTGGTGCCGGATGGACCTGCGTAGACGATCGCACCGCGCATGATCAGGCCAGCCGCGGCCCCGGGCAGCACGAGCGGCTGCGTGGCACGGTGGCTTCCCTCCCCGATCACCAGGAATCGTCCGGCCGCCGCCGCGGCGTTCATCGCAGCCTGGAGCGCGGGCGTATCGTCGGTGACCCCGTCGCCCACTGCGCCGAAATCCCGCGCGGTGAGGGATTGCGAGAGCTTGTCCTCCACGGTGGTCGGGATCGCGCCGGTGAATGGCGCGGTCAGCAAGGTAGAGTTGCGGTCGTACAGCGTGATCGCGCCGACGCTGTCGAAACCGAGCACCCGGTTCGCACGCGCCCCGCGCAGCGGCAGCGTGGCGTCCGCGCTACCTTCGGCGGGGTCGAAGCGCAGCGTGTCCGTCACGTCAGCGGCCACGTCCTGGAGAGCCGCCACCTGGTAGTCCAGCTCATCGTTCAGGGCGCTCGCGCGCAGGATGGCGTTATCCTGAAAATCGGTTTTTCGGGAAATCCGCAGGCGACGGCGCAGCGTGAGGCGCGTCCCCGGCAACGGCGGCTCCACAAAGCGCAGCGTGCCCCCCTCCGACAGGCCGGCGCCGAGCACTTCAAAGCCGCCCTGCAGCGGCACGCCATCGACGCGCAGCTCCAGGTCCTCCTCCACGAAGATCGGGAAGGGAAAGGTGAAGTCGGCCTGGACGCCGTCGGCCACGTACTGCACGCGCGGCGCGATATCGCCGATGGTGATGTGCTCGGACATGATGTTCTCCGGTGTGTCGGCTCAGCCGAGCAGGTTGCGGGCGAGCGCGCCGACGCTGTTGCCCAGCGTCAGGAAGTTAGGCGACGAGATCGCGCTGGTGCCGAAGGCTCCGCTCGCCGGTTGCAGCAGGCTGCGCCGGTTGGCCGCAAGGCGGGCATTGAGCAGCGCGGAATCCTGCGCGTCGCTCGCCGCCGCATCCTGCTTCAGCCCCTCGACCAGTGCCTGAGCGGAGCCGCCGGACGGGTCCAGGCCGCCGGCGGCTAGCCGTGCGCGCGCCTGGGCGATGGTGCGCTTGAGCGTCGCGTCACGCTGCGTGCGGCTCGCGTCATCGGCGAGGCGCAGCTGCTCGGCGCGGGCCGCCTCATCCTCAATGGTGGCGGCGTTGCGCACCTCGACCGAGGCTTGCCGCTCGGCCAGCTGTGCCGCCTGCTGAGCCGCCTGCTGGCGCTGCTGATCCTTCTGCCGCTTCTCGGCATCCTGCTTCTGCTGGACCTGCCCGTAGAGGCTGGCACCGGCGCCGATGACGCTGGCCAGCGATGCGATCTGTGCCATCAGTTGGAATTCCTTGCCTCGGTGGTGACGGAAAGCAGCGTGAGCGGCAGCGGCGTATCGCCTTCGATCCGCCAGGAAACCTCGAGCCCGCTGCGGCGCCAGCCGATCGCACCCAGCGTGACGTCGCCGGTGAAGGGTTCCGGCGCAGCGTCGAGACGGTTGAGATCCAGCCGCCGGAACGGCACCGAACGCAGCCCGCGCCCGACATCGGCGGTGAATGCCGCCGTCTCGAGCAGGCGGAAGGTGATGGACACGCTCCGCTGCGGCCCATTACCGGGCCCAAGATTGCCGGCGTTGACGGCTGGCATCGGCTCGATTCGGTGCGTGTAGCGAAGTCCCACCTGCCCATTACGGGCGGATGGGACAAGCGCGATCGCGTTCCCGGAGACCAGGACGGGATCGCGCGGCGCACCATCGGCGACGAGGCCAACGGTGCGCCCTTCCAGATGATCGAGGCCCGTGAAGCTTGTGCGCGCCGTGGTGCCTTCGAAGCTGGCTGCGGCATCAAGGCCGAGCGTCCGGTCGAAGCGTTCCAGCCGCTGGCTTCCGGCGCGGTCGACCAGCGCCCAGATGGTGCCATCCGTCTCCGCGAG
>JAZKFA010000338.1:0-2905 GCA_040386655.1 Pseudomonadota bacterium | reverse complement strand
TGACCTGCTCGGCGCGATAGATCGTGAGCGTGGCGAGCGAGCCATCGGCCATCGCGATGTGCAGCAGCCGCGAACCGGCGTCATAGGCCAGCGCACGCGGCCCCAGCACCAGGTGCCGCGCGAGGATCGCGAGGTCATTCGCCTGGTAGATCTGCTGCAGATCCGTATAGGCAAATTCATGCACGCTCTGCCCCGATCGCGAGGCGAAGATGGTCGCGCCATCGACATCGACGGTGGGCAGCATCCGGTCGGTGCGGCTGCCCACGCGCGTCTGCCGCGTGAGCTGGATGGATGAGGGCGTCAGCGGTTCCCCGGTCACCATCCACTCCGAACCCGAGGTGAAGACCTGCAGATGCCGGCCGGAGAAGACGCCGCGGATCGCATTCGCCTGGTCCGATACCAGGGCAAAGTCGATCCCCTCATCGTCGAGCCCGGCGCCTGGGTCGAAGTCGAAGCTCGCGGCGGTGCGCGACAGGAACAGTCGGTTCGGCAGGTCGCGCGTACCGCCGATCACCAGGCGCTGCTGATGAAAGCAAGCGGAGATAGGCCAGCCGCGCGCATCGCTGAACGCCGCCTCGTCCCAGACTATCGTGGCAGCCGTGCCTGCGAGCGGCGCATCCACCACGGTCGCGGACATGATCGTGGCGCTGTTCACCGTATTGACCAGCAGCCGCTTGCCACCAATGCGGATGCGCGCACCCAGATGCCCAACGCTGAACACAGGCGCCGAGGCCGTGACCGTGACGATGCCGCTCGTCGCGGAGGTGGCCAGCGTGACCGCACCATCGGCGAAGCGGTGAAAGGGCTCCCGCGACAGCGGCCACGCTGCCAGCGACCAGCCCGTGCCGCTGCGCACGATGCGCTGCGGCGCCATGTCGGGGTGCAGTATCAGCGCGGCGTCGGCACTCTGCGTCCAGGCGATCTGCGGCAGCATCGGGCCGGTCCAGGGTGCCGCGATCTCCGCGGTGCGGACATCGCCGGTGTAGATCGACAGCAGCCCATCTGTCAGGACGAACAGGTAGGTAAGCTCGGCATTCACCTCAAACGGGATCAGCCGTGCCTCACCTGGCAGGGTTGCGATGTGGCGCAGGCCTGGCCGGCGGGTCACGCCGCCGGTCGGCTGGATGAACACGTTGCGCAGGCGCCGCGCGCCCACCTCGTAAGCGCGCAGATCCACGCGGCCCAGCAGCTCTGGCGCCAGCTCGCCGGCGGTGAACGCCGTCTTGGCGCGGAAGGACGCGCTCATGACCGGCCCCGCACCGAAATAAGCGGGTACTCCTCGATCGCGCGCGGCGTGCCCTGCTGGCTGTCGGTCTGCCGTGCCGTGCGGAACTCCGCATCGGCGAGCTTATAGAGAAGCTCCGCCCGCTGCGTGCTCTCGGTCAGCGGCAGGCAGAATTCGGCGGCCAGGCGAGCGGCAAGCAGCGCCGCGAAGAAGGGTGGGAAGACGCTCTCGTCGGGGCGGAAAATGTAGGTGAGCACGATGGTGTCGGCATCGCAGTGCAAGCGGTCCGCGAGCAGGCGATACGGCACGCCCCGGCCGCGAGCGCCCTGGCCCGCCGAAAGCGCGCGCAGGAAGGATGGCGGCAGCTGGTAGGCGTAAGCGAAATCGGCCACAGGCGTCGCGGTCAGGCGCGGCAGGCTCTCCTGCCCCGTGGCGAAGCTCCAGGGATGGGCGGAAAGCAGCGCGTCGCGCGTGCCGGAATACAACGAGGCCGCGACCTCGGCCTCGGCTGTGCCGTCGTCGAAGGAGGCGACCGGGCGTGCGCCGATCTTCAGCAACGCGCGCGAGCAGAGCGCGAGGGCGTTCGCCATTGAGGGTCTCCGAAAAAAGGGAAAAGGCCGGGGAAAGGAATTTCCCCGGACCCCATTCTTTTGTTTTTGGCTTGCTGGTGCTGGCGGTGAGGCCAGCACCAGGTGTGCGCGCGTTATTCCTTGGCGCGCATGCGGATGACGCCGGCATCGTCGATGAGCACCGCGCCCTGCGACATCATGTTGTTGATGAAGCTCGCCGCGCGATCGCCGTGCCAGGAAATGTCGGTCGTCACCTCGGCGTTCACGGCGTGGCCGACCGATGTGCGGTGATAGAAGTAGCAGTAGCGAAGGTTGCCCACCTTCGTGAGGCCAGAATGCGGGATCCACAGCGCCCCCAGCCAGCGCTTGGCCTGCGTGCCGCGCCAGGGCAGCTGGTCGTCGCCGATGTAGTCCGCATTCACGAACTCATCGATCGCGAGCAGGTCTGACCACTGCTTCCAGCCCACCACTGCGAAGCGATTGCCATCGTCGGGGACATTGGCCGCACCCAGCTGCTCAAAGGCGAGCAGCACCTTTGCCTTGGTCAGCGGATCCGTGTCGGTGGTGCCGGCGACCGTGCTGACAGCCTCGTTCGTAGCGGTGTCCAGCGCGGCGATGATCAGCTCGTCGGTCTTGCGGCCGAGCGCATAGGCGCCGGCATTCGCGATGACCGTGCGCTCGTCGATGTTGGTCTTCAGCTCATCGAGCTTGTCGATCCACTCGCCCGCATAATAGTCCTGCAGAAAGCATTCGACGGCGTCGTAGGACAGGTTCATCACCGGCACGGTGCCGTTGCGCGCCTTGGCCGCGGCGGTGCCGGTGCCGACCTTCGGGAAGGTCGTGCTGGCACCCATGACGCCGGCCTTGCTGCGCACCGTCGGACGCAGCTTGGAACCCATGCGCTGGTAGGCCTCGTGAACCTCGGCCTCGAACTGCTTGGTGAAGGCGATATCGATCGCGGGCATGGGAACGTCCTTGCATGTGAGGGATGGCGGAGGGGGGGCGCCGCGCCCGGGTTCCCCCGAAGGGCCCGGACGCGGCGACGTCCCGCGCGCCCTGTTCGGGTTGTGCGCGGGCAAAGACATTGCTGGTGGGCGGGCAGCACGGGGGT
>JAZKFA010000337.1:0-10170 GCA_040386655.1 Pseudomonadota bacterium | reverse complement strand
TCGTGCAGCGTCTCGCCGCTGCCCTGCACGGCCAGCACGCGGCCGCCGTTGGCCAGCGTCTCGCCGCCCTGTGCCACCGTGCCTGCGTGGAAGATGCGCACGCCGGGCTGCGTCGCGGCGACCGGCAGTCCGTGGATCACGCTGCCCTTGCCGTAGGCGCCGGGATAGCCGCGCGTCGCCATCACGACGACCAGCGAGTGCTCATCCCGCCATTCCAGCCGCGTCTGCGCAAGGTTGCCCGTCGCGGCCGCGTAGAGTGCGGCAAGCAGGTCCGAGGCCAGGCGCGGGATCAGCGCCTCGCATTCCGGGTCGCCGAAGCGGACATTGTATTCGATGAGCTTCGGCCCCGCCGGCGTCAGCATCAGCCCCGCGAAGAGCACGCCGCGGAAGGGGGTGCCGCGCCGCGCCATCTCCGCCAGCGTGGGGCGGATGAAGCGCTCCATCACATCCTCGCGCAGCGCATCGGTGAAGGCCGGGGCGGGCGAATAGGCGCCCATGCCGCCGGTGTTGGGGCCGCGGTCGCCGTCGAAGGCGCGCTTGTGGTCCTGCGCCGCGCCGAAGGCCAGCGCGTGGGTGCCGTCGCAGAGCGCGAAGAAGGACACCTCCTCGCCGATCAGGCATTCCTCGATCACCACGGCCGCGCCGGCCGCGCCATGGACGCGGCCCTCCATGATGTCGGCGATGGCGCCTTCGGCCTCCGCAACGGAGGCGGCGACGACCACGCCCTTGCCGGCAGCCAGGCCATCGGCCTTGACCACGATGGGTGCACCCTGCGCGCGGACATAGGCACGCGCCGCGCCGGCATCCTCGAACCTGGCCCAGGCGGCGGTGGGTACGCCGGCGGCGTCGGCCACCTGCTTGGTGAAGGTCTTGCTGCCCTCCAGCTGGGCGGCCGCCGCACTCGGCCCGAAGCAGGCGATGCCGGCTTCCGCGCAGACATCCGCGATGCCCAGGGTCAGCGGTGCCTCGGGGCCCACGACAACCAAATCGATGGCATTGGCGCGTGCGAAGGCCACGAGGCCGGCCACATCTTCCGCCGCGATGGGGATGCATTCGGCCAGGGCCGCGATGCCCGCATTGCCCGGCGCGCAGAATAGTTTCGTCAGCATGGGCGAGGCCGCGATGCCGCTGGCCAATGCGTGTTCGCGACCGCCGCCGCCGACCAGCAAGACCCGCATCCCGCGCACCCCCGTTCCGCCAGGAGCGGCTCTAGCATAGCATGGCGCCATGGACACCCCGGCCGTCACCAACATCCCCGAATACGCCGTCTCCGACCTCAACCAGGCGATCAAGCGCACGCTGGAAGGCGCGTTCGGCCGGGTGCGCGTGAAGGGCGAGATCACGGAGCTGAAGCGCCACACCTCCGGCCATGTCTACCTGGCCTTGAAGGACGAGAACGCGAAGATCGAGGCGGTGATCTGGAAGGGCACGGTGCGCACGCTCGCGACGCAGCCGGAGAATGGCGCGGAGGTCGTCGCGACCGGGCGCCTGACCACCTATGCGGACCGTTCCAAGTACCAGCTCATCATCGACAAGCTGGACTATGCCGGCGCCGGCGCGCTGCTCGCCCGTATCGAGGCGCTGCGCCAGAAGCTGATCGGCGAAGGGCTGTTCGCGGCCGAACGGAAGCGCGCGCTGCCGCGGCTGCCGCTGGTGGTGGGCGTGGTGACCTCGCCTTCCGGCGCTGTCATCCAGGACATCCGCACGACGATCCTGCGGCGGTTTCCGCGCCATATCCTGATCTGGCCGGTCGCGGTCCAGGGGGCGGGCAGCGCGGAGCAAATTGCGCGCGCCATCGCGGGGTTTTCCGCGATCCCGCTGGGCGGAAAGGTGCCGCGTCCCGATGTCGTGATCGTCGCGCGCGGCGGCGGCAGCCTGGAGGACCTGATGGCCTTCAACGAGGAGGTGGTGGTGCGCGCGGCCGCGGCCTCGCTGATCCCGCTGATCTCCGCGGTGGGGCACGAGACGGACACGACGCTGATCGACTTCGCCTCGGACCGGCGCGCGCCGACGCCCACCGCGGCGGCGGAACTCGCGGTGCCGGCGCGGGCGGATCTGATGGCGGATCTCGCGCAAACGGGCGCGCGGCTGCAGGCCACCGCGCGGCGCGTGCTGAACGATGCGCGCATGGTGCTGTTGCGCGTGGAGCGGCGGCTGCCGGATGTGCCGGGACGGATCGAGCAGGCGCGGCTGCGGCTGGATGATTATGGCGAACGCCTGCCGCGTGGCGTGGCGGAAGTGCTGGCGCGCCGGCGGGAACGGCTCGCCGCGCTGCGCGTGCCGCATCCGCGTGAGGCAATCATCGCGCGCCGGGCGCGGCTGGTCTCGCTCAACGCGCAGGGCAATGGCGGCATGGCGCAGATCCTCGCGGGCAAGCGCGATGCGCGGGCGCTGGCGCGATTCGGCGCGGCGCCGGTGCAGGCGCTGCTGCGCCAGCGCCGCACGGCGCTGGAGGGGCTCTCGGCCAGGCTGGAGAGTGCGTCCTACCAATCCGTCCTTGAGCGAGGCTTCGTGCTGGTGCGCGACGGCGAGGGTGCGCCCTTGACGCGGGCCGCGGCGGTGAAACCGGCCCAGAAGATCAGCCTGGTGTTCGGAGATGGCGAGGTGGGTGCAGTGACGGATGGGGCGAAGCCGCGCCGCGCCAAACCCGAAGCGGAACAGGGGGCATTGCTGTGAACCGGCGTGCGATTCTTGCGGCACCCGCGCTGCTGCTGGCGGCCCGCGCGGAGGCCCAGCGTGCCTTTGCGCAAGGCGGGTTGGTGGTGGAGCGCACCACGCCCGGCGCACGCCTGGCGCTCGATGGACGGGCGCTGCGTGTGTCGCCGGCCGGGGACTATGCCTTCGGCTTCGGGCGCGACCATGGCGAGAGTGCGGTGCTCACCACCAATGGGCGCGAGGAGCGCCTGGCCGTCGCGCGTCGGCAATGGAGCGTTCAGGCAATCAGCGGCCTGCCGCCGGCGCAGGTGACGCCCGATGCCGCGGCCCTCGCGCGCATCAATGCCGAGCGCGAGCAGCTCGGCCGTGCGCGTGCGGCGGATAGCGCGCTGACGGGATTCACGGAGAGCTTCGCGCGGCCCGCGGAGGGGCGCATCAGCGGCGTCTTCGGCAGCCAACGCGTGCTGAACGGGCAGCCGCGCCAGCCGCATTTTGGGTTCGATATCGCGGCACCGACGGGGTCACCGCTGCTGGCCGCCGCATCGGGCAGGGTGACGTTGTCGCAGAGCTTCTTCTTCTTCGGGGAGCTGCTGGTGATCGACCATGGACACGGCATCAACACCCTCTATGCGCATCTCTCGCGGCGGGATGTGCAGGAGGGTGATGTGGTCGCGCGCGGGCAGCGCATCGGGGCGACGGGCGCAACGGGACGTGTGACGGGGCCGCACCTGCATTTCTCGCTGTCGTGGTTCCAGGTCTGGCTGGACCCACAGCCGGTCCTCGGCCTCTGAATTCTTTGCTCTAGCGAGTAAACTATTCCATGTTAAAAAGAGGTGGGCCGTCAGAAGGAAGCAGAGATGCCGTATTGGATGTTTATAACTCCACTTTTTTTCCTGGCGGCATGTGCAACTCAGCCAATTGCTAGCTCTTCTGCAACTCCAGTAGCGCCCACCCTGCATGCCGAGGCGAATTCAACAACAGGACGCGTAACGGTAACAAGGGATACTGGTCTGTTAGGTAGCGGAGTAAGCATTCGAGTGCTGGTCAACGGAGAGACGTCAGCACGGCTGAACGCCGGCGAAACTGTCACCTTTCATCTTCCGCAGGGTGAAGCTATTCTAGGCGCCGAAACGAGTTTCATGTCGATCAGAAATCTGACTGAGCGAGAAGCTCAGGTCGTACCCGGTCAGGAAATTCGGTTCCGGATTTCACTTGACCCCGGATCTGGTGTCATTGGACTGCAACGAACGATGGATCGCTAGCGGCCAAAGCCAACCGCATATCCACAAACCGCTAGCCTTTCCAAGACTCATCTGAACGGCCGCAGCACCTTGAAGGGCAGCATCGCGAACATCGCCGGCGAGCGGAACCGGTCCAGCGACAGGCTCTCATGCACCGCCGTCGCCTGCTGCCCCAGCAGCCGCGTGCGGATGACGGAGCGCGAATAGAAGGGCGTGTCCTCCAGCGTGCGCACCACGCTCGCCTCACCGCCTTCCGCCCGCGTTGGCCGCGCGATGCGCCACAGCGTGCGCGGCAGTTCGACCGGCTGCGGCGGCTCGATATCCTCGACCCCGCCATCGGCGCCGATGCGCAGCGCGAGCGACTGGTGCGACCTGTCGCGCCGTTCGGCATTGTAGAGCACCGCGGAGGCGTCGCGCATCGGCGCGCGGCACCAGTCCCATTGAACAAAGTCCTGCTCCAGCGGGGCGGAGCCCTCGTTGGTATCGAAATAAGCGGGGCCGGACCAGGCGAGTTCGGGGTGGTTCAGCTTCACCTCGACCCGGGACCGCGCGGCGATCGGAAACCACCGGTGACGGCCATCCGCATCGAGCTGGAAGGCACGCGTGGACAGCGCGTCGGGGCGCAGCGTGACAGTGCCGGACAGGCGAGACGGGATGGGCGCGGTGCGTTCCTCGATGGTGATGACGAGCTTGTCGCCATCCCAGTCCAGCCGACTGGGGCCGATCGCCAGGTGGTCCGGCCCGCGGTCGAGTGCGGGGCGGCGACGGTCGGTCATCGCCCAGCGGCGCGGATTCCCGTAGAGCGCGACATTGAGGCAGACATGGTTTTCCGGATCACCGCCTCCGCCGCGCCGCGCGAGCGCGTACCAGGGCGAGAAGACGGTACCGATGAAGGCGATGATGGTGATGCCGTGCGCGCCGTCGTCGCTGAGTGCGTCGACATACCACCAGGCATAGCCGCGCTTGCCGACGGGCCGGTCGAACTCCCAGCCGCGCAACGCGTGCGCGGCATCGGCGGGTGCGTCGTTCATCGAGGTTCCTCAAGCGCGGCGGCGGCCGCCAATCGTCCGGACAGGGCGGCCATCGCGACGCCGGCGCCGGGGTGTATCCCGCCGCCGGCGAGCAGGAAACCTGGCAGGGCGGTGCGCGCGCCGGGGCGTTGGAAGGTGGCCTGCCAGCCATGCACGGCCTGGCCGTAGAGTGCGCCGCCGGTGCCCGGATAGCGCCGCGCGTGATCGGCGGGCGTGGTGCGGTGAAGCGACGCCGTCTCCAGCGTCAGGCCGGCGTCGCGCAGGCGCGCAAAGACGGCTTCGTCGCAGGCGGTGATGGCGGCTGCATCCAGCGGGCGGGAATCCTCCCGCGCGGGGGCGTTGACCAGCATCAGCAGGCGCTCGGGGCCGTCCGGTGGCGCGGCCGCGTCGTCGCGGTCCTGGGCGGAGATGTGGATCGTCGGCGTCGCCGGCAGCCGGCCGCGATGATGGATCTGGGCGAACTCGGCGGTCGGATCTGGTGCGAGGAACACTGTCTCCCGCGCCAGGGGAAAGCCGGCCGTACGCGTATGCATCGCCCAAGTCAGCGCGGAGAAGGAGCGGCGGTTGGCGGGCAGGGCGGGGACGGCGCGGGCGGCCTCGGCGCCCAGCTGCCCCGCGCCGATCGCGGCGGCGTCGGCGTTGGCGATGACGCGGTCGGCGGCGATGACTTCGCCATCGGCCAGCACCAGGCCGGCGGCGCGGCCGTGCTCGACGTGCAGGCGCGCAACCTTCGCATCGTAGCGAAGACGCGCGCCGCGTTGCGCTGCAAGGGTGGCCATCGCCTCGGCCAGGCGCAGGGTGCCACCGGCCACGCGCCAGACGCCCTGCCGCTCGACATGTGCGACCAGCATCAGCGTCGCCGGGGCGAGCAGCGGCGAGGAGCCGACATAGGTGGCATAGCGCGCGAAGACCTGGCGCAGGCGCGGATCGGTGAAATAGGTGCCGAGCGCGTCCCACAGCGTCGCGAAGGGCGTTGTCGCGAGCAGCCGCCCGATGCCGGCCCGCGCGGCGAGGCCCAACGCAGTCGGGCGCTGGGCGCGGATATAGGGATGCTCCAGCGCCTCATAGGTTTGCTTCGCGCGCTCGGCGAAGGCGAAGTAGCCGCGCGCCTCGGCCGCGCCGGCGAAGGCGCCGATGGCGTCGGCCGAGGCCTTGATGTCCGCGAACCGGTCCAGCTGCGCGCCCGGACCCCAGCAATGCCGGGCGAGCAGGGTGGCGGGCTGGAGGTCGACGTGGTCGGCAAGGGCGGTGCCGGCCTCCTCGAACAGGCTGTCGAAGACCCAGCGCATGGTGATCGCGGAGGCACCCGCGTTCACCGTGGCGGTGGGGAGGGCGGATTCGCTGATTTTCCCCCCCGGCCCGGGCGCACTTTCGCACAGGGTAACGTCGAATCCGCGCCCCGCAAGGTCGATCGCGGCGGCCAGGCCGCCCATGCCGGCACCGATGATCGCGATGGTTTTCGGGGGCCGCGCCATCCCCGAGATAAGGCGCGGCGCCAGAAAACTGTCAAGAATACTGGACAGCTTTATGGCCATGTCTAAGCCAAGCCATTGCGAAGCCGCGAAAATCTGTCAACTCGGCGATGACAATAAAAGTGTCTAATTCAGATGACAGTCTTGATGCGCGTTGCTAGCCTCCCTCTCCAGGCGCGAGGGAGAGTCCCGGAATGGACGCAGGCAAACGCATCGAACGGGCGCTGGCTTCGGCGTTGCATCTGGCTGAGGGCGGCACTGGCCCCTCCGGCCCGCCGCGCCTCGCGCGCGCCATGCAGCATGCGGTCTTCCCCGGCGGCGCGCGGGTGCGCCCGCGCCTGTGCCTGGCCACCGCCGCGGCTTGCGGTGCCGAGCCGGGCCTGGCCGATGCCGCTGCCGCCGCGATCGAGCTGCTGCACTGCGCCTCGCTCGTGCATGACGACATGCCCTGTTTCGACGATGCCGCGACGCGTCGCGGCCGGCCTTCCGTCCATCGCGCCCATGGCGAGCCGCTTGCGTTGCTGGCCGGCGATGGGCTGATCGTGCTGGCCTTCCAGCAGCTGGCGCTGGCCACGCGGCGCTCGCCGGCTCGCGGCATCGCGCTGATCCGTATCGTCGCGGAGGCGGTGGGCTCGCCCAACGGCATCGTTGCCGGGCAGGCTTGGGAATGCGAGGACGCCGTGGATCTCGCGCAGTACCAGCGCGCCAAGACGGCGGCGTTGTTCTCCGCCGCGACGGCTGCGGGTGCGGCGGCTGCGGGGCTGGACGACGCGCCCTGGATGCTGCTCGGCGAGCGGCTGGGCGAGGCCTACCAGGTGGCCGACGACATCGGCGATGCCTTCGGCAGCGCCGAGGAGCTCGGCAAGCCGATCGGCCAGGATGTGAAGATGCAGCGCCCGAGCGCGGTTCGCGAACTGGGCTTACACGGCGCGATGGCGCGGCTGGAGGGGCTGACGCGCGCGGCCATCGCCGCCATTCCGCCCTGCCCCGGCGCGGCTGACCTGCGCGCCCTGATCGCGCTGGAGGCCAAGCGGCTGGTGCCGAAGGAACTGGCGGCCAGCGCCGCGTGAGTGCCGCCTCCGACGCTGGGCCCGTGCCGCTGGGAGAGCCGGCGCCAATGACCTTGCGCGACCGCTTTCTCGCCTGGCGCGACAGTGTCGTGGCGCGGCCGGCCTTCCGCCAAGCCGTTGCGCGCTTTCCGCTGACGCGCGGCGTGGCCCGTGCGCAGGCGCGTGGGTTGTTCGACCTGATCGCGGGGTTCGTCTACTCGCAGGTGATGCTCGCCTCGGTGCGGCTGGGCCTGTTCGACCTGCTCGCGCAGGGGCCGCTGAGTGCGGCCGAGATCGCCCGGCGCGTGGACCTTCCCGAGGATGCCGCGGAGCAACTGCTCGCGGCCGGTGCGGCGCTCGGCCTGTATGGGCGGCGCAGCGGCGGGCGCTGGGGACTCGGGCTGCGTGGGGCGGTCATGGTGGGCAATGCCGCGCTCGCCGGCATGGTCGAGCATCATGCCATGCTCTACGCGGACCTCACGGATCCCGTCGCGATGCTGCGCAGGGCGCGCGGCGGGCAGTTGCTCGCGGCCTACTGGGCCTATGCGCAGGCGGATGCGCCGGGGGCGCTGCCCTCGGGCAAGGTCGCGGCCTATTCGGGGCTTATGGCGGCCTCCCAGCCGCTTGTGGCCGCCGAGGTGCTGGACGCCGTGGATGTGGGGCGGTTCCGCTGCTTGCTCGATGTCGGCGGCGGCGAGGGCGCCTTCCTGATCGCCGCGGCGGCCCGCGCGCCGGACCTGCGGCTGATGCTGTTCGACCTGCCCGGAGTCGCCGAACGCGCAAGGCAACGCTTTGACGCGGCCGGGTTGGCCGGACGGGCCGAAGCCCATGGCGGCGATTTCGGTCGCGACCCGCTGCCCCAGGGTGCCGACGCGATCTCGCTGGTGCGGGTCATCCATGACCACGACGACGCGATGGCCATGCGCATCCTGGCCGCCGCGCACCGCGCCCTGCCGCCCGGTGGCACGCTGATCCTGGCCGAGCCGATGGCCGGCACCCGCGGCGCCGAAGCGATGGGCGACGCCTATTTCGGCTTCTACCTGCGCGCGATGGGCAGCGGGCGGCCGCGCCGCGCCGCGGAGCTCACCGCCATGCTGCGGCAGTCCGGCTTCGCCTCCGTGCGGCAGGTGAGCACCTCCACGCCCCTGGTCACCGGCGTGCTGCTGGCACGGAAAAGCGATGTCTGATTAAAATTGTCAGATTTGATTGACACCAATCATTGTCCGCCTAGACTGACACTTCGAGGCACCGAAAGGCCCAGATGAATACCGTCGCCGTCGTATTGAGGGAGCCCGAACACCTCGCACTCGCGACCGTCACGCTTGCCCTTCCCGGTGCGGCGGATGTGGTTGTCGACGTCGAGTGGAGCGGGATCAGCACCGGCACGGAGCGCCTGCTCTGGAGCGGTCGGATGCCGATGTTCCCCGGCATGGGCTACCCGCTGGTGCCTGGCTACGAGACGGTCGGCCGCGTGCGTAATGCCGGCCCCGAATCGGGCCGCCGGAAGGGCGAGCGGGTCTTCGTCCCGGGATCCAAGGGATTTTCCGATGTGCGCGGGCTGTTCGGCGGCGCGGCGAGGCGAGTGATCCTGCCAGGCGCACGCGCGACGCCGATCGCGGAGTCGCTGGGCGACTCGGGCGTGCTGCTGGCACTCGCTGCCACCGCCCAGCACGCGATCGCGCCTGGCATGCCGGACCTCATCGTCGGCCACGGCGTCCTCGGCCGGCTGATCGCGCGGCTGGTGATGGCGCATGGCGCCGCCCCGCCGACGGTGTGGGAGACGAACCCCGAACGCGCGCATGGCGCAACCGGCTACAGCGTCATCGACCCGGCGCAGGATGCGCGGCGCGACTATCGCTGCATCTGCGACGTGAGCGGTTCCGCCGATGCACTCGACACGCAGATCGCTCGGCTCGCACCGGGAGGGGAGATCATCCTCGCGGGCTTCTATTCCGCGCCGCTGAGCTTCGCCTTCCCGCCGGCCTTCATGCGCGAGGCGCGCATCCGCGTCGCCGCAGAATGGCAGCCCGCCGACCTTGTCGCGGTGACCTCGCTGCTCGACCGCGGCGCGCTCTCGCTCAATGGCCTGATCACGCATCGCGTTCCTGCATCCGACGCGGCCGGTGCCTACCGCACCGCCTTCGAAGACCCAGCCTGCCTGAAGATGATCCTGGATTGGAGAGACATGCCATGAACGCAGTTCCGGGACAGGCTTCCATGCAGGACGCGTTGCGCGCGGAGGCGGCTGTCGAGCCGGACGCCGTGCACACGGGGCCCGTGAAGAAGGAAACCCAGGTCATCGCCATCTATGGCAAGGGTGGCATCGGGAAGTCCTTCACGCTGGCCAACCTCAGCTACATGATGGCGCAGCAGGGCAAGCGCGTGCTGCTCATCGGCTGCGACCCGAAATCCGACACGACATCGCTGCTGTTCGGCGGGCGGTCCTGCCCCACCATCATCGAGACCTCGTCGAAGAAGAAAGCCGCCGGTGAGCAAGTGCAGATCGGCGACGTCTGCTTCAAGCGCGACGGCGTCTTCGCGATGGAACTCGGCGGCCCCGAAGTCGGCCGCGGCTGCGGCGGGCGCGGCATCATCCATGGCTTCGAACTGCTGGAGAAGCTGGGCTTCCACGAGTGGGGGTTCGACTACGTGCTGCTCGACTTCCTGGGCGACGTGGTGTGCGGCGGCTTCGGCCTGCCGATCGCGCGCGACATGTGCCAGA
>JAZKFA010000336.1:0-2726 GCA_040386655.1 Pseudomonadota bacterium | reverse complement strand
CGACCGGGCACAACGCGACGGACCACCTGCGCATCATGGCGCTGGCGGAGCTGGCCCTGGAGTTCTGCCACCGGGTGCTCGCCCCGGGCGGCGGCTTCGTCGCCAAGCTGTTCCAGGGCGGGACGGAGCGCGCCATGCTGGAGGGCATGAAGCGGGACTTCGCTTCCGTCCGCCACGCCAAGCCGCCCGCAAGCCGCAAGGATTCCTCGGAGCTGTATGTGGTCGCGACTGGGTTCCGAAAATAACTAGCCCCGCGGCTTCGCTGCGTTCGCGCAGGTGATGCCGAGTGCGCCGACGGGATAGTTGACCATCGCCTGCCGCTGCGCCGGGCTGTTGCACCAGGCGTTCGCTGGCGTGAAGCCCGCCGCCACATCCTCCACGCGCCAGAGCCGCGTCGCCTCGGAGCGGAAGAACCCTGCGCTCTCCACGCCACGGAAGAAGTACAGGTCTGACACTTCCCCTGAGAGGCTCGCCACCGACGGGACGAAGGTGCCGAACCCGGCGACGAGCCGGCGCGCCGAGAACAGGACCGAGGCGTCGTCCAGCAGCGACCAGCTCGCCATCCGGTAGGCTTGGCCACGCTCGCGGAGCGCAGTCTCCAGCGCATCGACGACGGGGTTCGCGCGATCCTCGTAAACGACGACCACCTCAGGCACCGGCTCCAGCGCGCGGGCATGATCGAGGCTCGCCAGGTAGTGCGCCAGCGGCGGCTGCCCGTAATCGGCGCGCGGCGCCGGCCCGAAGATGTCGCCGGAGCGGATGTGCATCACCAGGGCGGAAGGTGCCACGGCATCGGACCGCAGCCGCGGCAGCAGCAGCCGGACCGGCCCCTGCAGGATGGCCGGGTAGTCTGCGCCATCGATCAGCGCGCGGCGAAATGGCGGCCCCCCGCTGCCGCGGAACGACCACAGGAAAAAGAACCGGGCATGCAGCAGGGTCGCGTATTCCTGAGCCATCGGCAGACGGTCATGCAGCGTCACGCCGCCTGCGGACAAGGCCGCCGGTGTGCCGAACTCCGCGCCCAGCGCCAGGCGATGGATGTGAATGGCGCCGATCCCGTACCGCTGCGCGACGGCGATGGCATTGGCCAGCGCAATGACGTGATTGCCCAGCCGGCCCAGCGGCAGCACATCGAGCGCATCGACGCCGGAGATCGCGGCCACCGAGCGGCACGAGATCCGCGCATCGTCGGCGCGCCACAGATGCAGCTTCGCAGGATCCAGCCCGAACGCTCGCGTGGCACTGATCATGGCGGCATCGGCCAGCGCGCGGCGGGGCAGGGGAGTATTCACAGTCTTGGTCATGACGACCGCGACATAAGGCGAGAGGGCTTGATTGCGCCAGCCTTCCGGCAGCCCGATGCCGCCACATCCGCCGGACGCGCCCCGCATCAGCCATGTGCGGCTGGCACGCCGCGTACTAGCCATGCGCTGCTGACACGCCGCGACGCTGGACGCGCCTTGCGAAAAGGGTTTAGGGGAACGCGCCAAGGTCGCCTTCCAGCGACATCCGACGCGAAGGGTTCCCCCGCATGCCGTCCGACTTGGCCTCCCCCGCCCGAATCCGCTTCGAGGACGCCTTCGCCTTCGACGATGTCCTGCTCGTGCCCGCCTATTCCACGGTGCTCCCGAACGCGACCGACACCCGCACGCGCCTCACGCGCGAGATATCGCTGCACATCCCGCTGGTCTCGGCCGCCATGGACACCGTCACCGAAAGCGGGATGGCCATCGCGATGGCGCAGTCGGGTGGCATCGGCGTCATCCACAAGAACCTGACCATCGAGGAACAGGCCGCCCAGGTCCGCCGGGTCAAGAAGTTCGAGAGCGGCATGGTGGTGAACCCGCTCACCATCCACCCCGACCAGACCCTGGCCGAGGTGCGCGCCATCCAGCAGCAGCACCGGATCAGCGGCATCCCCGTGGTCGAGCGTGACAGCCGCCGCCTGGTCGGCATCATCACCGCGCGCGACGTGCGCTTCGCCACCGACCCGAACCTGCGCGTCTATGAGCTGATGACGCGGGAGAACCTCATCACCGTCACCGGCGACGTGGTGCCCGACGAGGCGCGCGCCCTGCTGCACAAGCACCGCATCGAGAAGCTGCTGGTTGTCGACGAGCAGTATCGCTGCATCGGCCTGGTCACCGTGAAGGACATGGACAAGGCCGAGACCAACCCGAACGCGGTCAAGGACGCGCTCGGCCGCCTGCGCTGCGCCGCCGCCACCGGCACCGGCGAGGATGGCTACCGCCGCGCGGAAGCCCTGGTCGCCGCCGAGGTCGATGTCATCGTCGTCGACACCGCGCATGGCCATTCCGGCGGCGTGCTGGAGGCGGTCGCGCGCATCAAGCGCCTTTCCAACGCCGTGCAGGTCATCGCCGGCAATGTCGCAACACCCGAGGGCACGCTTGCCCTGATCGAGGCGGGTGCCGACGCGGTGAAGGTTGGCATCGGTCCCGGGTCCATCTGCACCACGCGCATCGTCGCCGGCGTCGGCGTGCCGCAGTTGACCGCTGTCATGGAGAGTGCGGCCGCCGCGCGCGAGCGCAACGTGCCGGTCATCGCCGATGGCGGCATCCGCTCCTCGGGCGACCTGGCGAAGGCGATCGCGGCCGGTGCGGATTGCGCCATGATGGGTTCCGTCTTCGCCGGCACCGACGAAGCCCCGGGCGAGGTGTTCCTCTACCAGGGCCGGTCGTACAAATCCTACCGCGGCATGGGGAGCC
>JAZKFA010000335.1:0-9176 GCA_040386655.1 Pseudomonadota bacterium | reverse complement strand
TACATGTCGCCGACGCTGCGCCCCAGCTGGTCGCCGAGCACGATCAGCACGAGCGAGGGCGGGATCACCTGCGTGATGGTGCCCGAGGCGGCGATGACGCCGGTCGCGATGCGCATGTCGTAGCCGTAGCGGATCATGATCGGCAGGCTGATCATGCCCATCGCGATGACGGAGGCCGCGACGGTGCCGGTGATGGCGCCGAGAACCGCGCCCACCAGGATGACCGCGTAGGCGAGGCCGCCGGGGATCTTGCCGAACAGCTGCCCGGTGCCTTCGAGCAGGTCTTCGGCCAGCCCGCAGCGTTCGAGGATGGCGCCCATCAACGTGAAGAACGGGATGGAGAGCAGCAGCTCGTTCGAGAGGATGCCGAAGACGCGCAGCGGGAGGTTGCCGAGATAGGCGGTGGTGAAGAAACCGAACTCGATCGAGAGGAAGCCGAAGAACAGCCCGACCGCGGCCAGCGAGAAAGCCACAGGGAACCCAATGAGCAGGAAGGCGACGAGCCCGCCGAACATCAGCGGCGGCATGATCTCAAGGCTCATTGTTCGGGCCGCGCGTATTCCGTGAAGAGCTGCGTGCCGCCGGTGGGCACGCCGCGCAGGACGGCGACACGCTTGATCAGCTCGGACAGCCCCTGGGCGACCATCAGCGCGAAGCCCAGCGGCATCAGCAGCTTCACCGGCCAGCGCAGCAGCCCGCCCGGATTGCCGGAGACCTCGCCGCGCGAAAAACTGTCCAGGAAAAAGGGCCACGTCATCCAGGCGAGCAGCGCCATCGCCGGCAACAGGAAGACGATCAGCCCCAGGATATCGATCCACAAGCGCGTCCGCGGTGCGACCCAGCCATAGAGGATGTCCACGCGGACATGTTCGTTGCGAAACAGCGTGTGGGAGGCGCCGAGCATCACCACGCCGGCGAACAGGTACCATTGCAGCTCGAGCCAGGCATTGGACGAGACGGAGATGCCGTAGCGGAGGAACGCGTTGCCCGCGCTGACCGCGCAGGCGCCCAGCACCATCCAGTCCGCGATGCGGCCGAAGCGGTCGCTCACCGCATCGACTGCGCGGCTGAAGGCAAGGAGTGCACCCATCGCGGCTGTTCCTAGCGGTGTGCCCGGCTTCTGCAAAGGTGGCACCCGCCGGGCCTCGCGGGGGCGGCGGGGAGCGGATAGGCTCGGGCGGTGACATATCCGCGACTCGGCCCGCCATGCTGATGGCGCTCCTGGCATTGCTGATCGTGCTGCTCGCACTTGCGGCGGTGGGGGCCTGGCGCGCCCCCTGGGCCGGGCGGGTGGTTCATGCCGGCACGGCGGCGGTGTGCGGCGGGTTCTGCGTGGTGGCGGTGCTGGCCATGGTGCTGCCGCCGGTGGCCATGACGCTACCCTTCGGACCGTTCTGGGGCCCGGCGATGATCGCCCTCGATGGGTTGTCCGCCTGGTTCCTGCTGGTCCTCGGTCTTTCGGGCGGCGCGGCGTCGCTGGCGGCGCTGGGTTCGGGCACGGATTGGCCGCCGCGGCTGCTGCTGCCCTGGCCGGCCTTCCTGGCCGGGATGGCGCTGACGCTTGCCGCCGCGGACGCCTTCACCATGCTGCTGGGGTTCGAGGCGATGTCGCTCGCCTCCTGGGCCCTGGTCGCGGCCGAGCATGACCGTGCCGAAAACCGCCGCGCGGCGCGGCTGTACTTGGTCTTCGCGATCTTCGCCGCCGCCTGCCTGATCCCCGCTATGGGCCTGCTCGCGGTGGGCCCGGAGGCGCTGGGCTTCGCCGCCATCCGCGAGACCCCGCCGGAGGGGCTGCGCGCGGCGCTGATCCTGGCCCTGGTGGTGGCCGGCGCGGGGGCCAAGGCCGGGCTGGTGCCCTTCCACGCCTGGCTGCCGCTCGCGCATCCGGCCGCGCCCAGCCATGTCTCGGCGGCGATGTCAGGGGCGATGACCAAGGTCGCGATCTACGTGATGGCCCGGGTGCTGTTCGACCTGTGCGGGCCGGCGCAGCCGCTGTGGTGGGGGGTGCCGCTGCTCGCACTCGGGGCGGCCTCGGCCCTGCTCGGCGCTCTCCGGGCGAATGTCGAGGATGACAGCAAGGTGCTGCTGGCTTGCTCGACCATTGAGAATATCGGTCTGATCGTCATGGCGATGGGCCTGGCTCTGGCATTTCGCGGGGCGGATCTGGTGCCTCTGGCCGCACTCGCGGCAGGGGCGGCGATGCTGCACGCGCTGAATCATTCAGTCTTCAAGACGCTGCTGTTCCTGGGCGCCGGAGCGGTGCTGCATGGCGCGCTGTCGCGGCGGCTGGATTCGCTGGGCGGGCTGATCAAGACGATGCCGTGGACGACGGCATCCGTGATCGTGGGTGCGGCGGCCGCTGCAGCGCTGCCGCCGCTGTCGGGCTTCGCCTCGGAATGGTTGCTGCTGCAATCGCTGCTGGCGGGCTGGCGCACGGGGGCGCTGGGGTTCCAGATCATCGTGGCCGCGGCGACGGCGATAGCGGCGTTGTCCACCGCGCTGGCGGCGGCGGCGATGGTGCGGTTCGTGGGCCTCGCCTTTCTCGGGCGCCCGCGAACGCCGCGTGCGGCGGGGGCGGCCGAGCATCCTGGGGCGGAGCGCGCCGCGCTGGTGGCACTCGCCGCCCTGACCGTCCTACTGGGAATCCTGCCGGCCCCGCTGCTGGACCTGGCTGAGGGCGGGGTGCGGCTGCTGGTGGGCGGGGTAGACCGGCCGGCGCCGGCGCTGCTGGGGATTGCCGCTGGCGATGGTGCCGCGCGGCTGTGGCCGGCCCTGGTCTTCCTGCTGCTGGTGGTGATCGGTGGCGGGGCGCTCGTTGCCATTCGGGTGCGCAGGACGCGGTTCATCGTCTCCGGCCCGGCCTGGGCCTGCGGCTTCAACGCGCCGCCGCCCCACTTGCCCTTCGGCGATCCGCTGACGCAGCCTTCGGCCGCCGGCCTCGCGCAGCCGCTGCGCCGAATGCTCGGTGGCCCGCTGCTGGGCGCGACCGAGCGGGTCACGATGCCCGACCCCGGCGATACCGGTGCCGCGACCATCGTGAGCCGCGCCGAGGACCCGGCCTTCGCCTGGCTGCTGGCGCCCCTCGCGCGGGTGCGCGATGCGCTGGTCGTGCCCGCGGAGCGGCTGCGCGACCTGTCCATCCGGCAATACCTGATGCTCAGCTTCGCGCTGCTGATCGCCATGCTCGCGCTGGTCGCCGTGCTGGAGCGCGGCTGAGGTGGAGATCATCACCGGCATCCTGACCCAGCTGGTCCACATGGCGCTGGTCATCGCCGGCGCGCCGGTGCTGCTGGGGCTGGTGCGCCTGGCCAAGGCGCGGCTGATGGGGCGGCGCGGGCCGCACCCGCTGCAGCCCTGGCGGGATCTCCGCAAGCTGCTCGGCAAGCGCGCGGTGGTCGCCGAGACGGCCTCCGCGGTGACGCATGTCGCACCCTGGGTGGCGCTGGCGGCGGCGCTGCTGGCGGCCTTCCTCATCCCCTCCTTTGCGCGGGGGATGGTACTGGCCCCGCTCGCGGACCTGGTGCTGGTGGCAGGGTTGCTGGCCCTCGGGCGTGTCGCGATGGCGCTGGCGGCGCTCGATGCCGGGACCCCCTTCGGCGGACTGGGCGCGTCGCGCGAGATGGCGTTCGCGGTGTTCGCCGAGCCGGCGCTGATCCTGGCCGCGCTCACCTTCTCGATCATCGCGGGGACCACGAACATCGATGCCATCGCCGGCGCCTTCCAGGATGGCGCGGTGGGCGTGCGCGTGTCCCTTGCCCTCGCGCTGATCGCGATGCTAGCCATCGCGGTCGCCGAGAATGGCCGCATCCCCGTGGACAACCCCTCGACGCACCTGGAACTCACCATGGTGCATGAGGCGATGATCCTGGAAGCCAGCGCGGAACAGCTCGCGATCTGGGACTACCAGGCGGCGCTGCGGCTGATGCTGTGGCTGTCGCTGATCGCGGCCATCTTCTTCCCCGTGGGGCTGGCCGCACCTGGCGCGGGACCGGTGGCGTGGCTTATTGGCATCGGCGCCTATGCGCTCAAGCTTGGCGCACTGGGTTTCGCGCTGGCGGTGTTCGAGAGCTCGATCGCCAAGATGCGCGTCTTCCGGGTGCCGGAATTCGTCGGCGCCGCGCTGCTGCTGGGGTTGCTGGCGGCGGTGCTGCTGTTCCTCTCGACGGGCTTCGCGTGATGTTCGGGAATCTCGGCTACGACATCGCGCATCTGCTCGGCGGCGGGGTGCTGCTGCTGTCCTTCATGCTGCTGTACCAGCGCCGGCTGGCCGCCGTGATCAATGTCTTCGCCATGCAGGGCGTGCTGGTAGCGCTGGCCGCCATCTGGCAGGGCATCGTGCAGGATGCGCCGGGGCTGTTCCTGACGGCCGCGATTGCCTTCGCGGCGAAGGCGGTGCTGATCCCGCTCGCGCTGCGCGCGGTGCTGCGGCGGCTGCACATGGAAGGCAGCGCGGAGCCCGCGCTCGGCATCGGCGCGTCGATGATCGGGGGCGTGATGCTGGTCGCGCTCGCGATCCTGGTGGTGCTGCCGGCGACCGCGGGAACGCATGCGCTGGCGCGGGAGGATCTGGCGCTCGCGCTGTCGGTGGTGCTGCTGGGGATGCTGATGATGATCTCCCGGCGCAATGCGCTCGCGCAGGTGATCGGGCTGATGGGGGTAGAGAACGGGCTGCTGCTCGCCGCCATCGGGGCCGCGGGGATGCCGCTGGTGGTGGAGCTGTCCACCGCCGCGCTGGTGCTGATGCTCGCGGTCGTCGCCGCCGTCATCGCGCTGGTGATGCGTGAGCGGCTGGAGAGCCTCGACACCCAGGCGCTGCACCACCATCGCGGGGAGCAGGGTTGATGCCGCTGCCCTGGGTCATCGTGTTCTTCCCCTGGCTGGGGGCGGTGGTGCTCGCGCTGCTGCCGACGCCGCGCCTGGCCGCGCGGGTGAATATCGGGATCTCCGCGGTTTCGCTCATCCTGGCCCTTGCGGCGATCACGCGGCCGGCGGGGCTGTCGGGCTGGACGCATTTGGATGCGCTGAACCTGCCCTTGCTGGTGGTGGGTTTCGTGGTGGGATTGACGACCGCGATCTACTCGGCCGCGACGCTGGAGGCGGAGGGCCTCGATGCGCTGGGCGCGCGCGCCTACCACGCGGCCTTCCAGATCTTCATGGGGGCGCAGGCGCTGGCGTTGCTGGCGGACAACCTCGGCGTCATGTGGGTGGCGATCGAGATCGCGACCATCGCGACGGTGCTGATGGTGGGCATTCATCGCACGCCCGCGGCGATCGAGGCGGCGTGGAAATTCTTCATCCTGTGCGGGGTCGGCATCGCGCTCGCGCTGTTCGGCACCATCCTGCTCTACGTCGCCGCACAACCGGTGCTCGGCGAGGCCGGGCTGTCGTGGCAGGCGCTGAATGGTGCGGCATCGCGGATGGATGCGGGGCTGCTGAACCTCGCCTTCGTTTTCCTGCTGGTGGGCTACGGGACGAAGTGCGGCCTGGTGCCGCTGCATTCGTGGCTGCCCGACGCGCATGCCGAGGGGCCCACCGCGATTTCCGCCGTGCTGTCGGGGCTGCTGCTCAATGCGGCGATGCATGCGGTGGTGCGGGCGAAGACGATCATTGGCGGCAATCCGGACGCCCTCGCGACGGGACCCTTCCTGATCGCGCTGGGGCTTGCTTCGGCGTTGCTGGCATCGCTCGCGCTATGGCGGCGCGCCGATGCGAGGCGGCTCTTCGCCTGGAGCAGCATCGAGCATATGGGGCTTGCCGCGCTGGCCTTCGGCATCGGCGGCGCGGCGACGATGGCGGGGCTGCTGCACATGATCGGGCATTCGTTGATCAAGAGCGCGATCTTCTTCGGCATCGGCCAGGCGAGCGTGCTGAAGGGCAGCCAGAAGATCGCCGCGATCGGCGGCCTTGTCGCCTCGCATCCCGCGCTGGGGTGGGGTCTTGCGCTAGCCATCGCGGGTATCGCGGGGTTGCCGCCCTTGCTGCTGTTCGTCTCGGAATTCGGGCTGGTGGTTGAGACGATGACGACGCGGCCCTGGGTGGCCATCCCACTCGGCATCGCGCTGCTGACGGCGGCAGCCGCGCTGGTCACCGCGCTGCAACGGCTCTGCCTCGGCGCGCCGACGCCGGGCGTGCCGGGGGCGCGCGTCTCGCTCGCGGCGGTGGTGCCGTTGTGGCTGCACTTGTTGCTCGCGACATGGCTGGCACTCGCGATGCCGGCCTTCATCGCGGGGATGCTGCACGACGCCGCGGGGCTGGTGCGATGAGCGGCGCGGCCAGCACGCTGATCGCCGCCGCACCGCGCGAAGGCGTGCGGCACATGCTCACCCCCGCCGCGTGGGCCGCGCTGCCGGAGGCGCTGGTGCTGGAACCCGGCCTCGCTTTGCTCGCGCTCTGGGCGGAACCTGGCTTCATCCATGCGGCGTTCTTCGACGAGCCCGCCCCTGCCCTGCTGCTGGCGAGCGCACCGGTGGCCGAGGCACGCTACCCCGCGCTGTCCCCCGCGCGCCCCGGCGCGATGCGGTTCGAGCGCATGGTCCGCGACCTCTGGGGGATGGAAGCGGTTGGGGGGGACGACCGCCCCTGGCTCGACCATGGCCGATGGGCCGTTATCGCGCCGATGTCCGCGCGCCCAATGCCCAACACGGCGCCACCGCTCGAGCCCCGCTTCCTTCCAGTCGAAGGCGAGGGCGTGCACCAAATCCCCGTTGGCCCCGTGCATGCCGGCATCATCGAGCCGGGGCATTTCCGCTTTCACGTGCAGGGCGAGACGGTGGTGCGCCTGGAAGCGCTGCTCGGCTACACGCACAAGGGTACGCTGGGGCTGATGCTGGGCCGCTCGCCGCGTGCCGCGGCGCGCTTTGCCGCGCGGCTGTCGGGCGACAGCACCGTGGCGCATGCCTTCGCCTTTGCGCGCGCCGCCGAGGCCGCGATCGGCACCGCGCCGCCGCCGCGTGCCATCGCACTGCGCGGCGCGATGGCGGAGCTGGAGCGCATTCACAACCACCTCAACGACTTCGGATTCATCTGCAACGACGCGTCCTTCGCCTGGATCCACGCGCGCTGCGCCACGCTGCGCGAGGGCCTGCTGCGCGCAACGCGCCTGGCCTTCGGGCACCGGCTGATGATGGACGCCATCATCCCCGGCGGCGTCGCGCAGGACCTGGCGCCGCAGGGTGCGGAGGCGCTGCTCGCCGCACTCGACGCCATCAGTGACGAGCTGCCTGCGATCGGGCGCGTCTACGACACCCATGCGAGCCTGCAGGATCGCGTCGTCGCGACCGGCGTACTGGACCCCACGCTTGTCGCGCGCTTCGGCGCCGGCGGGTATGTCGGTCGCGCCTCCGCGCGGGGCTTCGATGCGCGCACCGCCCTGCCCTACCCGCCCTATGACACGCTGCCGCCGGTGGTGCCCGTGCTCACGACCGGCGATGTCGATGGCCGCGCCCGCATCCGGCGGATGGAGTTGCCGGAATCCATCCGCCTCGCGCGCACGCTCATCGAGCGGCTGCCCGAAGGCGAGCTCGTCTCACCCCTTCCGCAGCGCGCCGGAGAGGGCGTCGCCATGGTCGAGGGCTTTCGCGGCGAATGCCTCGCCTGGCTGCGGCTGGATGATGGCGGGCTGATCCGCGGCGTGTTCCTGCGCGATCCGTCCTGGCTGCACTGGCCACTGCTGGAGGCCGCCGTGCGCGACAACATCGTCGCCGACTTCCCGCTGATCAACAAAAGCATCAACGCCAGCTATTCCGGGGTGGACCTGTAGATGCCGTTTCCCAGAATGCTGTTCCCCAGGCTGATCCGCGCGCTGCTCTCCCACCCCGTCACCGCGCCCGCGCCCGACGTGCCGCCGGACACCATCGCGGCCCTCGGCGCTCGGCTCGACGCCGCCGCGCGGGGACGCCTCGGTCGCAGCCTGGCAATCCGCTCCGTCGACGCCGGCAGCTGCAACGCCTGCGAGCTGGAAGCCAACGCGCTGCAGAATCCTGTCTACGACCTGGAGCGATTCGGACTGCGCTTCGTCGCCTCGCCCCGCCACGCCGACGTGCTGCTGGTCACGGGACCGCTCACCACCAACATGCGCGAGGCACTGCTGCACACCTACGCCGCCATGCCCGCGCCGAAGTGGGTGGTCGCGGCCGGGGACTGCGCGATCGATGGTGGCGTGTTCAAGGGCAGCTACGCCGTCGAGGGCGGCGCTGGTTCAGCCCTGCCGGTGGATCTCGTCATCCCCGGATGCCCACCGACGCCCGAGCAATTCCTCGAAGGCCTGCTAGCCATCCTGGAAGCGGAAGCGCGGCAATAAAGATTGGGCCGGTCGGATCGCTCCAACCGGCCCATCGGCCATCACGGAGAGGCCAGTCGAACGGCGACGTTGCCGGGAGTCTGCCGCCGCAATGCGCAAACCCTGAGCGCTCCCACATGACAGCGGGATGAGCGCCGGCTTAAAATGCTGCAACGCAAAAAAACTGGTGAAACGCATCAGGATGAGACGCGTTCCAGCGTCCCAAAAATCGTCAATCGGCGCGCCTAGATCAGGCAGGCCTCGGCCAGCGCTGCCCGCAGCCCAGCCGGCAATGCATCCAGCCCCTGAACCCCCTGACCATCCCCGACCACATCGCGCGGCGCATCCTCCGGCTGCAAGTACCGCCAACCCTGGAAAGGCTTCGTCGGGCGCGCCGCCACAGGCACCAGCGCCGGATCCAGCACCAGCGCGGCACAGCGCCGCCCGTCATCCCACTCCGCATCGTCGATCGACAGCACGCGCTGACGAACCCGCACAAACCCTGCGACGACCCAGTAAATCGAGCCGCCATCACACACCTCGGCCGCCCGCTTCGGAATCATCCGCGTCCAGGCCCGCAACGGAGGCTCCGTCGCCAGCCGCGCCGCCTGCATCGCCGCCAACTGCGCAACATCGCGCGGCCCGACCGCCAACTTGATCATGTGAAGCACGCCACCTTCATCGCCGCACCAACCGGAGTCGCGCAAGGCCCAAGGGGGTGAAGAAGGGAGCAAGGCGGGGGCTCTGCCCCTCGACCCCGCCAGGAGCCTGTCGCCCCTGGACCCGCATTTGTTGGTGCTGGGGTCGGGAAGGGGATTTCTGACTTTTAGCAGGGCCTGTCATCGGCCCAGCGATCGACCTGCCAAACCAAAGAACCAACAAATGGAGGTCGAGGATC
>JAZKFA010000334.1:0-2717 GCA_040386655.1 Pseudomonadota bacterium | reverse complement strand
CCGATCAGGCGGTCCGGCCAGCACTCGCCAGACATGCCAGCTTGCTTGCCAGGCATAAACTCCAGCGCCCCGTGAGTGCCGAAATGCAGCACCGCATTCGCGTTGAAGTCCTTGCGCAGCCAGCGATAAAAGGCGGTGAAGGCGTGCGTTGGCGAGAACCCGTGCTCGAACAGCAGCCGCATCGGGTCGCCCTCGTAGCCGAAGCTCGGCTGAATGCCGACGAAGACATTCCCGAACTGGCGGCCGAGAATGAAGATGTCCCGCCCATCGGTCTGCACCTTGCCTGGCGAGGGACCCCATTGCCGCTCGATCTCGTCCAGCCAGGGGGTATCGCGGACATGGTCATCGGCGGAGACACGCGCGGCGACATTGGCGTTGGTGCCGTGGATCTCGCGGTTGCCGTCGATGACGGCGGCGCGTAACGCGTCCTCGCTGTCCGGCACATCGACCGTGTAGCCGGCCGCCTTCATGGCGCGCATCGTGTTGAGCAGGGAGGCGAAGACGCCCAGGTAGGCGGCGGTGCCGGTGGTGCCGGCATTGGGCGGGAAGTTGAACAGCACCGTCGCGATCTTGCGCTCGGCGCGTGCTGAACGCCGCAGCGTCACCAGGCGCTCGACGCGCGCGGCCAGCATGCCGGCGCGCTCCGCGTTCACCACCATGTCGCGGGAGCAGTCGCGGCCTTGGCACGCGTCGGGGCCGGTGCAGCCCGCGCAGCGCTCGGCATCGGTGGTGGCACCGCAACGGCCGCCGAAGGTCATCGGCCAGATGCCGCCATCGAGTTCCGGGATCGCCACCATCATTGTCGCTTCCACCGGCAGCAGCCCGCGCGCATCGGCGCGCCACTGCTTCGTCGTCTGGAACTCCAGCGGATGGGCGGTGATGTAGGGCACGTCGAGCGCGGCGAGCGCGGCTTCGGCGGCGCGTGCATCGTTGTACGCGGGGCCGCCGACCAGCGAGAAGCCGGTGAGCGAGACGATTGCATCCACCGCGGGCACGCCGTCGCGCGAGAAGAAGCGGTCCATGGCCGGGCGCGCGTCGAGGCCGCTCGCGAAGACCGGCAGCACGTTCAGGCCCTTGGCCTCGATGGCCGCGATCATGCCGTCATAATGCCCGGCATTGCCGGCGAGCACGTAGGAACGCAGCAGGATCAGCCCCACGGTGCCGCGCTTGCCAACCGTGGGGATATCCTCCAGCCGCTCCGTCACGCGGTTCTTCGCGCGCGGGTGATAAAGGCCGACATCGGCGTAGTGGATCGGCGGATGCACGGTGAAGGTGCCGGCGAGCACCTTGCGCGGGCCCGCGGCGTAGCGGTTCACCAGCATACCGATCAAGCTGGTGATGTTGTCGGCAGACCCGGCGAGCCAGTATTGCAGCGTCAGGAAATAGGCCCGCACATCCTGGGCGGTGCCGGGAATGAAGCGCAGCAGCTTCGGCAGCTCGCGCAGCATCTTCATCTGGCCCGCGCCGGACGCGCCCGCGCCGGTCTTTTTGCCGCGCAGCTTCTTCAACAGGCCGACGATGCCCTTGGCCTCGCCCGCCATGGAGAACTTCCCGATGCGCGTCAGCCGCATGATCTCGGGTGCGGAGAGAGCACAGACGATCGCGTCGCAATTGTCGCGCCGCGCCGCCATTTGCGGCTGCACCAGGCGGATGTGATCCTCGAGGAACAACATGCCCGCGATGATGATGTCCGCCCGTGCGATATCCTCGTGGCAGCGGGCAAGCGCGACTTCGTCGGAGGCGAACTCATCCGCCGCATGCATGGTGAATTCGATGTTGGGCGACTGCCGGCGCAGGGCCGCGCGCGCGGCCACGATCGCGCCGCCGAAATGGCTGTCCATCGTCACGACGACGACGCGCATTAAAGGCTGCTCAGCGACCGAAGTGCGCTTTTGCATCGTAGAGTGCCTCGAGGTTGATGGTGCGCAACCCGCGCTCCTGGGCAAAGCGTTCGGTGTTGCGGCGAGCCTTGCCGCGCACGAAGAACGGGATTTTCTTCAGCTCTCGCTCGGCCTCGGCCGTCCAGAGGCCGTCGGCCTCGACGGCCGTCACCGCCAGCTCCGGCTCTGCAACCGCGGGCGCCTTCAAGGCATGGCCCAGATGTGAAGGGCCAGCGCCATCGTGGAATTCGAAGTCCTCGCGGAACATCGCGACCAGGTGTTCCTCCAGGCCCATCATCAGCGGATGGACCCAGGTGTCGAACAGCACGTTCGCGCCTTCCATGCCCATCTGCGGGGATCGGCGGGCTGGGAAATCTTGCACATGCACGGGAGCCGAGATCACCGCGCAGGGCACGCCCAGGCGCTTGGCGACGTGGCGTTCCATCTGCGTGCCCAGCACCAACTCGGGCTGGAGCGCGGTGATGGCGGCTTCGACGTCGAGGTAGTCGTCGGTGATCAGCGGTTCCACGCCGTAGCGGGCGGCGGCTTCGCGCAGGTCGCGGGCAAATTCACGGGAATAGGTGCCCAGGCCCACGACCTGGAAACCCAGTTCCTCGCTCGCCACGCGCGCGGCGGCAATGGCGTGGGTGGCATCGCCGAAGATGAAGACGCGCTTGCCGGTGAGATAGGTCGAGTCGACCGAGCGCGAATACCAGGGCAGGCGCGACTCGATGGCGGGCGGCACCGGCAGGCCGGCGAGTTGCGCGACCTCCGCGATGAAGTCGCGCGTGGCGCCGACGCCGATGGGGACGACCTTCGTCGCCGGCTGCGCGAAAT
>JAZKFA010000333.1:8957-25585 GCA_040386655.1 Pseudomonadota bacterium | reverse complement strand
CCCGCGCCTGGCCGAGGGGCTCGTCATGCTGCGCGCCGAGGCGCGCGCCGAGGCGGAACGCAACCTGCGCCTGTTCGGTCGCGAGGAGAGCGAGGCTCTGCGCGAATACATGCTGCGCCGCGCGCGACTGGCCGGCATTTCCCCGCGCGAGAGGGCGCGGCTCGCGGCGTTGACGCGGGTTATGGCGAAGAAGCTCGCCACGCGGCACAGCCGGCGGCGGCGCGTGGCCAAGCGCGGCAGCCTGGACCTTCGACAGACGTTGAGGCGGAACATCGGCTGGGACGGGGTGCCCTTCCTGCTGAGCCACCGCGCGACGCGGGTCGCGCGACCGCAGCTGGTGGTGTTCTGCGACATCAGCGGATCTGTCGCCGCACTTTCGGGGTTTCTGCTGCTGTTCCTGCACTCGCTGGGCGCCGTCGTGCGCGACCTGTCCGCCTTCGTCTTCACCGGCGAGGCCATCGAGGTGACGGCCACGCTGAAGCAGGGCGATGCGGAGGCCGCGATCGCGCGCATCCTGGCAGAGCACGGCAACGGGTCTTCCAACTACGGCACCGCGCTGGTGGGGTTCGCCGCGCAGGCGCGGATCGATCGGCACACAACCGTGGTGATCCTGGGCGACGGGCGGGGCAATCGCGCGCCGCCGCGCGTCGATGCGCTGGAGGAGATCGCCCGGCGCGCACGCCAGGTGGTGTGGCTCAACCCCGAGCACCGGGCGCTCTGGGGGACGGGGGATTCCGACATGCCGCGCTACGCACCCTTCTGCCGGCAGCTGCGCCCCTGCCGCACGCTTGACGAGCTGGAGCGTGCGGTGGATGGCCTGTTGTTGCTACACCGCGCCTGATCGCCGGCATCGGCCGCCCGCCTTTCTACCCGTCAGCTTCCGAGGACCCCGCCATGACTGAGATTCCCCGCTTCCTCGCCGACCAGCGTGACCGCCAGGTGGCGTTCCTCGCGGCCCTGGTGCGGACGCCCTCGGACAACCCGCCGGGCGACCTCGCAGCCGCGGCGGAGGTGGCGGCGGGGCTGCTGGAGGGGTTGGGCTTCACCGTGGAACGCCACCCCGTGCCGCAGGCGGCCTGCGCAGCGGTGGGGATGGTGTCGTGCACGAACCTGGTGGTGCGGCATCGCTTCGGCCCCGGGCCCACCATCGCGCTCAACGCGCATGGCGACGTGGTGCCGCCTGGCGAGGGCTGGTCGCAGGACCCCTATGGCGCGGCAATCGTGGATGGATGGATGGTCGGGCGCGGGGCCGCCGTGTCGAAATCCGACATTGCGACCTATGCCTTCGCGCTATTGGCGCTGATGCAGTCCGGTACCGAGCTGAAGGGCGCGGTGGAGCTGCACATCACCTATGACGAGGAATCGGGCGGCGAGATTGGGCCGCTGCGGCTTCTGGAACAAAGCATCAGCAAGCCCGACTACGCGATCGGCGCCGGCTTCTCCTACGCGGTCGTCAACGCGCATAACGGGTGCCTGCACTTGGAGGTGGAACTGCGCGGCCGCTCCGCCCATGCGGCAAAGCCCTGGACGGGCGTCGATGCACTGGAGGCGGCCACGGGGGTGCTCGGCGCGCTGTATGCCTGGCGGCAGAGCCTTGAGGCGCGGGTGTCCGGTGTGCCGGGGATCGGGGCGCCGCAGCTGACGATCGGGCTGATTGAGGGCGGCATCAACACCAACGTCGTGCCCGACCGCGTCACCTTCCGCCTCGATCGCCGCATGGTGCCGGAGGAGAACGCGGCGGAGGTGGAGGCGGAACTTCGCGGCGTGATCGAGGACACCGCCGCCGGCTATGCTGGCATCATCTGCACGGTGCGGCGCATCCTCCTCGCCACGCCGCTGACGCCGCTGCCGGGCAGCGAGCGCCTGGCGGCCGCGTTGGCGACGCAGGCCACGCGCATCCTGGGGGAGGAAATCGGCGTGGGCGGCGTGCCGCTCTACACCGACGCGCGGCACTATGCGGGACGCGGCATTCCGATCGTGCTCTACGGCGCCGGGCCTCGCAGCATCGAGGAAGCCAATGCCCACCGCGCCGATGAGCGACTGCCGCTGAGTGACCTGTTTGCAGCGACGGAGGTCGTGGCCTGCGCCATCGCCGAAATCCTGGAGTGATGTGCACGGGGTGAGTGGACAGGGCGCGCGAGGTCGGCTATGCGTCCGCCCCCCGGGCAGGCTGTGCCAGGGATACTGGGTCCCCTTCGTCTAGAGGCCTAGGACACCGCCCTCTCACGGCGGTAACAGGGGTTCGAATCCCCTAGGGGACGCCAAAAGCTTTTTGGCACGTGGCTTTTTCGGGGATTTGCTCCCCTAGCCCCAGACCAGCCCCCACACTGCCGCTCCTACCGTCTACCTTCCTAGCACGCCCCTCGTTGTGGATTCAGGAGCGTCGGAGCGCAGTTGCCTGACGGAGGGACCGTTCATGTAGAGGCTGGCTTTCGTGCCGGCAGGCTCCTCGGCAGGGTTTGATCGTTCAAATGCACCGAGCGCGGTTGAAAGATCGTGGTAGCAGAGGCCAAGGGGTGTTTGGATGGAACTCGTTAGAAATTCCCGGCTCGATCCATGTGAACCTTAGCGGAGGTGGTGAACCTCAACGGAGATGGAGCGACGCCTAAGTCAGGCATGCCGCCACTGCCCTGAAGCGCGGCAGCGCCGCCTCCTGGTCATCCGCCATGCTCCCTGCGATCTCGGCCGGCCGGGGCAGCGTCGAGGGATCGCTGGCGTCCTCCTCTCCTAGCCATGGGAGATTCAGGTCCAGCTTCTCGCGCGCGGCGAGTTCAGCGTAGGTGAACCGCTGGAAGCGCTCCGTCTCTTGGCGCGCAAGGCCTTCAACGAGGCTCGCCAGGCTGACGATGGCGCACCACCAGCCCCGCGGCTTGGTCCCCCCACCATCCGCCGGCCGGAACCGCGTGGCGACCGCGCCATCGCGTGCCTCGAACCCGTCGAGGATCGCGAGCTGGCGCAAGCTCGCGCAGCACTACGCCCGCACGCTGGGTCACTCGCCGCGCAGCCCCGGCTCGTCGGCACCACCTACACCCGCGCGAAGAGCACCATTGAGGTCTTGGTCGACGCACGGGTTGATTCTCGCCTCCTAATGCTGCGGGCGGCCGCGCTGATGGTGGCTACCGGCATCGGCTTCGCGTTCGCGGCAGGCTTCACGATGGTTGTCGCCGTCGCGCTGGTCGGCACGCCTCCGGCCGGCAGCGTCAGCGTGTTCGGGCCACTTAAGCAATCCTTGCTCAGCCCCAAGCCGCGGCCGGTGGCGCGCGCACCGCGCTCGTCTCTCGCTCATGCCTTCGCTGGGTAGCGCGAAGGCGATCCTTTAGAACCCCGCAGCAGCGCGAGCGGCTTTGATCGCCTGGTCACGTAAACTCGCCTTCTTCGCAATATTCTCCAGCCCTGGCAGAAGGCAACGCGCGTGGTTCAACCCGGCTCGGCTGGCGATGGCTGGGCCGAGGCCGCGTCCAGCCGGTAGCCAAGGCCGCGCACGGTGTGGATCACCACGCCCGCCTGCGCCTCATTCAGCCGTGCCCGCAGGCGATGCACATAGACCTCGACCGCGTTGGGCTGCACCGACCGGTCCAGGCTCGCCATGCGCGCCTCCAGCGCTTCCTTCGCGACCGGGCGCGGCACGGCGCGCAGCAACGCTTCCAGCAACGTGCGCTCGCGGCGCGGCGGCTCGAAGGCGCGCCCGTCCACGCTCAGGGCGCGCGATGCGGGGTCGAAGCTCAGCGCGCCGAGCGTGAGGGCCGCCGCGCGGGTGCCACGGCGCTGAGAGGCGTTCAGCCTGGCCACCACCTCGCGCAGCGTGATCGGCTTGACCATGTAGTCGTCCGCACCGAGGTCGAGACCCTTGCAGACCTCCGCCACGTCGCCGAGCGCGGTCATCAGCAGCATCGGCGGCGTATTGGGCTGGTGGCGGAGCCGGCGGACCAGGTCGAGCCCGTCGCCATCGGGCAGGCCGCGGTCGAGCAGCAGCGCATCGTACTCGCCGGTGGACAGCGCCGCCTCCGCATCGGCGACGCTGCCGACGGCCTCCGCCTCCCACCCCGCCCGGCTCAGCCCCTCGCTGAGCAGCGCGGCGAGACGGGCATTGTCCTCGACCAGCAGAACCCTCACCCACAACTTCCTTCCGCAATGCGCCATTCGCAGGAGATATGGGATGAGATCACATCATGGCCGCAGGTTACACCTTGGCCAATGTCGTTCGCGCTGCGAATGTTCTAGGTTGCGCCATGGCGTTGGAACCAAGAAGCAGGAAAACCCATAGCCTCATCCTGCGCCTGGCCGCATGGCATGCGGTGGTCGGACTCGGCACGCTGCTGCTCGGCGGGCTGGTGTTGCAGGGCACACTGCGCGACGTGGTCTGGCTGGAACATCGCCGCGGCATGCTGGCCGCCGCCGGCGAGATCCGCCAGCGCCTGGAAGCGGATGGCATTGCCGGGTTGCAGCGCCCGCTGCCGGACGCGATCGCGCTGCGCTTCGACACCGCCAGTGGTTCGATGATGTACGCGGTGCTGGATGCCGGCGGGCGGCGGCTGGTGAGCTCACCCGGGGCCGAGCAGGTGCTGCCGCCCCTGTCCCCCGACGGCACCGTCCAGCGCGATTTCCAGCAGGGCCATGACGGGTCGCTGATCTGGGGGGTGACAGAGCGGATCACGACGCCTGACGGGCCCATGGACCTGCAGGTCGCGCAGGACATGGACCGCAGCTACGTGGTGCTCGACAACGTTCCCGCAGCAGCGCTGTTGCCGCTTTTCGCAGTGCTCGGCGGCGGCGCGGTGCTGATCTTCCTGGCCAATGTGGGGCTCCTGCTGCTGCTGCTGCGCCCGCTGCGCCGCGCGGCGCGCGAGGCCGAGATGATCGGTCATGGCGGCGCCCCGCGCCTGGCCACCGAACGCATGCCGGCCGAAGTGCTCCCGCTGATCGAGGCGGTCAACGGCGCGCTCGACCGCCTGGATGATTCGCTCGCGTGGCAGCGCGGATTCTCGGCCGAGGTCGCCCATGAGCTGCGCACCCCGCTGGCGATCCTGCTCGCCGAGCTGGACCTGTTGGAAGCCGGCGACGTGACGGAGCGGCTGCGGCGCGATGTGGAGGAGCTGGCGCAGCTGGTGAGCACGCTGCTGGAGGCGGCCGCCGCCGCGCGCGACCAGCCGCTGCGCGACGAGGTGTTCGACCTGGCCGCACTCGCCGACACCTCCGTCCGGCGCTTCGCCACGCTGGCCGAGCGCGAGGGGCACGCGCTGCGCGTGAGCGCGCCGGGGCAGGCCATCTGGATCCGTGGCGATGGCGAGGCGATGGGCCGGGCGCTGCGCAATCTGCTGGAGAATGCCTTGGCGCATTCGCCCACGGGCGCCCCGATCGACCTGCGCGTGGTCGCGGTCCCCGGCGATGGCGGCGCGGTGATCGAGGTCGCCGACCAGGGCAGTGGCGTTCGCGAGGCGGACCGCGTCAGCCTGTTCCGCCGCTACTGGCGTGCCGGCAGCGTGCGCCGGCGCGGGCTGGGACTCGGGCTGTCCATCGTGGAGCGGGTGGTGCTCGCGCATGGCGGCACGGTCGATGTGCACAATGCGCCGGAGGGTGGTGCGGTGTTCACGCTGCGGCTGCCCGCCCCGCTGGATGCGGTCGCCGCGGCGTAGGCGCGAAGGGCCGCGTGCCGGGCATGTCGGCGCGTGCAGCGCTCGCGATGGCACGCGAGGGCGCTCAATCAGGCCGCGTAGCGGACCGCGAAGCCGAATGGCCGAACGCCGCTCATGCGGCGAGCCAAGCCGCCGCAGGCGGCGCGTCACGCCGATAGCGTGCCTGAGGCACGACGCGCTTGAGGGCACACTCTAATCCTGCGCGGCGCGGTCGATGAACAGCGCGCCACCGCTCACCACGCGTACGCCATCCTCCAACCCTTCGATGACCTGGGCATAGCCGCCGATCTGCAGCCCCACATGGACGTTGCGCAGGATGAAGCGGGTATCGTCCAGCGCCTCCCACAGGGACAACTGGGCGCCTCGGTGGATCAACGCGCTGGCCGGCACCGCGACGGCGTTGCGCGTCTCGCCGACCGAGATGCGGAAGGCCGCGAACATCTCGGGTTTGAGCACGTGCTCGGGGTCCTGCACCGCGGCTCGGATAGGTAGGCGGCGCGACGTGGGATCGAGCGCGGCGCCCACATGCTCGATGCGGGCGGCGAAGGTGCGACCCGGCAGGGCGGCGATAGTCACCTCGATGTCCTGGCCCACGCGCACCAGCGGCGCGTCCAGTTCCCGCACGCCGGCCACCAGCCACACGTCGGTGAGGTCGGCGATGGTGTAGACAGGCTCGGATCCGCCCGCGCCCAGCCACTGGTTCGGGCCGATGCGGCGCTGCACGACGGTGCCGGCGAGCGGTGCCGTGACCGACACCACCGCGTTCACGCGCCGCGTGCGCTCGATTTCGGCGACTGCGGCGGCATCGCGGCCCAGCACGCGCAGACGGTCGCGCGCGGCGGCGAGCGACGCCTCAGCGGTGCGCGTATCGCCCTCGGCGTTGGCCAGGTCGGCCTCGGCCTGCTCGACCTCGCGCCGCGCAGCGGCTCGGGCGGCGAACAGCTCGCGCTGGCGAGAGAGGTTGCGGGTGGCGAGCGCGAGCTGCGTGCGCGCGCGCGCCGTGCCGTCATGCGCGGCGAGCAGATCGTTCGCCGCCTGCGTGAGGTCGGTGGTCTCGATCTCGAACAGCACGTCGCCGGCTTGGACCTGCTGGCCCGGCTGCGCCACGGCGCGCAGCACGCGTCCGGTATAGGGGGCGAAGACCGGCGTCGAGCGATCCTCGTTGTAGGAAATGCGGCCCTCCGCCACGCGCTCGGGCTGGAAATCGCGGCGGCCGACGGGTTCGATGCGCAGGAGCCGCGCCTGCGCCGACGGCAGGCGGAAGGATCGGTCGGGCAAGCGCCCGGTCGCCGCCGTGGCCGCCGGTGCGGCCTCGCGCTCCGGCGCGTGCTGAGTCGTCCACCAATATCCACCCGCACCCGCGATAAACGCGACCAGGAGTCCCGCCACGAGCAGCCCGCGACGGCGGCGCGCGGGGGCTGCCGGCGCTATCGGCGCGACCGGGGTGAACGTATCGGCCGGGGTCAATGCGGGCAGCGGCGAGGCGACATTCATGCACATGCTCTCCTGCGGTCGCGCGCCCCTGGGCGGGGCCCGGCAACAGACATGCCGATGGTCTAGAGCTTGCTGCTTACATCCGGCTTACGGCCGCATTCCTCGCCTTTCCAAAGCCGGTGCCAGGGCAGAGAAGGAGCCGCATTCGACGGCGCGCATGTCCCCACACACCCGGGCGCCGACCTGCTGGGAGTGTCCGCCTTGCGTCACCTCGTCGCCCACTCGCTTGAGCGCCGGCCGATGGTCCTGCTGTTCTTCGTGCTGTTCCTCGTGGTCGGCGCCATCGGCTTCCGCCAGCTCAACATCGAGGCCTATCCCGACCCGGTGCCGCCAACCGTCGTCATCATCACCCAGAACCCCGGGCAGAGCGCGGCCGAGATCGAGCGCAACATCACCGTGCCGATCGAGGTGGCGATGTCGGGGCTGCCGAACCTCACGACGCTGCGTTCGACTTCGCTGTTCGGGCTGTCCGACGTGCGCGTGCAGTTCAACTTCAACTACACCTACGAGGAGGCGGTGCAGCAGGTTCTCAACCGCCTGGGCCAGCTCTCCGGCCTGCCCAGTGGCGCGCAGCCCGGCATCTCGCCGGCCTCGCCCATCGGCGAGATCATGCGCTATCGGCTGGTGGGCCCGCCTGGCTACCCGCTGGAGGATCTAAAGACACTCCAGGAATGGGTGCTGGACCGGCTGTTCAAGCGGGTGCCGGGCGTCATCGACGTGACCTCCTTCGGCGGCACGACCAGGACCTATTCCGTCCAGGTCGACCTTGGGCGGCTGACCGCCTACGGCCTGTCGCTGCCGGCGGTGGTGGACGCGATCCGCGCGGGCTCGGTCAATGTCGGCGCCGGGCTGCTAAGCCTGGGTCCGCAATCGGTCGTGGTGCAGGGCATCGGCCTGATCCGCAACGTCGAGGATATCGGCCAGGTCGTGATCGGCAGCCAGAACGGTTCCCCCGTGCTGGTCTCCGACGTGGCCACGGTGCAGCTCGGCACCCTGCCGCGCCTGGGCATCGCCGGGCACGCCGATGATGACGACGTTGTTCTCGGCACCGTGCTGATGCGCCGCGGCGAGCAGACGCTGCCCACCATCCACCTGGTCCAGCGCGAGGTCGCGCGCATCAATGCCGGCGGCGTGCTGCCGCCCGGCGTCTCCATCCTCACGCTGTACGACCGCGAGGAGCTGGTCGCCTCGACGACGGTCAAGGTCGTGCACAACATCCTCGAAGGCGTGCTGCTGATCCTGGTCATCCAATGGCTGTTCCTGGGCGATCTGCGCGGTGCCGCGGTGATCGCTGCGACGATCCCCTTCGCCTTCTTCTTCGCCGTGCTGCTGATGCTGGCGCGCGGCGAAAGTGCGAACCTGCTCTCCCTCGGCGCGCTGGATTTCGGGCTGCTGGTCGATGCCACGGTGATCATGGTGGAGAACATCTTCCGCCACCTGCATCTGGCGCGCCACAGCGGGTCCGGTCAGCCGCGGCCGGTTCCGATGACGGTGCTCAAGGCCGCCGCCGAAGTGGACAAGGCGATCCTGTTCTCGATCCTGATCATCATCGCCGCCTTCATCCCCCTGTTCGCGATGGGCGGGATCGAGGGGCGTATCTTCGGGCCGATGGCCAAGACCTATGCCTATGCCATCGGCGGCGCGCTGCTCGCGACCTTCACCATCACCCCTGCTTTGGCCGCCACCTTCTTCAAGGCGGATACGGAGGAGCGCGACACCTTCGCGGTCAAGGGCATCCGCTGGGCCTATACGCGGTTGTTCGCCTTCGGCCTGCGCCGGCGTGTCACCACGCTCGCGCTTGCGGGGGTGATGCTGCTGGGCAGCGTGGGCGTCATGACCCGCCTGGGCGCGGAGTTCCTCCCAACGCTCGAGGAAGGCAGCATCTGGCTGCGCGCGACCATGCCGGCGACCATCTCACTGGAGGAGGGCAACCCGGTCGCGAACCGCATCCGCCACATCCTGCGCGAATTCCCCGAGGTCGTGACCGTCACCTCGCAGCAGGGCCGGCCCGGTGACGGTACCGACAGCGCCGGCTTCTTCAACGCCGAGTTCTTCGTGCCCCTCCTGCCGCAGGAACGCTGGACCACCGCGCATGACCGCGACGGGCTGGTGACCGCGGTCGGCCGCCGGCTTTCGGCGGAATTCTCCGGCGTCGAGTTCTCCTTCTCGCAGACCATCTCCGACAACGTCCAGGAAGCCGCAAGCGGCGTGAAGGGTGCCAACGCCGTCAAGGTCATAGGGCCCGATGTCGCCGTGGCCTCGCGCATCGCCGACCAGATCCGGCGCGAGATGGCGCAGGTGCAGGGCATCGCCGATCTCGGCGTGCTGCTCAGCGTTGGGCAGCAGACGCTGTCGATCACGGTCGACCGCGCCCGCGCGGCGCGGCTTGGCCTGACCGTGGGCGACGTGAACAACGCGCTCTCCGCCGCCGTCGGCGGGCAGGAGGCGGGGGCCGTGTTCGAAGCCGGCGGTGACCGGCAATTCGCGATCATGGTGCGCCTGGCCGAAGCCTATCGCGGCAGCATCGACGCAATCGGGCGCGTGCCGGTGGGGGGCTCCGGCAATGCCACGCTGCGAGACGTCGCGCGGATCGAGATGATCTCCGGCGCCTCCTACATCTACCGCGAGAATTCGGCGCGCTATGTTCCGGTGCGCTTTTCCGTGCGGGAGCGCGACCCCGCCAGCGCCGTGCAGGAAGCGCAGGAACGGGTCGAGCGCAATGTCGAGCTGCCGCAGGGTTACCGGCTGGAATGGGTGGGCGAGTTCCGCAACCTTCAGCTCGCGGTCGCTCGGCTGATGGTGGTGGTGCCCATCGCGCTCGGCATCATCGCGGTGCTGCTCTACATCTCGTTCGGCCGCATCCGCGAGACTCTGATGGTCTTCGCAATGCTGCCGCTGTCCATTTCGGGTGGCGTCCTCGCGCTGCTGCTGGCGGACCTGCATTTCTCCGTCCCCGCCGCCATCGGCTTCCTCGCCCTGCTCGGCATCACCGTGATGGAGGCGATCATCTTCCTGTCCTACTTCCGGCAGTTGCAGGAACAGGAGGGGCTGGACTGGACGCCGGCGCTGCTGCGCGCGGGTTTCGACCGGCTTCGGCCGGTGATGATGACCTGCTTCGCCTCCTTCTGCGGCCTGCTGCCGATGGCGCTCGCCTCGGGCATCGGTGCGGACGTGACCAAGCCGCTGGCCGTGGTGGTGGTGGGCGGCATCGGGCTGGTACCGATCTTTATCCTGGTGGTGCTGCCCGCGGCAGTGGACCTGCTCGGCCGCGGCCCCGCCGAGCGCGAATACGCCCTGCGCAACCCCGTCCCCGCCGAATGATCCCGCGCACCGAGGGCCTCACCATGCGCCTTGCCCCCATGAGCCTCCTCACCTTTGCGCTGGCCGCGGGGATGATCGCCCCGGGCCACGCGACCGAGCCACGCCGGCGCAATGCGCCCGCCGCCACCCACCTGGCCGCAGCCGCGCGGCCGGCGGTGGCGGCAGGCATCACGCTGGCCGAGGCGGAGGCGCTGCTGGTCGAGCGCAACCTCACCGTACTCGCTGCGCGTCGCGGCGTGGACATCGCGGCCGCGCAGCGCCTGGTCGCGGACACCAACCCCGCGGGATCGCTCGGCTACGGGCAGACGACCGGCCAGGTGAACGAGCGCACCCGCTTCGGCGGCTACAACGGCGCGCGCTACATCTCGCCGCTCAACAACCTGTCCTTCAGCCTGACCGTGACGATCGAGCGCGGCGGCAAGCGAGAGCTGCGCACCCGCCTCGCACAGGAGCAGATCAGCGTGGCCGAGGCGCAGGTGCTCGACGCGCTGCGCGAGCAGATCTTCGCGCTGCGCATCGCCTTCATCCAGGGGCTGCAGGCGCGCGCCAATCTGCAGGTCGCGCTCACCAACCGCGAAAGCCTGGGGCGGACGGAATTACTGCTCGCGCTGCAGGTGCGCGAGGGCGCGATCCCGGAGGCCGACCTGCTGCGCTTCCAGGCGAGCCGGCTGCCCTTCGAGCAGGACGTGGCGGCGGCCACGCAGACCTACGCCGCTTCGGTCGCACAGGTGACGGCGCTGCTGGGGGCCGATGCGAGCCGCGCCGGTGCGTCGGGCTACGACCTGCGCGGGCGGTTGGAGGGCGAGCGTGCGCTCGACATCCCGCGCGCGACGCTGGCCGAGGCCATCGCGTCCCGTCCGGACGTGCTGGCCGCGCAGCGCAGCGCGAGCGCGGCCGGTGCCAACACGCGCCTGGCGGAGGCCGGGCGGTCGCGCGACGTCTCGATCGGTGGCAGCGCGACCCGCACCGAGCTGAGCCAGGACCTTCCTTCGGGGTCGACGACGCCGCGCGGGACGAACACGCTCGGGCTCAGCCTGTCGGTGCCGATCTTCACGCGGCGCATCACAGAGGGGAACATCGCCGTCGCACAGGCGCAGCAGGGCCAGGCGCAGGCCCAGGCGGACAATGGGCTGGCGCAGGCGCAGGCCGATTTCGCCATTGCCTGGGCGAGCTACGAGCAGGCGCGCAGCCTGCTCGCCCTGACCACCGGGACCGCGCTGCGCCGCGCCGAGGATGCGTATCGCGCGACCGAGGCAGCCTACCTCGCCGGCGGGCGCAACCTGCTAGACACGCTCGATGCGCTGCGCACGCTCAATGCGACGCGGGTCGCGGCCAATGCGGCGCGCGCCGCCTATGCGACGGCGCTGATGATGCTGGAGCGAACCAGCGGCGTGGACGGGCTTGCGCCCAGGCTGCGGCCCTGACCTTACGCGGGCACCGGCATGGATCACGCGCGTGATGGACCTCGGAAGCGAGCCCTTCGGCGCGTCAGGCTCATCATTTGCGATGTCTGCCACGTGCCGGCGGCCATCCTGAGGGGGCTGGGGCCGATCGGCACCCGGCTGGAGCAGACTGTGTCGGCCTCGGCGCCATTCAGTGGACCGGTGACGTGTGGATGTGGACTGCCGTCGACGTGGACCGCAAGCTGCTTCTCCCTCCCCGATGAGGCCGACGACACCAAGGCGCTGTCACTCTCGCGGCTAGCCTACGGCGGCACACAGGCGCAGTGCCAGGCGGTTGTTTTGGCTCGGAGCGGCGTAAGCTCACCGCCATGGCTTATCTCCTCGACATCACCACCGCTCGCCTCTTCGTCTCGGTCTTCGAGGAAGGCAGCATCGCGGCGGCCGCGCGCCGCGAGGCCATTGCAGCATCGGCCATCAGCAAGCGCATCAGCGAGCTCGAGCAGCGGCTCGAGCAGATCCTGCTGCGGCGCCACGCCGGTGGCGTGGAACTCACCGCGGCAGGTGCTGCGGTGCTGCGCCGGGCACGCAACATGCTCAACGAGGCAGGGCAGCTCGAAGCCGAGCTGCGGCTCCTCAGCACCGGAGTCACGGGCCTCGTCCGCATCGCGGCCGGAGAGACCATGCTGATGAGCCCGCTGCCGGAGATGCTGGGAAGCTTCCTGAGCAGCAATCCCGGCATACGTGTGGAACTGGATGAGCGCCACCATGCGGAAGTGCTGCGTGCCGTCCAGGACGGGGCGGCCGACATCGGCGCATTGCCGGGGGAATCGATCCCAAGCGGGCTCTGGGCCCGGCCATGGAGCCGGGACCAGATCCTCGCGGTCGTGGGGCCGGACCATCCGCTCGCGGCCTATCCGGGGGTCACCATGGCCGAGATGCTGGATCACGAGATCATAGGGCAGGATCGGCGCGGCGCCCTGGGTGCCTTGCTGGTGCGCCAAGCCACGGCGCTTGGCCGCTCGCTTCGGACGCGCGTGAGTGCCGATGGCTACGACGTGGTGTGCCGATTGGTGCAGCAGGGGCTCGGCATCGGGATCGTCGCTGAAAGCTCGGCAAGCCTGTTCGCGCCAGCGATGGGCCTGGTTGCGCTGCCGGTGCTCGATTCCTGGGCACGGCGGCAGCATCGGCTTTGCGTGCTGGACCCGGCAAGACTTTCACCAGCGGCCAGATTACTGCTCGATGCGCTTCTTCGGGAGGCACCTCCGATGGGATGATCCATCTCCAAACGAGATGGCCCCATATCGAACGAGTGTTTTCACTGGCCAGCAAACTCGCCTGACACTCCCCGGAGCAGAGCCGTTCAGGATCAACCCATGACCCATTTCTCCGCCAATAGCCCGCATGCCCGCGACATCGCATCAGTGCTGCATCCGCAGACCAACGCGCGGAAGCACCTCGAAGTCGGCCCCACGATCATTACTCATGCCGACGGGGTGTTCGTGCACGACGACACCGGCAAGTCCTATCTCGACGCTGGCGCGGGCCTGTGGTGCGCCTCGCTTGGCTACGCCAACGAACGCCTGGCCAAGACGGCCTACGAGGCGATGAAGACGCTCGGCTATTACCAGATCTTCCGCCACGCTTCGCACGGACCAGCCATCGACCTGTCGGAGAAGCTGTTGAGCATCGCGCCGGTGCCGATGTCCAAGGTGCTGCTGCAGTGTTCGGGTTCGGAGGCCAACGACACCGCCGTGAAGCTGGTCTGGTACCACTGGCGTGCGCAGGGCCAGCCGGAGAAGCGCAAGATCATCTCGCGCGTCGGCAGCTATCATGGCTCCACCTGCGTCACCATCAGCCTGACGGCCAAGCCCGACTACCACGCGGGCTTTGGACTGCCGTTCGAAGGTTTCCTCTACACGGACTGCCCGCACTACTACCGCGATGGCTTGCCCGGCGAGACGGAGGAGGGGTTCTCCGCCCGTCTCGCAGAGCGGCTCGAAGAGCAGATCCTGGCGGAGGGACCGGAGACGGTGGCCGCCTTCTGGGCCGATCCCGTGCAGGGTGGCGCCGGAGCGCTGCCGCCGCCGCGCGGCTACTTCCAGGCGATCCAGAAGGTGCTCCGCAAATACGACGTGCTGCTGGTCGCCGACGAAGTTATTTGCGGCTTCGGTCGCACCGGGCACATGTGGGGCTGCGAAGCCTACGGCATGGAGCCGGACATGATCAGCTGCGCCAAGGCACTGTCCGCGGCCATGCAGCCGATCTCGGCGGTGCTGCTGAACGAGCGCATCTTCCAGTCGATCCTGACGCAGGGGGACAAGCTCGGTGGCTTCGTGCACGGCTACACCTATGCCGGCCATCCGGTTGCGGCCTCGGTCGCCCTCGAGACGCTGCGCATCTACGAAGAGATGGACCTGATCGGCCATGTCCGCGCGGTCGAACCGGTCTTCCTCGACATGCTGGCGACCCTCACCGAGCACCCGCTGGTCGGCGACGCCTCCGGCATCGGCCTGATCGGCGGCATCGAGCTCGTCCAGGACAAGGAGACCAAGGCGCGCTGGCCGGCCGAGGTGAAGCTCGGCGCACGCATCGATGCCCATGCCCGCCGCGAGGGCCTGATCCTGCGCATTGTCGGCGACCGCATCGCCTTCTCCCCGCCGCTCATCATCACCGCGGCGGAAACGCGTGAATTGTCGCGCCGCCTGCATGCCACCCTGGATGGCGTGCTGAAGGAACTGCGCGCTCTCTGAGCCCCCGCCACCTGCGCCGGAACAGCTTTGCATGACCATCGCCACCATCCACCGACGATCCCTGCCCCCCTTGCGTGCGCTTGTGGGATTGCCGCGGGCGGCGAGCGCGCAGGGCTACCCCAGCCGCGTGGTCGACCTGGCGACCGGCTATGCGCCCAGCGGCGGTACCGAAGTGGCCGCGCGCAGGCATCCAGGCGCAGCCACGAAGCGCCCCGCATGAACGAGGGTTTCGTTGTCTTCGACGGGGTGACGAAGACATTCGCCGGGGGTGTTCATGCCGTGCGTGATCTCGACCTCGACATCGCGCGGGGCGAGTTCGTCACCTTTCTCGGACCATCCGGCTCGGGCAAGACAACGTCGCTCATGATGTTGGCCGGCTTCGAGACGCCGACCGCCGGCAGCATCCGTCTCGATGGCCGCTCGCTCGCGGACCTGCCACCTTATCATCGCGGCATCGGCATGGTGTTCCAGAACTATGCGCTGTTCCCGCACATGAACGTCGCGGAGAACATTGCCTTCCCGCTCGTCGTTCGCCGCCGGCCCCGTGCCGAGATCGAGGATGCGGTGAAGCGTGCGCTCGATCTCGTGCAGCTCTCCGCCATGGGCACACGCCGGCCGGCGCAGCTCTCGGGCGGGCAGCAGCAGCGTGTGGCGCTCGCGCGTGCCCTGGTGTTCAATCCGATGCTTGTCCTGATGGACGAGCCACTCGGCGCGCTCGACCGGCAGCTTCGCGAGCACATGCAGATCGAGATCAAGCACATCCACGCGCGGCTCGGTGTCACGCTGGTCTATGTGACCCACGACCAGGGCGAGGCACTGACGATGTCGGATCGTGTGGCGGTGTTCCGCGACGGCGCGCTTCAGCAGGTGGGCTCACCGACCGAGATCTATGAGCGCCCTCGAACCAGCTTCGTCGCGCAGTTCGTGGGCGAGAGCAATCAGTTCGCGGGCACGCTGCGGCAGGGCGGCATGGCGGAGTTGGACGGCGGCTGGTGCATGCCGGCGCGTGCCGTCGAAGGCCTCGCGGTTGGCGCACGCACCACCGTTTCCGTCAGGCCCGAGCGGGTGCGCCTCAGCCGGGAGGACGGCACCTCGGTCACGGTCGAAGAGATGATCTATCACGGCGACCATCTGCGGGTCGTCATGCGCACCGATGGCGGGCATCCACTCGTCGCCAAGCTGCTCAATGGCGCCGTCCCGGACTGGCTGCGCGAAAAGGTTCGGGTGCGTGCCAGCTGGGGCGAGGCAGACGCCCACGCGCTCGATCCCCTTCCCGCTCACATGACCAAGCCAATCACCTGACCCAGGAGGAACGACCATGATCGGATCGCTGACAAAACGCGCGCTCGGCGCCTTTGCGCTGGGCCTGGCCCTGCTTTCGGGCGCGGCCCATGCGCGCGACCTCACCGTCGTCGGCTGGGGAGGGTCCAGCCAGGCGGCGCAGCGCCAGATCTACTACCAGCCCTTCACCGCGAGCACCCGCCTGCCCGTCCTGGAGGATTCGTGGTCGGGTGGGCTGGGCATTCTTCGCGCGCGCGTGCGTGCCGGCAACCTGACCTGGGACGTCGTCCAGGTGGAGGCGGATGAGTTGCAGATCGGCTGCGACGAAGGCCTGTACGAGCGCATCGACTGGGCCGCGCTGGGGGGCAGGAATGCCTTCATGCCCGCGGCGGTGAGCGATTGCGGCGTCGGCGCCGTCGTGTGGTCGGTGGGCCTGGCCTATGATGGCGCGCGGCTGACGCAGGCTCCTACCTCCTGGGCCGATTTCTGGAATCTTCAGCGCTTCCCGGGCCAGCGCGCTTTGCGACGCGGTCCGAAATACACCCTGGAGATCGCGCTGATGTCGGACGGTGTCCCCGCGGCCGAGGTCTATCGTGTGCTGCGTACACCCGCCGGCGTCGATCGTGCCTTCCGCCGGCTCGACCAGATCCGCTCCAACATCGTCTGGTGGACTGCGGGCGCGCAGCCTGGTCAGCTTCTCGCCTCGGGCGAAGTCGCCATGGCCGCCGCCTATACGAGCCGGATGT
>JAZKFA010000333.1:843-8947 GCA_040386655.1 Pseudomonadota bacterium | reverse complement strand
TCGCCGCCCGCCGCGATGACAACCGTGACCTGCGGGTGGTGTGGGCCGGCAGCATCTACGCGGTGGATTTCTGGACGATCCTCCGTGGCTCGCCCAATCGCGAGAGTGCGACGCGCTTCATCCAGTTCGCGACCCGCCCTGAGAACCAGAGCCGCTTCCCGTCCCTCGCCTTCCAGGGGGCGACCAATGTCGAGGCCGCGCGGCAGGCCGATCCCGCCGTCGCCGCCAGCCTGCCGACGCAGCCGGAGAACATGAGTGTCGCCATGCCGCTCGACGTGGAGTTCTGGGTGGACAACATCGAGGAGCTGACCCAGCGCTTCAACGCCTGGGCGGCACGCTAAGCCTCCGATGCGGCAGGCGGCACCAGCACGCTCCCGGACACCGCTATCGGCGTGGTTGCTGGTGCTGCCGCTGTTCCTGTTCAGCGCGGCCATCCTGGTGGTGCCGATCGCGCTGATGCTGGCCCGCAGTGTGCAGGACCCGGAGCTGTCGCTGGGCTTCCCGCGCACCGTGGTCGCGCTCTCACACTGGGACGGACAGGGCCTGCCGCCCGCGGCCGCGATGAATGCGTTCATAACCGAATTGCAGGCCGCGCGCGGGACGCAGGAACTGAGCTTCGCGGCCAATCGTTTGAATGCCGAGATCCCCGGCTTCCGCTCCACCCTGTTGCGCACCGCGCGTGCGTTGCCACCTGCCTCGACCGACGATCCCGCCAGCCTGCTTGCCGGCATTGATGGCCGCTGGAGAGATCCCGCTACATGGGCCGCCATGCGCCGCGCGGGCGGCCCACTTACCGACGCTTTCCTTCTGGCGGCACTTGATCTGCGGCGCGACGAAGCGGGAGCAATCGGGCGTGTTCCGGAAGAACGCGCGGTATTCGTGGGCGTATTGCTGCGGACCCTCGGCATCGCGGCGTCGGTCTCGGTTATCTGTCTCCTGCTTGGCTATCCCCTGGCCTACGTCCTGGCGACCCTGCCGGCAAAGTTTGCTAACCCGCTCCTGATGCTGGTGCTGATCCCGTTCTGGACCTCGGTGCTGGTGCGAACCACAGCCTGGGTGGTGCTTCTTCAGCGAGACGGCATGGTGAACACCATGCTGCGCGGTGTCGGGTTGATCGATGCACCACTGACGCTGATCTACAATCGCACCGGCGTCGTCATCGCTATGGTGCATGTGCTGCTGCCGCTCATGGTACTGCCGCTCTACAGCGTGATGAAGGGCATCGGTCCCGCCTCGATGCGGGCGGCCATGTCGCTCGGCGCGCGCCCGCTGGAAGCCTTCATCCGCGTCTACCTGCCGCAATCGGCGGCGGGGATCGGGGCCGGCTGCCTGCTCGTCTTCATCTCGGCCCTCGGCTATTACGTGACGCCCGAGCTTGTCGGCGGCGGAGGCGACCAGATGATCAGTTACTTCATCGCCTTCTATACGAACCGAACGACGAACTGGGGCATGGCGGGAGCGCTTTCGCTGATCCTGCTGGTGGCGACCAGCCTGCTTTATCTCGCCTATGCCGGCGTCCTGCGCCGCTCGCGATCCGCCGCGTGAGGATACCGCTCGCACCTGTTGACCGCGCCCTGCGCTGGGCTCTGCTGGCGCTGTGCGGTGCCGTCCTGGCGTTCCTGGTGCTACCCGTGCTCGCGGTCGTCCCACTTTCCTTCAATGCAGGGTCCTTCCTGACCTACCCGATGTCGGGCTTCTCGCTCCGCTGGTACACGGATTTCCTCACCTCCCCGCGCTGGCTCCCGGCGCTGTGGAACAGCGTGCTGATCGGTGTGTTCTCCACGGTCATCGCGACCGTCCTCGGCACGAGCGCCGCGCTGGGGCTGGACCGCATGGGCGGCCTGCCGCGCCAGCTGCTCCATGCATTGTTCCTGATGCCGGTGGTCGTGCCGGTCGTTGTTATCGGCAGCAGCCTCTACGCGCTGTTCGCTGCACTCGGCCTCACCGCGAGCTATCGCGGCCTGATACTGGCGCATTCGCTGCTTGGCGCCCCCTTCGTCGTCATCACGGTCGCTGCCACGCTGTCCGGCTTTGATCGACGGTTGCTGAATGCCGCGCTCAGCCTGGGCGCGACGCCTACGCAGGCCTTTCGCCGCGTCACACTCCCGCTGATCATGCCCGGTGTGGTGTCGGGCGCGCTGTTCGCGTTCGCGACTTCCTTCGACGAGATCGTGGTGACGCTGTTCATCGCCGGCCCGCAGCAGCGAACGCTGCCCCTTCAGATGTTCGACGGCGTTCGCGAGCAGATCAGCCCGACCATAACAGCGGCGGCGACGCTGCTTTTCCTGGTCTCAGTCGCGTTGGTTGCCGTGGTCGAGTGGCTGCGGAGGCGGTCCGAACGGCTGCGCGGCGGCGGTGACTCCCGATGACCCTCGAAATCCGGAGCAAGACGGACGACGTGGTCAGATTGATCTGGTGGATGCGTTCGAGCGGTTGGAACATCTGCCGCTTCTCGGTTTCAGCAAGTGCGGCTTAGGCGATTTCGAGTTTCTGACGCTTAACCTGCGCGGGCGAGGGACTGCGGCACCAACCGGAGCAAAGCTGTTGGGCTGCCAGTGGATGGTGGATTAGGACGGATAGTGCGGTGGTGCGCATGCTCGCGCTGACGCCAAACTCGGCATGGATAAGCACCTTCGCAAACAGGGGAGCACGCGCCTTGAATGACCGCATCACACTGTTCGGCAGCTTCACGTCCAGTTCCAGCTTCAAGGTCATGCTCTATTTGTCGTTGGCGCGGGTGCCGTTCTCCTTCCGCACGGTGAACCTGAAGAACAACGTGCAGAACACGCCGGAGTACCTGGTCGTGAACCGCTATGGAAAGGTGCCGGCGGTGCAGCACCGGGGGCTGACGGTCGTGCAGTCCAACGTCTGCCTCAGCTACCTCGCGGGTGCGACGGGCCACTTCGAGGGCAAGACCGAGCAGGACCGCTGGACCGCGCGCGAGTGGCTGGACTGGGAGGCCGACAGGATCAGCAACATCGCCAAGGTCCGGCACTACAGTCGCTTCCGAACGGTCGATCCCGCGGTCATGGCGTACTTCCGCCCGCTCGCGGTGGATGCGCTCGACTTTGTGGAGAAGGCGCTTGAGGGCCGCGCGTGGCTCGTGGGCGATGCGCCGACCATTGCCGATATCGGGTGCTGGGGGCGCATGGTCTTCATGGCGGAAGGCGGCATGGAGATCGAGAACTGGCCGAACGTCGCGGCCTGGTCACGCCGCATCCAGGCCATGCCCGGCTATGCCTATCCCTATGACCTCGTGCCGAAGAAGGACCGCGAGTTCGAACCGGGGGAAGCCGGGCCGCCCTGAACGCCGCGGCTTCGTTGACTTGGGGGGAGACAAAACCATGACCGACCATCGCTTCCCGCGGCGCGCGATCGCGGCGGCACTTTCCGTGGGGATGCTGCCGGCACCACGCGGCGCGGCAGCGCAGACACTGGATTGGCCGCGCCGCCCGGTCCGCCTGATCTGCGGATTTCCACCGGGCGGGCTCACCGACATCATCGCCCGTTTCACCGCGCAGGCGCTCGGCGCCGCCTGGGGCCAGACGGTGGTGGTGGACAACCGCTCCGGCGCCGGGGGCACCATCGCGACCGATGCGGTCGCGCGCGCGGCACCCGATGGCTACACGCTTTTCTTCGCGACGCTGTCGCTGGTCGCCAACCCGCCGATGTTCCTGAACCTGCCCTATGACGTGGAGCGCAGCTTCGTCTCCCTGGGCGGCATCGCGATCTCGCCCAACGTCCTTGCGTGCAATGCCGGGACGCCCTGGCACACCCTGGGCGAATTGGTGACGGCCGCGAAGGCGGCGCCGGGCGCCATTTCCTACTCGACGAGCGGCATCGGCAGCAACGGCCACTATGGTGGCGCGGTTCTCAACGCCACGGCGGGGATCGAGTTATCGCATGTGCCGTATCGCGGCGCGGCCCCTGCGACGCAGGATGCGATATCCGGCACGGTGCCGTTGACCTTCAACACGCTGGGTACGGTGCTGGGCGCGATCCGCGCGGGCCAGTTGCGCGCGCTTGCGGTCGCGGGTGCTACGCGCAACGTCGACCTGCCGGACACGCCGACCTTCATCGAGGCCGGCTACGCCCTGCCGGATACCTCGGTCTGGTATGGCCTCATGGCGCCGGCCGGTCTGCCGTCCGCGCTGGCGCAGCGCATCGAAGGCGACGTCGTGGCGCTGCAGAGTCAACCGGAGATGCGGGAGCGGCTTCGGGCCCAAGGTTCGGAAACGCTTGCCCTTGATGCCGCGGGCCTGGCCGCACGCATCCGGGAGGAATTGCCGCGCTGGCGCCAGGTCGCGCAATCCGTCGGTATTCGGGCGGAATAGCGGGATGACTTGTCCCGATCTCGCTTGTCGAAGGGCTGCGCCATTCAGAATGGCGAAGTCTCAACCTGTCTGGTTCACAGGCACCTCTGTCGAAGCTAGCGGTGCCGTCTTGCTCCCATGAAGCACCACGGAAGGAACACCGCCATGGCCATCCGCCTAACCCGCCGCGCGCTGCTCGCCGGCACCACCGCCCTGGGGGCGCTGCCGCGCCCTGCGCTCGCGCAACCGCGCTGGCCGGCGCGCCCGGTGCGGCTCATCGTGGCCTCGGCGCCGGGGGGACCATCCGATGTCGCCGGCCGCGTGCTGGCAGAGCGCCTCGGCGCCGCCTGGGGCCAATCGGTGGTGGTGGAGAACCGTCCCGGCGCGGGGGGCAATATCGGCGCGGACTTTGTCGCCAAGGCGGCGCCGGATGGCTACACGCTGCTGGTCGCCGCCTCCAGCATCATCGCAGCGCCCTTTCTGGTGCGGAACCTCAGCTACGACCCCATGCGCGATTTCGCACCCATCGTGCAGGTGTTCGACTTCCCGATGGTCGCACTCGCCCACCCCTCGCTTCCGGCGCGCAGCATGCAGGAGCTGGTGGCGCTCGCGCGGGCCCGTCCGGGTGAGATCGCCTACAGCTCCGCCGGCATCGGCAATACCAGCCACCTCGCGCCCGCGCTGTTTGCCAGGCGCGCCGGCGTGGAGCTGACCCATGCGCCCTTTCCCGGCGCGGCACCGTCACAGATGGCGCTGCTCTCCGGGCAGGTGCAGCTCAGCTTCAACAATCCCATGCAGGCCTTGCCGGGCATTCAGGCCGGCCAGTTCCGCGCCCTGGGTGTGACCGGCGCGACCCGCTGGCGCGATCTGCCGGATGTGCCGACGGTCGCCGAGCAGGGCTTCCCCGGCTACGAGGCGATCTCGTGGATCGGCCTGGTCGCGCCCGTCGCCACGCCGGAGCCTGTGCTGGCGCGCATCGAGGAGGCCACGCTTGCCGGGATCGGAGACACCGATGTCACGGCACGCCTACACGCCGCAGGGTTCCAGGTGCAGAATCGCGGCCGCGCTGCCTTCCGCCGCGTGATGGAAGCCGATACGGCGCTATGGGGCGGCTTCATCCGGGAGGCAAATATCCGCCTGGAATAAGTCGTGGCCAGCGAGGTGTGCCATAAATCCTGGAATGAAAGTGCGCTGCCGGCATGCATGACGCGGAGAGAGAAACTGGTCGGCTACTCGGCCGGGAGCTCTCTGGCGTCGCGCAACGCCAAGCACCGTCCCGGGAAGGAACTGTCACTCCCACCAGCGTCATGACTGCGCCTGCCTCATCTTGATGGCTCAACCGCATAACCTTCGCGTCCGCGGCAGAACCCCTGTCAGTTCGGTCGCGTTAATTGCTGAACCCTGGGGAGTTTCGTGCGCTGCAACTTAGCAGCGCCATGCCTGTCACCGGCGACCACCAGCAACGGCCGTGATCACGCCGGATTGGCCCAACATGCTTTAATGCTTCGCGAGAGAAGGAGCGACCATGCGAGTTGGTGTCCCGAGAGAGATCAAGGTTCATGAATACCGCGTCGGGCTGACGCCTGGCTCGGTCAAAGAGCTTTCCGCACGCGGGCATCAGGTGCTCGTCGAGAGTGGTGCGGGGGAAGCGATCGGCTTTCACGATGCCGCCTACATTGCGGCAGGAGCCTCGATCGCCCGAGACGCCGCTGAGATTTTTCGGGCGGCGGAGCTCATCGTGAAGGTGAAGGAACCCCAGCCGGAGGAGTGGCTTCAGCTCCGACCCGGACAGGTATTGTTCACCTATCTGCATCTGGCGCCCGCGCCCGACCTTACACACGGGCTGGTGGCCTCCGGCGCCAGCGCCGTGGCGTACGAAACGGTGACGGACGCACGGGGAGGCCTGCCTTTGCTGGCGCCGATGAGCGAGGTCGCCGGCCGGATGGCCGTGCAGGTGGGCGCGCGATGCCTCGAAAAAGACGCCGGTGGCGCAGGCATCCTGCTCGGTGGCGTACCGGGCGTTCCAGGCGCCCACGTCGTCGTGCTCGGCGGTGGCGTCGTCGGCGCGAACGCAGCGCGCATCGCCCGGGGGATGCGTGCCCGGGTCACCGTGCTGGATCGCTCGCCGCACGTGATGCACGCGCTGGATGCGGAGTTCGATGGCGCTGTGGCGACTCTGTTCGCGACCGCTGCGGCGGTAGAGGCCGCGGTTCTGGATGCTGACCTGGTCATCGGCGCGGTCCTGCTACCTGGCGCCGCGGCGCCTCGCCTGGTGACGAGGGATCTCGTGAGCCGCATGCGGAAGGGCAGTGTTGTCGTCGATGTCGCAATCGATCAGGGCGGGTGTTTCGAGACCTCCCGCCCCACGACTCATGCCGAGCCGACCTATGTCGTGGACGGTGTGGTGCATTACTGCGTGACCAACATGCCGGGCGCCGTGGCGCGGACAAGCACGGTGGCACTGAACAACGCCACGCTACCTTTCACGCTTCAGATTGCTGACAAGGGTTTGCGCCAAGCCTGTCAGGAAAACGCCCATCTGGCACAGGGCCTCAACGTCCACGCGGGCCACATTACCCATCCCGCGGTCGCGGCTGCACTGGGGATGCCGTTGGTGGAGCCAGGGGTCGCCATGGCGCTTTAGGCAGTGCGCGGCCGTTTGTTGGCCCCGCTCCATCCCGACGACCGGCGGGCGGGAGATCGAACGCCCGCCCGCCTGGTCAACGGGTCAGCGCATCGGCCAAGCGTACATCAGCCCCCCGCGCGTCCACAGGTCATTGTTGCCCCGCGGCAGGGCGAGAGGCGTGTTCACGCCGATGGTCCGCTCATACAGCTCGCCATAATTGCCGATCGCGCGGACCACGTCGAAGAACCAGCTTTGCCTTAGCTTCAAGGCATCGCTCAAATCGGGCGTGGCGCCCAAGAGACGCCGTATGGATGGGTTCTGGCTCGTCGCGCGCATCTGCTCGGCGTTCTGGCTGGTGACGCCAAGTTCCTCCGCTTCGATCAGGCCAAACACCACCCAGCGGATGACATCGAACCACTCCTGGTCATCGCGGCGCACCACCGGGCCGTAGGGCTCCTTGGAGAAGCGCTCCTCCAGGATGACGTAGTCATTGGGTTGATTGAACTGGCTGCGGAGTGCCGCAAGCTGGGTCGCGTCGGTGCCGATCGCGTCGCACCGCCCGGCCTGCATTGCCTGCGCATTGTCCTGCATGCGCTCCTGCAGGACGGGACGAAACTGAGCGCCGGCGGTCCGGAAGGCGTCGGTGGTGACCATCTCGTTTGTCGTGCCGGGCGAAAGGCACACAGTCATGCCATTCATGTCGCGGATGGTGCGCACGTTCGCGTCCCGGCGCACCATGAAGCCGTGGCCATCGTAGAGGTAGGGATGAACCATGCGCATGCCGAGATTGGTGTCGCGCACCAGGGTCATCGTGGTCTGGCGGATCAGCACGTCGATCTCGCCTGATTGCAGTGCGGTGAAGCGCTGCACAGCCGTGAGCGGCACGAAGCGCACCTTGGTGGGATCGCCGAACAGGGCCGCCGCGACGCCACGGCAAAGGTCGGCGTCCATGCCGCGCCAGACGCCCTGACTGTCAGGAAGGGAGAAGCCGGCAATGCCGACATTCACACCGCAGTTCAGCGTGCCGCGCTGGCGTACCGCATCGAGCGTCGCGCCCGCGTGCGCAGCCGAGCCCCACCCGATGGCGAGGCTCGCAGCCGCGAGCATGGACAGGATGGTGCGTCGTATCATGTTCGGTGAGGTCCTTTCGTCTGAGGCGCTCGGG
>JAZKFA010000333.1:0-833 GCA_040386655.1 Pseudomonadota bacterium | reverse complement strand
GCGCCGCCAATCGCCGGTGGACAGCTCCGACGGCAACGGCGCGACCCGGTGTGCGAATGTTCGTCCAGCACTGTCCTTGCCCGGCATTGGCCGGCACCTTAGCCCCAGGGCAGCGCTACAGGTGGATCTGTCTGCCAGGTTCCCTCTCACTTGAGCGTATGCGCCACGCGCAGAAACGGGCTTGGGCCGATGGCGCCAAAAGGCCCAACCCCCGTTAAGCCTTGGGCACGTCGTGGGTCCGTGACCAGTGCCCCACGCCCCGGCACATCGCGGCCGTTCAGCGCACGCGCCAGTCCGCGGCTGCGTCCACCCAAACGTGCCCGACCGCAGCCAGGGAAGACACGCCGCAGCCTCGCCCGTAAGGTGCGCGGAGATGGGGGAAGCGCATGTCAGACGCTCAGCATGACCATTATCGCGTTGGAAGCTTCCGGCTGGACGCGGTCCCCGAATTCGGCGGCCCGCGCATGCTGCCGGGGGAGATGTTCCCGGCGCTGACGCCCGAGCGCTTCGCCGCCATCCTGCCGAAGCTGCCTCCGCGCAGCTTCGATGCTGCCAGCGGCAAGATCGCCACCTCTGTTCATAGCTGGCTGCTGCGCGACGACGCGGGGCTGGTGATGGTGATCGACACCGGTTCGGGCAACGACAAGAACCGGCCGAGCGTCCCGATGTTCCACATGCTCCGCAACGACTGGCTGGAGCGCATCGCGGCCCTCGGCGTGCGGCCGGAGGATGTGACGCACGTGGTGAATACCCACCTGCACCACGATCACGTCGGCTGGAACACCAGCCTGCGCGATGGCGCCTGGATCCCCACCTTCCCGAATGCCCGCTAC
>JAZKFA010000332.1:30773-31354 GCA_040386655.1 Pseudomonadota bacterium | reverse complement strand
GAGCGTGTCGTTACGAAACACTTTACCCGCGCGGCGATTTTGTCTCACTGCGCGGGAAGCTGGGTGCTCTGGCCCGCGTGGGATGTGCTGAGGCGGCATCGCCGAACTCGCTGAAGGCCCCGGTCAGCTAAATCCTGGCGCATGCTGCGTGAGCGCATGCGAATGCAGCATGCTCTAGGGCCGCGCCGCCGCGATGAAGGCGGCCGCATCTTCGGGCAGCAGCAGTCGCGTGGCGACCAGCGCCTCGGCGGCGGCAGCCACGCGGGCACGCGGGCGCGCGGCCGTGCCATAGCGCTCCTCCAGCGATGGGCGTGGATCGCCCGCCGCCTCGCGTGCCGCCCGCGTCGGGGCGAAGGCGAGGAAGCTGCCCTCCCGATCGCACATCTCGGTCGCAAGGCCCGCGCCGGCATGGATGTTCCACCCCGTCTGCGTGCCCAGCGGCACCGCCATTTCGGGCAGCAGCACGCCCGCGCGCTCGTTGCCGTCGGCATCCAGGGCGGGCACCAGCGGCGTCCATGCACGCTCATCGCCGCGGGTGCCCGCGACCCAGTCCAGCACCGGAGCGATGGGCGTCGCGAAGG
>JAZKFA010000332.1:0-30763 GCA_040386655.1 Pseudomonadota bacterium | reverse complement strand
CCCGGAATGGGCGGGAAGGCCTCCAGCGCAGCCTCCGCGCGCACCAGCGTTCCCTCCGCGATGCGCGGCACGCGCGTGGCGGGCGGGGCCACTCCGCGCGTCGCCCAGCCGTCGAGTGCCACCAGCAGCGCGCGCAGCAGCGGCCCTGATGAGTGCGGGTTGTTCGGGTTCACGCAGCCGCCCGCCGCCGTCGTCAGCCCCGCGCGACCGCCATGCTTCGTCCCCGCCACCAGGAAGTGGCGCACATTCGCGGGCTCCGGCAGGTCGGCCTGCCCCGTCAGGTCCGTGTGGATCAGCGAGGCGCCCTTCTGCCAGTACTCGGTCGAGGTGTTCACCTCGAGGATGACGGGATCGCTGCCATCCCCGCGCAGGAGTGCGGCCGTCTCGCCCGAGACCGGGTCTTGCGTGGGGGCGTGCGCGATGGGGAACCAGTTTTCCGGGAAGCCGAAATCCTCGTGCCAGGTGGCGGTGCGGTTGGACTGGGCGAAGAACTCGTTGATGAAGACGCGCCCGGCGCCGGCGATATGGACCAGCATGCCGTCATAGACGCGCCGGCCGGACTCATCCGCATTCATCCCCAGGCTCAGATGATGGCGCAGGTAGCGCCCGGATTGCGAGATTCCCACCGCGAGCACGCCGGCCACCGGGATGTCCGCCATCGGGCTGCCCGGCCCGCCATGGCGCAGGTGCGAGACCAGGTCCCGCGTCGCGGCGAAGCCCATCCCGAGCGGCCGCGCACCCATGGCGGGGTAGCGGAACTCATAGATGGACAGCGGCTCGAAGGCCGCGCCGCCAGGCAGGCGGATCGACTGCGGCCCCGCATAGTCGAAGGCGATGTCGCGCGGTGCATCGGCGCGTGCGCGGCGGATGGTCAGCCGCGCCAGCCCCGGGTTCGCATCGGCCAGCGGATAGGAGAGTGGCGCTGCCAGCCGATCCCCGCCAAGGCGCACGCCGAAGACGAACTCATCGCGAATGGTGCGGATGATGCCGTTGACCTCGGGCAGCGTGATCGCGAGGTTGACCCCCGCGCGCGGCACATCCGGGTCCCAGCCATTCCAGACCAGCGTATGGCCAAGGCGCAGCGCCAGCGCATTGCCCACCGACGCCGCGCCATCCATCGCGTTCATGCTGGCCTGCGGTGCGGTCGCGTCCTGGAGATAGGCGAAGACCATCTTCCGCCCGCGATTGTTCACCTCATGCACCAGCCGGCCGGAGGCGCGGGCGGGATCGACGGGGCGCAGGATCTCGAACTGGGTGGAGTATTCCACCATCCCCGCCGCGTTGCGCGGCGCCAGGTTGAGGCCGTGGATGGGCTCGTTGCGTGGGTCATTGGGATCAAGCGCGCCATGGGCGACCCCGCGGATGATCCGGTAGGGCCCGGCGCCGAAATCCTGCCCGGCCGCGAAGGGTTCCGAGGCGGTGACGTCGATGCGGATGATGCGCGCCTGCGCGAGCGAACCGGTCAGCAGCATCGCCATCAGCAGGGCCGTCCGGATCGGGTGCATGGGCGTTCCTCCGCACGGGTCTTGGCCCGTTGCGGGAAGGCTACGGCACGCAGCGCCGCGCGCAAGGTTTTACGCGCGGTGTGCCATGCCCCATAGGCGAGCGATGGACATGCTGCCCCCCGCGATCCTGGCCTTCGCGCTCACCTGCCTGCTGGTCGAGCTGACGCCCGGACCGAACATGACCTACCTGGCCCTCGTCGCGCTGCGCGAGGGCAGGCGGGCGGGCTATGCGGCGGTCGCCGGCGTCGCGCTGGGTCTGGCGCTGGTCGGCCTCGCGGCCGGGTTGGGCGCGGCGGAGCTGATCGCAGCATCGCCCATGATCTACCAGGCAATGAAATGGGCGGGCGTGGCCTATTTCGGCTGGCTGACCTGGGAAAGCTGGACTGATGCCGGCGCGGCGGCCGGCGAGGACCCGCCACCTGACGGGCAGCTGTTCCGGCGGGGGTTGGTGACCAACCTGCTCAACCCCAAGGCGGTGATCTTCTACGGCGCGGTGCTGCCGGCCTTCTTCGACCCCGTGCAGCCGGTGCAGCATCAGGCGCTGGTGCTCTCCGCCGTCTACGTCCTGGTCGCGACGGCGGTGCATGCGGCCATCGTCACCCTGGCCGGCGCGCTACGCCCGATGCTGACCGATGCCGGGCTGATGCGGATGGCGGGGAAGGTGTTCGCGGTGCCGCTCGCGGGCGTAGGGATCTGGATCGCCGTGGCGACTTGAGGATCCTAGGATGTGAAGGGCGCCCGCCGTCCCTTGTGCGACCTCAAGCGCAGGTCGCGGTCTCCGGACACTCGCGCTGGACAGCCGGCCTTCAGCCATTCGGTGTCGGGCTGCGCGCGAAGACGCGCCCTGATGGTCTGCCGCAGGCGCCGGGAGCACGCAAGGCTCGCCGGGTTGCTTCGGGGCTTCCTGCGCGTGTGGATCAGGCGCCTTCAGGCACCCCTACCCCGCGAAGGGATCCTTCATCATGATCGTGTCGTCGCGCTCGGGGCTTGTGCTGAGCAGCACCACCGGCGCCTCGGCCAGCTCCTCGATTCGGCGGATGTACTTCACCGCCTCGGCCGGCAGCTCGCCATAGCTGCGCGCGCCGCGGGTGGAACCGGGCCAGCCGGGCATGGTCTCGAAGATGGGCGTCGCGCGCGACTGGGCGCCCTGCGCCGCCGGCAGGCGCTTCATGCGCACGCCATCGACCTCGTAGCCGACGCCGATCTTCAGTTCCGGCAGCCCGTCCAGCACGTCGAGCTTGGTCACCACCAGGCCCTGCACGCCGCCGAGCTTCACCGCCTGGCGCACCATCGCCGCGTCGAACCAGCCGCAGCGGCGCGGGCGCCCTGTCACTGTCCCGAACTCGCGCCCGCGCTCGCCCAGCAACCGTCCGGTCTCGTCGTGCAGCTCGGTGGGGAAGGGGCCGGACCCCACGCGCGTCGTGTAGGCCTTCGCGATGCCCAGCACGTAGCCCACCGCATCGGGTCCGACACCGGACCCAGCCGCCGCACCGCCGGAGACGGTGTTGGAACTGGTGACATAGGGGTAGGTGCCATGGTCGACATCGAGCATCACCGCCTGGGCACCCTCGAACAGCACGCGCTTGCCTTCGCTGCGTGCGGTGTCCAGGCGCTCCCACACGGCTTCGGCGAAGGGCAGCAGTTTCGGCGCGAGGGCCAGCAGTGCATCCAGCAACGGCTGCTTCTCGAACTCCGGCGCGCCCAGGCCGCGGAACAGCGCGTTGTGGTGCAGCAGCAGCTCATCGAGCTTGGCCGACAGCGTCTCGGGCTCGGCCAGGTCGCACAGGCGGATGGAACGCCGGCCGACCTTGTCCTCATAGGCGGGGCCGATGCCGCGGCCGGTGGTGCCGATCTTGTCCTCGCCACGGGCGGCCTCGCGCGCCTTATCGAGTGCGGGGTGCAGGGGGAGGATGAGGGGCACGTTCTCGGCGATGCGCAGGTTTTCCGGCGTCACCTTCAGCCCCTGCGCGCCGACCTTCGCGATCTCGGCCAGCAGCGCCTCGGGGTCCAGCACCACGCCGTTGCCGATGATCCCAAGCTTGCCGCGCACCACGCCCGAGGGCAGCAGGGACAGCTTGTAGGTCTCGTTGCCCACCACCAGCGTGTGGCCGGCATTGTGCCCGCCCTGGAAGCGCACGACGAGGTCGGCGCGGCTGGCGAGCCAGTCGACCACCTTGCCCTTGCCCTCGTCGCCCCATTGCGCGCCGATCACCGCGACATTGGCCATGGCGTCAGACCTTCTTCCGTTCGAGTGGCGCGGCGATTCCGCCGGCCAGGGTGTGGGTGCAGCGCAGGCGCTCGGCGCTGTCGAGCGGGGACAGCGCGGCAACGGTCACGAAGCCTTCGGCGCGCAAGGCCCGCGCGGCGGCTTCACTGGTGCCGAGCGGCAGGAACAGGCGCGGGCGCGCGGGCGCGGTGGGTGCCGCGCGCAGCATCGCGTCGGGGTACAGGGAGATGCCGGTGGCGGGCTCCCCCCCCTGCGCCAGGTAGCGGCCGCCACGGCCCATCTCGCCGCTCGCGCCCGGCCCATAGAGGGTGAAGGCTACGCCGGTGTGATAGCGGAAGCCGCGGAATTCCACGGGATCAAGCGTGATCCGCAGACCGGGCGCGCGCGCGCGGATCGCGGCGATGACGGCGGCCGCATTGTCCGCGATGGCGCGCGCGGCCGGCGGCAGGGACGCGCGGGCAAGGGCGGCGAGCGCGCCGTCGGCAGGCCCGGCCGCGTGCAACAGGGGTGTAAGATCGTCAAGCGCTGCACCCGCCTCGGCCGCGGCCTCGGTGACGGCGGCCGCGTCCTTGCGGTCCAGCGCGCGGGCCAGGCGGCTGCGCAGCTCGGCGCTCACCCCGGCATGGTCCAGCAGGGTCGGCGCCATGGTCGGCAGGGTGATGTCGAGCGAGGGGTCCTCGATGCCGACGGCAGCGAGCGCCTCGACCGCGACGACGGCGACCTCGGCATCTGCATTCGCGTTCCCGGCGCCGATCAGCTCGATGCCGGCCTGGGGCAACTGGCGCGCGGCGGAAAGCTGGGTGCCGCGCACGCGCAGCACCTGCCCCGCATAGGAAAGGCGGAGAGGGCGGGGAATGCCCGCCAGCCGCGTTGCCGCGATGCGTGCGACCTGCGGCGTGGTGTCCGCCCGCAGGCCCATCATCCGCTGGGAGACGGGGTCCATCAGCCGGAAGGTCTGCTCGGCGATCGCGGCACCCGAGCCGGCGAGGAGGCTGTCCTCGAATTCCAGCAGGGGGGGCTTCACGCGCTCATACCCATGCAGCGCGAAGCTCGCCATGATGGCTTCGACGAAGGCGGCCTCGCGCTCCGCCTCGGGCGGCAGCGCGTCGGCGAAGCCGGCGGGGAGCAGGGCTGGGTTGGGGATATCGTCGGTCATGGGCGGCGGTGGTGTGGCAGGGGGCGGCGGGCGGGGCAAGCCTTGAGGCTGCGTGCCGGCCCCGCGGCGGCCGCCTAGCGGATCGGCAGGCCCCGCTCCAGCCGGTGGATTGCGACATCGAATGTGGCGCGCTGGCCCTGGTCGGTCGCGTCCAGGCGCGCGAGCAGCAAGCCGCGCTCCGCCTCGGGCGTGCGGCTGAACAGCCCGTCGCGGGCATTGCCCGGCTCGTCGGGGAAGTAGACCTGCGTCGTCAGCGGCGCGCCGCCTTCGGGCATATGGGCGCGGAGGTGGATGTGCGGGGTGCGGCCGGGATACAGGCCGGGCCGGATGGTGCGGAAGGCGTAGCGCCCCTGGGCATCGGCTGTGACGCGGCCGTAGCCCTGGAAGCCGGCATCGCGCTGGGCGACGCGGTCGCGGGGATGGAGGTAGATCCCTTGCGCGTCGGCTTGCCAGATCTCGACGCGGGCGCCGGGCAGGGGCGTGCCGGCGAGGTTGCGGACCACGCCGTGGAGCAGCAGCGGGATGCCGCGCGCCTCGCGGCTTGCGCCGATGACGCGGCGAAGGTCGGCGTCCGCATCCTCGGGGATGTCGCGCGGGTAGAAAGGGCCTTCCATCTGCGCCGGCGTGCGCGGGATCAGCCCCTGCGCGGAAGCAGTCGCGGGGACCAGGGCCAGGAGATGGCGGCGCCGCAGGATCATCATCGCATCTGATGCTCCGGGCCGGCGCCGGTCACGTCACAAAGCATTGCACGCCAGGCCCTAAGCCTGCTTCCGGTCAATCAGCCCCTGGCGGATCTTCCGCCCGCGCTTGATCCGGTCCTCGATGAACTCCGACTGGCCGTAGCGCACCGCGCGCCCGAGTGCGTGGGCATCCTCGGAAAACCGCGCCAGCATTTCCAGCAGAGCCTCGCGATTGTTCAGGAACACGTCGCGCCACATGGCCACGTCCGAGGAGGCGATGCGGGTGAAGTCGCGAAAGCCGGAGGCGGCGAATTTCAGCACCGCCTCGCGCGTTTCCTGCGCCAGGTCATCGGCCGTGCCGCAGATGGTAAAGGCGATCAGGTGCGGCAGGTGGGACACGATGGCGACGACCTTGTCGTGCGTCGTGGGGTCCATCGTCTCGATCATCGCACCCGCGCGGCGCCAGAACTCGGCGACGCGCTCGACCGCCGCCGGATCGGACTCCGGCAGCGGCGTGAGGATGACGTAGCGGCCCTCGAACAGCGTCGCGAAGCCGGCGTCGGGGCCGGAGTATTCGGTCCCGGCCATCGGGTGGCCAGGCACCAGGTGTACGCCAGGCGGCAGCAGGGGCAGCAGGTCGCGCACGACGCTGCCCTTGGTGCTGCCGGCATCGGTGAGGATGCAGCCCGGTGCCAAATGCGGCGCGATGCGCGCCATCACCCCCGCATAGGCGCCGACGGGGATGCACAGGATGACGCCGTCGCAGCCCTCCACCGCGCGGGCGGGGTCGGCCTCGACCTGGTCGACGATGCCAAGTTCCGTGACCCGCGCGCGCGTCGCCTCGGATTGCGCGCAGGCGACGATCGTGGTCGCGATGTCGTCGCGCGAGCGGGCAAAGCGCGCGATGGAGCTGCCGATCAGGCCCGGCCCGATGATGCAGAGCCGTCGGAACAGAGGTTCAGCCACGGCGTTCGGCCATGAAACCGGCGAGTGCCTCGATGAGCAGCGTGTTCTCATCCGCGGCGCCGATCGTGATGCGCAGGCAGGCGGGCAGGCCATAGGCGCCCATCGCGCGCACGATCAGGCCGCGCGACTTCAGGTGCGCGTCGGCGGCCTGCGCGGCCGCGCCAGTGCCGAAATCGGCCAGGACGAAGTTGCCTTCGCTAGGCCAGACCTTGATGCCGGCATCCGTCAGCGCCGACGCAACGCGCGCCCGCCATTCGGAATTATGAGCAAGGTTCTTCTCGATCCAGCCCGGCTCGGCGAGCGCGGCGATGGCGCCCTCCATCGCGGCGAGGTTCACGTTGAACGGCCCGCGAATGCGCCCGAGCACGTCGACGACATCCGCAGGCGCGTAGCACCAGCCCACCCGCATCCCGCCAAGGCCGAAGATCTTGGAGAAGGTGCGCGTCATCACGGTGTTGCCGGTCGCGTCAACCAGCGCCGCCCCGGCGTCGTAGTCGGGACGCTCGACGTATTCCGCATAGGCGCTGTCGAGCACGAGCAGGATGTTCCCGCGCAGGCCAGCGCGCAGGCGGTCCACCTCAGATTGCGGCAGGATCGACCCGGTCGGGTTGTTGGGGTTGGCCAGGAACACCATCGTGGTGCGCGGCCCCACCGCGCCGAGCATGGCGTCCACATCGGCGACCAGCTCACGCTCGGGCACCTTGATGACCCGGCAGCCGGCCCAGCGCCCGGCGATGTCGTACATCAGGAAGCCATGCGCCGACATGATGATCTCGGTGCCCTCGCCGCCATAGGCGAGGATGAGCAGCGTCAGCAAATCATCGGAGCCGTTGCCGCAGACGATGCGCTCCGGGGCGAGGCCAAAGCGCGCGCCGATCGCCTCGCGCAGCGCAACGGCCCCACCATCGGGGTAGCGATGCGCCTCGCGCGCGGCGCGCTCGATGGCAGCGATCGCGCCCGGCGGCGGGCCGAAGGCGCCCTCGTTCGAGGACAGCTTCACCACCCGGTTCACCCCGGGCAGCTTTGATGAGCCGCCGACATAGGGCTCGACGGAAAGGATGGAGGGGCGCGGGGCGAGCATGTTCATCAGGGACACCTTGGTGAGCGTCTTACGCGATCTGCGGGAGGCTACGCCGCCGCTCGGGGGCTTGCACGGCGCATCAGCCGGGCTCGGACTCGGCATAGGCACCCAGGCGTTCGACATGCAGCCCGGCCAGCGCCTTCAGCCGCGGGTCGCCCGCCTCCCAGAAGCCGGCCACCTCGGCCAGGGCCAGGGCCTGGTCCCCGGTGCGCCGAATTTGCAGGCTGGTCGCGGGGATCGCCGCATCCGCCAGCAGGCGCGTCAGCCTTGTGTGCGAGAAATCCGCCGTGAGCTCGATGCGCAGCAGGGTGCGGTCGCGCCCGGACGGATCGGGCGGCGTCGCCGAGACGACCAGCACGGATGCACCGCCAGGCTCGGCGAGGAAGGGCAGGCGCGCGGTCACCTGCAGCGACTGCGCGTCGAAGCGCACCCACCAGGCGGCATCCTCGCGCTCCTCGGGCTCGGGTGCGGGCAGGGTCGCGATGGCGGCCTCGCCGGATAGCAGCATGGCCAGCGCCTGGCTCACCGTCGTCATGGCGCGGATCGGCGTGGTGCCGCCGAAATGCGCGCGCGTCAGGCGCATCACCGCCTCGGCATGGTCTGGATCGGCGGCGGCGACGATCGTGAAGCTCGCCTGCATGGCGGTCGAGGAGGCGAAGATCTCACGCCAAAGACGCACCAGAGCGGAACGCGGCAGCGGCCCCGCATGACGCGCGAGGATCCGGCGCAGGATCGCCGCCTCCCGCCCCGGGCGCAGCGCGGGCCCCGCACCCTTGGCGCGGCTCTGGGCCAGACGCGCGACGATGCCCGCCCGGCGCATGACCAGGTCGTGCAGCGCGTCGTCGAGCGTGTCGATCTCGGCGCGCAGCGCGGCGAGTTCCGCGGCATCTGCCTGGGGAAGCGGGCTGCTGGGCGCGGCGGGGGGGCTGATGTCGGGCATTGCTGCGCGCAGCATTAGACGCCCCCGCGGTCCGCGCCAAGGTTGCAGAGCCATGGACCCCGCCCTAATGCTGCACCCCAGGATGCCGGAAACGATGTCACAGGCCGCACAGCCACTGCCTACAGGCCCAACCGCGTCGCCCCAGGCCGAACACCAGCGCGCTGTCTTCCCCGAAGGGCTGGTGCTGGATTGCGGCGCCAAGGTCGCCCCCTTGGCCGTCGCCTGGCGCGGCTATGGCAAGCTGAACGCGGATTCCACCAACGCCATCCTGGTGTGCCATGCGCTGACCGGCGACCAGTACCTCGCCGAACCCCACCCGCTCACCGGCAAGCCGGGCTGGTGGGACAATATCGTGGGCCCCGGCAAGCCGATCGACACCGACCGTTTCTACGTCGTCTGCGTGAACGTCCTCGGCGGCTGCATGGGCAGCTCCGGCCCGCCCGAGGAGATGACGGACGCCTCGGGCCATGGCATGGGGCGCCCCTGGGGGACGGATTTTCCCTCTGTCACCATCCGCGACATGGTCCGCGCGCAGCACCGGCTGATGGGGCACCTCGGCATCGCGCGCTGGCTCGCCGTCATCGGCGGGTCCATGGGCGGCATGCAGGTTCTTGAATGGGCCGCGACCTACCCCGAGGCGGTCTTCGCCGCCGCCCCGATCGCCTGCGCAACCCACCACAGCGCCCAGAACATCGCCTTTCACGAGGTCGGCCGCGCCGCCATCCACGGCGACCCCGACTGGCGCGGCGGCCGCTACTGGGAACACGGCACCGTCCCGGCCAAGGGGCTGTCCGTCGCGCGCATGGTCGCGCACATCACCTACCTGTCCGAACAGGCACTGAGCCGTAAATTCGGCCGCCGCCTGCGCGGTGCCGCCGCACTCACCTTCCTCGAAGACGTCTTCGAAGTCGAAAGCTACCTGCGCCACCAGGGCAGCACCTTCATCCGCCGCTTCGACGCGAACAGCTACCTGACGATCACCCGCGCGATGGACTTCTTCGACCTCGCCACCGAACACGGCGGCGACCTGGCCGCCGCCTTCCGCGGCACCACGACCCGCTTCTTCGTCGCGAGCTTCTCCTCCGACTGGCTCTTCCCCACCGACCAGAGCCGCGCCCTCGTCCGCGCCCTGAACGCGGCGGCCGCCAATGTCAGCTTCGTCGAAATCGCCTCGGACAAAGGCCACGACGCCTTCCTGCTGGACGAGCCGGACTTCCACAACGCGCTGGGCGGCTTCCTCCGCGGCGCAGCGGAGCGGCTGGGGGTGTAGGAAGGCGAGGAGCCCCGCCCCCGGATGCTTCCTTCACCGACGTCTTGGCGGCCCACGCGATAGCCTTGGCGGCGTTCGGCGGCGGATCAGGCTGAGCTGTGGTGAGCATCCGCGCCAAGTGCCCTTCGACACTGATTACAGGCGGAGGGCCCCCATCAGGCCGTTGAGGGCACCAACCGGTAACCGCTCCCCACGCGCTCTACTCGCCCCGTAGCAGGCATCGGAAAGTGATACCCAATCACAGGCATCCGTTCGGTCGCTGCTTGATCGAGCAGGCGCTTGCGGGAATCAACCGCCATCGTCGGGTCCTGGTCGAAGCCCGGGTACCACTCCGGATTGGTCATGAAGAAGGCCGGTGTCGTAACGGCGTCGCCGACCACGAGCGCCTGCTCCCGGCCGTCATGGATGATGAACGAGGTGTGTCCCGGGCTATGCCCATTTGTCGGCAACGAGCGGATATTGGGCGAGATGTCGGCGTTCGGCGCGAAGCGGGTGACCTTGGCGGCGTAGGGCGCAAAGCGACGCCGTGCATTTGCGAAGCCCGGTCGGCGCCCATCAGGCGCGCGGCTCTCCTCGGCGGCATCAGTCCAGTATGTCCACTCACGCTCCGGCACCATCACAGCCTGCGCCTGGGGATAAAGCGCCGTGCCGTCAGCCTTGAGCAGTCCGTTGATGTGGTCGCCGTGGAAGTGGGTCTGCACGATCATGACGACGCGATCGGGGTCGAGACCTGCCGCACGCATGTTGGCGTGCAGGGTGCCCAGCGATGGGTTCGGTCCGCTGCCATTGCCCACGTCAAAAGCAACAAGTCCCTGGGGCGTCTCCAGTATGGTTACATTGTAGGGGTTGCTCAATGTCTCGCCCTGCAAGCCGGCTGCGCGCGCGGCGGCGACTGTCTGCTCCGGCGATGCGTTGACGACGAGGCCCTGGATCGGACGTGTCACACTGCCATCATTCACGACCGTGACGTTGAGGCTGCCCACTCGGAACTTGTGGAACAGCGCAGCCTGCGGCGCAGCAGAGGCTCCTTGTGCAAGGCTCCCGCGCCCCGCCATCAGGCTGGGCGCGGCAAGGGCGAGACTTGCGGCGCCAAGGGCACCGCGACGCGTGACGTTCATTGCTCGATCCTTTCAAGATGCTGCGTGGTCGTTCGCTGGTCAGCTGAGGTCAGGCAACTCAGCCTCTCTCGCAGTCGCCATCTTCGATGGTCCTTCCTGCTCCTTCCCGCGTCAAACCGGGTCCACCCTGGCGGCACAGTACTTGAACCCGGGGATCTTTCCATCGGGATCGAGACGAGGGTCGGTCAGCAAGTTTGCCGCCGCCTCGCGGTAGGCGAAGGGCAGAAACGCAAGCCCCTCCGGCAGACCGGGATCGGCACGCGCCAGCAGCTCCACCGCGCCCCGCCGCGTCGTAACCCGCAGCCGCTGGCCGCTTGCAAGGCCCAGGCGGCACAGATCGGCCGGTGCAAGGGACACCGTCGGCACGGGTTCGAGAGCGTCGAGCACCTGGGCGCGACGGGTCATCGCACCGGTGTGCCAGTGCTCCAGTTCACGGCCCGTGGTGAGCACGAACGGATACTCTGCGTCAGGCATCTCCGCCGGTTCGGACAGGCCCGCCGGCACCAGCCGGGCGCGGCCCGACATCGTGGGAAAGGTCTGGCGGAAGACGATCGCCTCGCCCGGCGCATCGGGCGTGAGGCACGGGTAGGTGACGCTACTCTCGCGATCGAGCCTGTCCCAGGTGATGTTGGCCAGCGAGGGCATCGCGCGTGCCATCTCCTCGAAGACGTCGCGGGCGTGGGGGTAGTGCCAGTCGAGGCCGAGGCGCTGCGCGAGGTCGACGATGATCTGCCTGTCCTGCCGTGCTTCGCCCGGCGGAGCGACAGCGGTGCGACCCATCTGCACCTGGCGATTGGTGTTGGTGACCGTGCCGTCCTTTTCGGGCCAGGCGGCAGCGGGAAAAACAACATCGGCCAGCACCGCTGTCTCCGTGAGGAACAGGTCCTGGACAACGAGGTGATCAAGGCGAGCCAGCGCCGCGCGGGCATGCGCGGCGTCGGGGTCCGACATGGCGGGGTTCTCGCCCATGACGTACATGCCGTTGATCTCGCCGCGCTCGGCCGCCTGCAGGATCTCGACCACAGTCAGGCCCGGCGTGGCCTCCAGCTGCGCGCCCCAGAGCTCCTCCAGGAAGCCGCGGGCGACGGGGTCCTCGGTGCGGCGGTAGTCCGGCAGCATCATCGGGATCAGGCCGGCGTCGGAAGCGCCCTGGACATTATTCTGGCCACGCAGCGGGTGCAGCCCCGCCCCCTCATGTCCGACCTGGCCGCAGAGCAGCGCAAGCGCGACCAGCGCGCGGGCATTGTCCGTGCCATGCACGGACTGGCTGATGCCCATCCCCCACAGCGTCAGGGCGGACCGCGCCCCTGCATAGAGGCGCGCGACGCGCCGCACCTGCTCCGCCGGCACGCCCGAGCGCGGCTCCATCATCTCCGGCGCGTAGGGCATCAGATGCGCGCGTAGCTCCGCGAAGCCCTCCACCCGTGCCGCGACGAAAGCGGCATCGTACAGCTCCTCCACCATGATCACGTGCAGTATCGAGTTGAGCAGCGCCACATCCTGACCGGGTGCGAAGCGAACCACCTCCGTCGCGAAGCGGTCGAGACCCGTGCCGCGCGGGTCCATCACGATCAGCTTCGCGCCGCGTGCCGTCGCATCCTTGAGGAAGGTCGCGGCGACAGGGTGGTTCTCCGTCGGGCGCGCGCCGATCACCAGCAGCACGTCCGCCTCTGCCGCCGCGGTGAAGGGCGCGGTGACGGCACCACTGCCGATGCCCTCAAGCAGTGCGGCGACGCTCGAGGCGTGGCAAAGGCGCGTGCAGTGGTCCACGTTGTTGGTGCCGAACCCTGCGCGAACCAGCTTCTGAAAAAGATAGGCTTCCTCGTTCGAGCCCTTGGCGCTGCCGAAGCCGGCCAGGGCTGACGGGCCGGCTCCGTCCCGGATGCGGATCAGGCCCTGCGCGGCGCGCTCCAGCGCCTCGTCCCAGCTTGCCTCGCGAAAGCGGTGACGGGCGCGGGCGGGATCGAGGCAGTCAGCGGGGTCCTTTGCAGCGCCCTCCAATCGGATCAATGGCCGGGTCAGGCGATCGGGGTGCGCGAGGTAGTCGAAGCCAAAGCGCCCCTTGACGCAGAGGCGTCCTGCATTCGCCGGCCCATCCCGCCCGACCACCTCCTCGATCCGGTTGTCGCGCACGCGGAACCCAACCTGACAGCCAACGCCGCAATAGGGGCAGATGCTCGCAACTTCGACCGCAGGGGGCGCTGCACGGCGGCCATCCGCGTCAAGGACGGTCTTGGGCAGCAAGGCGCCGGTCGGGCAGGCCTGCACGCATTCCCCGCAGGCGACGCAGGAGGATGAACCCATGGGGTCTTCCAGGTCGAAGCTGACACCCGTCGCCATGCCGCGACGAGCGAAGCCGATGACGTCGTTGTGCTGCACCTCCCGGCATGCGCGCTCGCAGAGGCCGCAGGTGATGCAGGCATCGAGTTGCACCGCCATCGCCGGGTGCGAGAGGTCAGGCGCCGGCCTCTCCGGCTCCGGCGCGAAGCGGGAGCGGGAGACGCCCAACCGGCCTGCCCATTGCGCGAAGACGCCGGTGCCGTCGCGCGCCGCACCCTCCGGCATGTCGGCCAACAGGAGCTCGAACACCATTCGGCGGGCGTGACGGGCGCGCTCGCTGGCACTGCGTACGACGATCCCTGGCGCGACGGTGCGGCGACAGGAGGCGGTGAGCACGCGCTCTCCTTCCACCTCGATGAGGCAGGCGCGGCAATTGCCATCGGGCCGGTAGCCAGGCCGAGGCAGGTGGCAGAGATACGGGATCTCGACACCGGCGCGGCGCGCCGCGCTCCAGATGGTCTCGCCCGGCGTGGCCTCCACGTCCTGCCCGTCGAGGGTAAAGCGGATCGCCGTCACGGTGCCCTCTCCGGGAAGAAGCGGAGCAGGCTGCGCAGCGGGTTCATCGCGGCCTGGCCAAGACCGCAGATCGAGCCATCCGCCATGGCTTGCGCAAGGTCTCCGATCAGCGCGCGGTCCCAGGAGGGTGCGTCGAGAAGTCGCGCGGCCTTGGCGGTGCCGACGCGGCAGGGCGTGCATTGCCCGCAGCTCTCGTCACGGAAGAAGTGCAGCAGGTTGCGCACGACCTCCGGAAGGTCGTCCTGGTCCGAGAGTACGACAACCGCGCCCGAGCCGACGAAGCAGCCCTGCGCATCGAGCGTACCGACATCGAGCGGCAGGTCGGCGAGGTCGGCGGGCAGGATGCCTCCGGAGGCGCCACCGGGCAGGTAGCCGACGAAACGGTGTCCTTCCGCCATGCCGCCCGAGAATTCTTCGATGAGCTCGCGCGCCGTCACACCGACGGGCGCGCGCTTCACGCCGGGCAAACGTACCCGGCCGGAGACGGAGAAGAAGCGTTCGCCCGTTGCGCCGCGACGTCCCGAAGCAGCGTAGCGATCGGCGCCATCGGGCGTTGCCAGGATGTCTGGCAGCCACCACAGGGTCTCGACATTGTGGACCACGGTGGGACGACCGAAGAGGCCGTGCTCACCCGGGAAGGGCGGCTTGTGCCGGGGATAGCCGCGGCGGCCTTCGATGCTCTCGAGCAGCGCGGTTTCCTCGCCGCAGATATAGGCCCCTGCACCGCGCCGGAGATGCACCGGCAGCCACGGCAGACCAGCCATTCGCAGTTCCTCAAGCGCCCTGGCGATGCCGCGATGGAGATCCGGATACTCGTCGCGCAGGTAAATCCAGCAGGCCGCAGCGCCGATGCCGTGCGCCGCGAGAAGCATGCCCTCCAGCACCCGGTGCGGCTCGGTCTCCAGACAAAAGCGATCCTTGAAAGTACCGGGCTCGCCTTCATCGGCATTCACGACGAGGTGGCGCGGACCGGCATGTGACAAGGCGAAACGCCACTTCCGTGCTGCCGGGAAGCCAGCGCCCCCGAGTCCGCGCAGCCCGGCCCGTTCCAAGGCGCCGATCATGCCATCAGGGGTCAGGACGCCAGCGAGCGCCGCCTGCAGCGCGGCATAGCCGCCGCGTGCGCGGTACGCCGCCAGGCTCGGCGCACAGGGCTGGCTGGCCACGCCACCCAGCGCAGCAACGCAAAGCGTCTCCGCCGTCGCCGGCGCGACCAGCTCGAACCCGACGGCGGCGACTGGCGCGCGATCGCAGGCCCCCATGCAGGGAGTTGCGATCACGCGCGTGCCCACGGGTGTCGAATGCCGCGCCGCATCGAACAGCGCGGCGCCGCCTTGCATCATGCAGGGCAATCCCTCGCAGACACGGAGTGTCAGGCGCGGAGGCGAGGCTGCGTCATCCGGAAGGATATCAAAATGGGCGTAGAAGCTTGCGGTCTCGAAAACCTCGACCGGCGCGAGGCGGTGGAACTCTGCCAGGGCCACAAGGTGGCCTTCACGAAGACAGCCGATGGCGTCCTGCACGGCATGGAGTTGCTGGATCAGAAGATCGCGCCGTGCCTCAGCGACGCCCGCCGTTTCCAACGCTGATTGCACCGCTGCCCGTGCCTCAGGCGTGGCGACGCGCCCACGCGGCCCAAGCCGCGGCTTTCGCATTGCGGTGTCGCTCTGAAACGCCGGAGGGTTCAACGCCCGCATCCCCGTCTACCACTCATCATGGCACTCACATGATAACGCGGCACAAGACCGAATGTGGCACCCTCCACTTGGAGCGGCACCGCATTTTGTTGCGCTCAGAGCCCCCGGTGTCAGCTCGTGAACCGTCCTAAGGGGATCGAAGGGTCCGACGATTGATCGGGCGGAGCGATGACGAGCAAGGGTTACGGAGAACCCGCTTTTCTGTTTCGGAGCGGCCATGCACGACAAGCCGTGCACTCTCCGGTTCTGCATCCAGGGACGGAAAAGGCGCTGCGGCGCACCAAGCCATGATCCAAGTCGCCACGCGCGGCACGCTGCTGCGCAGAATCGCCATCACTGAATTCTCAAACGGACCCTGAGTGGTGGTCGTGTCAGCGAGTGGCTGCCTTTCTGTCCGACTTGACGATCGGCTGGCCGACGACATGCAGCCGGATGCGCCCCCGCGAGGGGTGCGACAGGCGGATCGGGGCGTTCTTCTCCTCCAGTCGCCGGCGCAGCAGCAGCAGCCGTGTTTCAAGGTTATCTTTCAGCCCCGGCAGGCGGAGCGCGTCTTCGGCACGGATCTCCCGATTCGAGAAGTCGACCTGACCCGCATCGAGGAAGGCATCGAGCATGTGCATCAGAAGCCGGCCGGGCACGCCCTTGATCAAGTACTCATGTCCAATGAAGACGCTGTCGTCATGGGCGTGATGCGCGACCCTGAACTGCGTGCTGGCTTCGATCGGCGGAGGCGCCGGCACGGCCGCTTCCATCGCCACATCGCCCGGATCCGCTTCGCTGAGCGCGATGGCCGCGGCGAGCTGGCGCGCGACCAGGGCCAGGGCGATTTCATCCTCGGCGGAGAAGGCCAGCCGCCGCGTGCTCTCGAGGAACAGGACCCCGCGGGTCCGGCCATGCGCCATCATGGGCAGCGCGATCTGGCTCATGCCGTCGGGCAGGCTGGGGAGGGCAACCGACCGCGTCCGGTTCTCCTGCTCCGAGGACGTCTCCACCGCGGCGCCGAGTCGGCGCAGACGGCTCGCATCGCTCACGCGGATGGCGCGGCGCTCCTGTCCCGCCAGGCCGATCAGGCCGTCGCCGAGCGGCACGTCCGCGCCGATGCCGGTGCGGCCGTAGCCACGACTGCCGAGCGTGACGAAGCAATTGCGCGCCGGGTCGTGCAACAGGATCATGGTGCCGCCAGGATGGAAAGCGCCGTCCAGCGCATCGAGCGCGGCATCGACGATCTCGCCGAGATCCGTTTTGTCCACGAACGCGTCCACGACCTGCGCGAGCCGCGGTAGCGCACGGTCCCCCGCTGCGGTTGGCGAGGGGGCGCCCAGTGGTGAGCGCACTGCGCTCAACCGCAGCACGCGATGGACGGACAGGCCGCGCAGCCGCATCGCGTCGGTCATACCAAGCTGCGCGCTGGTTGCCCGCAGTTCGGCGGCCATCCGCTCGAAGACCGGCCCGCGGTCGATCGTCTCGCGGTATTGCAGGTCCAGCCGGTACTGCGCGCCGTCATGCGGGTTCACGACGAGCAGCGCGGCGTGCGGGTTTTCGCACATGTTTGCCGCCGTCTTGGAGAAGAACTGGTCGGAAAGCGCGACATGCGCGTCATCGAGCCGCGCGACGTGCGAGAGGTAGCTTATGTTCGGCGTGCCGTCAGCGCCGACGGTGCAGAGGATGGACGGAATCACGCCCTCGAAGCAGGCGCCGAGATCGGCGAGCACGAGGCTCATCGCGCCATCACCGCGCCCGTCCGGCCGAGGGGCCGGGCGTCTGGATAAATACCTGCTCGGGTACGAAGCGGAGTGCGAGAAGATCGCGCGTCACACGCCACGGCGCCGAGATCTCCTGCGGTAGGCCGAGACCTTCGAGTACCGCGCCGATCTCGGCCAGGTAGCGGATCGCGCACGCCTGCTGCGCCTGAGCCGGTGGCGCGATGGACGTCACCATGCCCTTCAGTTGGTAGGTCTCGTAATCCCCCGGCCGGCTGAAGGTCGCCGCCACGCGGCCGTTCGCGCGGAGGTTGGCGATGGTTTGCGGCCACTGCCATTCGGAGACCATGAGGTGGAGCGCCGCGCGGTCCTCTGCCACCACGGCCCCGGCGGCGCGAGCGATCTCCGGAAGGTATCCATTGGCCTGCGTTCCAATGATGATCATCACCGGCTCCGCCAGGAAGCCCGCCAGTTTCTCGTCCAGCCTGATGCCCGCGCCCGACGCCATGGCGGCAGAGGCTAGCCGCTTAGCAAAGTTTTAGGAAACCAGCCGGCCGCTTAGGAAGGTCTTAGGAAGCGGGCCTGCGACGGCTTTCGTATCAACACGGCGCACCAGAACCAACACGGAGCGCCGCCATGACCGCCGACACGCCCATTCGCATGCTGCCCCGCCAAGTGGCGATCATCGGCGCCGGGCCAGGCGGACTCGCCGCCGCCGCGTGGCTGCGCCGGCATGGCTTCGCGCCGGTGCTGTTCGAAGCCTCGGACCAGCTCGGCGGCCAGTGGAATGCCGCCTCACCGCTGAGCGGCGTCTGGCCAGGCATGCGCACCAATACCAGCCGGATCCTTACCGCCTTCAGCGAGCTCGACCACGCGGCGCAGACCGCCGTCTATCCAAACCAGCGGGAGATGCTGGACTACCTGCGGCGCTACGCCGACCAGGAAGGAATCGCCGGGCAAATCCGCGTCTCGACCGCCGTCGAACGGATCGAGCATGCGACGGAGGGCAGCGGCTGGATCGTGCGGTCCCGCCATGGCGGCGTGCCACGTGTCGAGCAGTTCGCGCGTGTCGTCGTCGCCAGCGGCCGTCACACGGCGCCCGCCATTCCGGTGATCGAAGGCGTCCGCGGGTTCAGCGGGTCGGGCGGCGCCGCGCATACCCAGGCCTATAAGGGCGCGGCCGCCTATCGGGACCGGGCTGTGCTCGTTGCGGGGTGCTCCATCAGCGCCCTGGAGATCGCTTCCGAAATTGCCCTCGGCGGTGCGCGGAGGGTGACGGTGGCCAGCCGCCGCCAGCGCTACGTGCTGCAGAAGATGCTGGCTGGCGTCCCGGCGGATCACGTGGCCTTCACGCGCTTCGCCGCGCTTGCCGGCGCCGTCTTGCCGCCGGCGGCGCTGTCGGCAGGCTTGCGGCACCTGGTCGTCTCCAGTTCAGGAAGTCCCGAGCAATTCGGGGCACCGATGCCGGACGCCGATATCTTCGCCGCCGGCCTGACCCAGTCGCAGCACTTCCTGCCGCTCGTCGCCGAGGGGCGCATCCACACGCGTCCCTGGATCGAACGGATCAGCGGCTCCGACGTCATTTTCGCCGACGGCACAAGCGAGCAGGTGGACGCCCTCCTGTTCGGAACCGGCTATCGGCTGTCGTTGCCCTTCCTGAGCGAGGCGATCGCTGCGTGCTTGAACCTCGATGACCAGCACATCGACCTGCACGACCACACCTTCCACCCGGACCTTCCCGGGCTTGCCTTCATCGGCATGTTCGACCAGGTCGGGCCGTACTTCCCCGTGCTTGAGTTGCAGGCGCGATGGCTCGCCTACGCCTGGGCGGGGTTGGCACCTTCCGCGGACATGAGCCAGGCACGCTACCGCACGGCCCGCAGCGGCCCGACCGCGATCCCCATGCACATGCTCGCCACGCTGTTTGCGCGCAATGCCGGCGTGGAGCCCAACCCGGACCGCGACCCGCAGCTCCGGCGGGCGCTGCTGTTCGGCCCGCTTTCACCCGACTCTTTTCGCCTCGAAGGGCCGGATCTGCGCACCGATGCGGCTGGCCGGACGCTCCGTGCCGCGGCAGCCTTTGGCCGGACCACGTCGATGGAGATGACTGCCGAGGAGCTTGGCCAGGTGGAAGCCATCCAGTCGGCGCTGCGTGCCGCCGCTGCATGAGCCGCCAAGGGGCCGGGTAATGATAAAGCAAAGACAAGGTGGGCAGGCCAAAGGGCAACGCGGTGGCTGCACCGATGGACCTTCGGCACCCACGTCACCGGCCCCTCGCCCCAGAAGAGGTTGGATTCGGGTTTCCTACTGCTGCTCCAGTCATCTCTCTCACAACCGGTCTCTACTTCAGGTGCCAGCGCGCGGAAGCGCAGGTGTGGCCGAAGTTTGTGCGTGAACCTTGATGGCTTGCGGCTGCGCCCATCCTCCGACTTCGGCCAGATAGATCGGAGAGTCTCCGAACCTTGAGGGTGGACGGATTTTACCCTCAAGCTTAAGCCGTTGAGATGAGGCTTTGTTTGTCCGCTCTTGATTCTCGAATCCAGTAAATCGATCGCCCGCTGAAGCTGGTTGGATGCAAACTCTTGATGGCCCCCCAAGCTTACAGTCACTGAATCAATCCCCCTTCAGTGAACTCAGACACTGGAACCACATGAACGAGAGAGACCGCGTGTTCGCCCGCTTCAAGGACGACACTCCCGCATCGCCTGAACGGCGCGAGACACTTACAATCCCCCGACGTGCGGGCGCGTCGGGGACCAGGTCTGTCGATGTGGTGCATGCCCGACTGGGTGGCGCTGAGAAAGACAGGCCGCGGGGTGTGGATCATTATGTTCGCGCGGCTTCCTGGGACCGGGGCTTTCCTGCGAAGCAAACATCTCCGGCATCCGCCCCGCCCGCGCAGGTGCTCCCTGAAGCCGCCAAGCCCGTCACCCACGTCATGCCCGCCTGGGAGCCATCGGCTGCAAAGGCTGATGCGGCCCCGGCAAAGGAATCCATCGATCTCCAAGGGCGTGGTCGCGGGCGGCCGCGTGAGCAGCCTGCTTCGAACTTAGCGTCGGCAGCCGCCTGCCCGACGATCGGCCAGGAACCAGACGGGGGGCCAAGCCACTCCCAAGGGCGGCGCGGCAAACAGCCGGCCAGTTTGGGGACCAGGCGGGTAGCTGACCCTTTCGACGCCACAGACGATGGCGCGAACTGCATTCGCTGCGGCTATGCGATCCAGCCGGCACGAGAGAGACGTGGGCTGATGACGTGCGCGGGGTGTAAGTAGCGCCGCGCCGGCGCCCTCGCCACTGGCCGCCTGCCGATGCGCCTACGGCGCGCGTTGGCCAACCCTCGCGCATCCAGGCACTCCAATGGGGGTCCCTAACACGCCGATCCGCGGGTCCCGCTTATGTGCCGATGGGCACACGGCTCCAGGTGCCCATCCAGTCGCTTTTCCACGACGCCAGGCACACGAAGGCGCTCCTGGCGCGTTAGACCGGGATGCCTTGAGGCAGAACCGCCGAAGAAGCTGATTCCCTCGACCCAGAAATTCTGGAGCAGGCGACGTGAGCGCAAGCGAACGAGCCATGATCCCGGGTCAAACACGAACGAGACGGAGGCCCCGCTGGACCCCTACATTCTTCTGCTGTCCGCGACCGGTGCGCTGATCCTGCTCGTTGCCTGGCTGCCCATGCTGCTTCGCGAACTGCCCCTGTCGCTGCCCATGTTCTGCGTCGGCATCGGCTTCGCCGCCTTCAGCTTCGCAGGCATCGAAGCGCCAAGCCCGCTCGCCCACCCGGAGGTGGCAGAGCGCCTGACGGAGGTGATCGTCATCGTCGCACTGACCGGCGCCGGGCTGAAGCTCGACCGCCGCTTCAACTGGCGCCGCTGGTCCATCACCTGGCGCATGCTTGGCATCGCCATGCCGCTGTCGATCATCGGCATCGCGCTGATCTGCAACCTGATGCTGGGGTTGAACGCGGCGGCCTCCATCCTGATCGGCGCCGCGCTGGCGCCCACGGACCCGGTGCTCGCCGCCGATGTCCAGGTCGGCCCGCCGCGCTCAGGCAAGGAGGACGAGGTGCGGTTCGCCCTGACCGCCGAAGCCGGATTCAACGACGCGCTCGCCTTTCCCTTCGTCAATCTCGCCATCGCCGTCGCGCTCTACAGCTTCGCGCCGGGGGCCTGGACGCTCGAATGGCTGGCCTATGACCTGGTCTGGAAGCTGGCCGCCGGCGTCGCGGTCGGCCTGGTCATCGGCGCAGCGCTGGGCTGGCTGATCTTCCGGCTGCCGAACCGCGCCAAGCTTGCCAGCACGGGCGATGGCTTCGTCGCCCTGGGCATCACCTTCATCGCCTATGGCGTCACCGAGTTGATCCATGGCTATGGATTTCTCGCCGTCTTCGTCTCCGCCCTCGCGATCCGCTCGGCCGAGCGCCAGCATGATTACCACGAGCGGCTGCATGACTACGCCGAGCAGACCGAGCGGCTGTTGATGATGGTGCTGCTCGTGCTGTTCGGCGGCGCCTTGGCGGGTGGGTTGCTCGACGCCCTGAGCTGGGCAGGCGTGGCGGCGGTCCTGCTCTTCCTGTTCGTTGTGCGGCCCGCGGCCGGCATGGTGGCGCTGCTGGCATCGCCGCAGCCGATGTCCGAACGTGGTGTGATCGCCTTCTTCGGGATCCGCGGCATCGGCAGCGTCTACTACCTCGCCTATGCGCTGAACGAGACCGGGTTCGAGCGGCCGGACATGCTCTGGGCGCTGGTGGGGTTCACCGTGCTGGTGTCCATCCTGCTGCACGGCACCACGGTGACGCCCGCGATGCGATACCTCGATGCGAAGCGGTCCGCGCCCGCGAGCGGTGCGGCCGCGGCGCGCCGATCCGCAGATGCCTGAGGTTGCACGCGGCGGCGTGGTGTTGCCGCAATCCTCAGGGATGCCGTGTGATGGTGGGCCTGTCGTACGGGGCCAGGCGATCGACCAGCGTGGCGCTTGCCCGGTTCAGGCCGGTGATCTCGACCGCCGTGCCCCCGCGGTGGAATTTCACCACCGCGCGGTCAAGCGCGACGGCCGCGGCACGGCAACGGCTTGATCGTGGCGAGGAGGTGGTGGTGTTCGGCCGGGAGACCCTGCCGGCGGTAGCCGGCCTCGCCTTTGCTGCCTTGGCCGGCCGGCTTACGGTGGTTCAGGGCGATGTACGGGACCAGGTCGCGCTGAATTCTCTCTTCCAAACGCATCGGATCGATCGGATGTTATCTTTCGCGGGCATCACGGCCGGACCGCGACGCGAGGCGGAGGACACTGAGACCCGATCCAACGTGACTCTTCGTAGCAGGGCAGGGCCCAATAAACTGGCGCTGCCGATGGACCAGTTCCGCGGGTGAAGGCCACACGCCTCAGGAAACTAGCCGAAGAAACGAATCTGCTTGAATATGAGATGCACCTGTACTGACGCAGGCACACTTGCTCTCGTGAAGGCGGCCGAAGGGCGCTAAGCGCCAAGCGACGTCTGAGGCTGCAACGCAGCGGGCCCGCAAGAGGCACGCGCATCGGAGGAACGGCGATGATCGATGGCACCAGCGGCTCGGCTTCGCGCCGGCAAGTGATCCAGGGGGCGGCCCTTGCCACCGCCGGACTCGCTGCACCGGCGTATGCGCAGAACGCGCCGCGCGTGGCCCGCGTCTGGGGAGAGCCTGGTCCCTACGGGGGCGTGTTCGTGCAGGGCATGAACGAGTGGGCCCAGCGCAACAACGCCAATATACGCTTCGAAGTCGAGCAGATCCCGTGGGACGGCGTCACGGTCAAGCTGACCACTGACCTCGCGGCGCGCCGCCCGCCGGCGCTGATCAGCGTGGAAAGCCCCATCGCCTATCAGCTTGCGGCCGAAGGTCTGCTCGAACCGGTCGAGGACGTGAACACCGCCATCCGGGCACAGGAGCGCCTGGTGGATGGCTTCACGCTTGAGCAGTTCGGTGCCTGGCGCGGCGTGCAGTACGCGATCCCGGTGCATCACCAGCCGTGCCTTCTGGTCGTGCAGAAGGACGTGATCGACGAGCTTGGCCTTGGCGACCCTGCGACGTGGAACTGGGACCAGTTCGCCACCGCCGCGCTCGCCATCGCCGAGCGCAAGCCCGGCATGGCGGGCTATACCATGGCGCTCGGCCGCAATCTCTGCGCCGACTACCACATCACCCAGCTGATCTGGCAGGCGGGTGGCATGACGTGGGACGCCTCGGCCGGCTTCCGCACGACCTTCGACAGCCCCGCGACGCTCGAAGCCTTCGAGATGATCCGCCGCCTGCTTCCGGCGATGCCGCGGGCGGCCGTGGAGTTCAGCTTCCTGCAGGTCGTCGATCAGCATGCCACCGGGCGAACCGCCATGTCGGCCTATTGGGGCCGCACCATGGGCCGCGTGGCCGAGGAAGCGCCCCCGCTATTCAACAACATGGAATACTACCTCAACCCCGCGCATCCGCGGACCGGCGCGCGCTGGTCCTGGACTGATATCAACGGCTGGATCATCCCCCGCCGGGACAACGCCTTCATCCGGGAGACGAAGGAGGCCGTGGCCTACGTGTCCAACAGCGTGGACTGGATGGTGCGCTACAGCCACAGCCTGATGCCGAACGTCGGCCCGGTCTTCAAGGACGTGGCGGACGCGCCGGCGATGCTGGCGCACCCGTTCTACCAATCGAAGAAGCGATCGCTCGACGTGATCTTCAAGGACAGCGTCCCGCATGCCTGCAACACTGGCCTCGAGATGAAAAGGGGCGTGAACCCGCTGGCGGGTGTCGCGCATGGCCGCAACGTCTGGGCGCAATCGGTCCAGCGGATGCTGCTGAACAACGAGTCCGCCAAGACGGCCGTTGAATGGGGCCACCGTCAGTTCGAGGGCATCCGGCGCGACAATGCCCGCATGCTCGGGGGCTGAGCCCGTCGCGCAGCGCCCGACATCGGCTCCGACCGACAGGATGACGCGCCAGGCATGACACGCAGCACGCATGAACCGCCGGCGCGAAGCCGGCGGTTCTCTCTCTCGGACCGCCAGGTCGGCATCCTGTTCATGCTGCCCTTCATCGTCACGGCCGCCGCCTTCATGGTCTGGCCAGTGATCGAGGCGGTGCGCATGGCGTTCTACGCCTACAATCCGCTGCGCCCGGACGATATCCACTGGGTCGGCCTCGACAATTTTACGCGTATCTACGAGGACCCGCTGTTCTGGGAGAGCTTTCGACAGGCGCTGGTCTGGACTGGATGGTCGATCTTCTTCCAGACCGTGCTGGGCGTGGGCCTCGCCATGCTGCTGAACATGACACTGCCGGGGATGGCCATCTTTCGCGGCCTGCTGCTGTTCCCCTACATCGTCCCGACCGTGGTGATTGCGCTGAACTGGAGGTGGATCTTCAACTCCGAGATTGGCATCGTGAACCACGCGCTGCTGCGACTGGGCATCATCGACCAGAACATCGCGTGGCTCTCCACGCCCGACATGGCGATGGCATCCGCCATCCTGCTCAACGTGTGGAAGTACACGCCCTTCGTGATCATCTGCGTGCTGGCGCGGCTGCAGACCATCCCCACCGAACTCTACGACGCGGCAAAGGTGGATGGCGCGCGTTCCTGGCGCAGGTTCACGGACATCACCCTGCCGATGCTGAAGGAGGTGCTGGTGGTGGTGATCGTCTTCCGCACCATCTGGACCTTCAACAAATTCGAGGAGATCTACCTCCTCACGCGCGGCGGCCCTGGCACCTCAACGTTCAACCTCGCGGTCTATGCCTTCGAGGAGGGCATGGCCAACCTGCGGCTCGGTGTGGCGGCAGCGACAGGTGTGGTGATGATCGCGCTGCTGCTGGTTGGGACCATCATCTATGTCCGGGTCTCCGGGTTCGGGCGCGAGGAGAAATCGGCATGACCGCGCGGGACTTGGCCGGCCGCCTGGCGCTCTACGCGCTGCTGGCGGCCGTCACCTTCCTCGTTTGTTTTCCGCTCATCTGGGCGTTCTTCACCAGCATGAAGCCGAAGGACGAGATCTTCCTCTGGCCGCCGACGCTCTGGCCGAACACCTGGACGCTGGAGAATTATCGCGCGCTGCTCGTCGGCCGCGACGCCTACTTCCAGGCCGGTGCCGCCAGCAGCAGCGCGCCGCCGCCATCGGCCTTCTTCCTCGACTGGTTCTGGAACAGCGTGATCGTGACGGTGGGCACCACCGTGATCACAACCATCGTCTCCACGCTCGCGGCCTATTCGCTGACGCGCTTCAGCTTCCCGGGCCAGCGCGCCGTCCCGTACCTCGCCCTTCTGGGCTACATGGTGCCGTCCATCATCTTCGTCTTTCCGATGTTCCTCGTCATGGTGGACTTGCGCCTGACCGATACGCTGCTCTCGCTCGTATTCGGCTACGTGTGCATCACGCTGCCCTTCTCTATGTGGCTCATGTGGGCTTTCTTCCGCGGCGTGCCGATCGAGATCGAGGAAGCAGCGCTGGTCGACGGCGCCTCACGCCTGCGGGTCTTCTGGGAGATCGTGCTGCCCACCGCGTGGCCTGGCATCGTGGCGGCCGCGATCTTCACCGTCATCGTCTCCTGGAACGACTACCTGTTTGGCCGCGTCTTCATGAACTCCATGGAGAACCTGCCGCTCACCGTCGGCGTGATGCACTTCTTCGACGGCACGCATGTGGATTGGGGATTGATGATGGCGTCCTCGGTGCTGATGACCATGCCGATGGCAATCCTGTTCATGGCGTTGCAGCGGCACTTGGTCGCGGGCTTCGGCGCCGGCGCCGTGAAAGGCTGAGACGATGGATGTCCGCATCGAGGGCCTGTCCAAATCCTTCGGGACCAACGCGGTGCTGAAGTCACTCGATATGACCTTCCCCGAACGGCAGTTCGTCACGCTGCTCGGACCATCGGGCTGCGGCAAGACCACGCTGCTGCGCATGATCGCGGGTCTCGAGCGCGCGAGCGCCGGCGCGATCTATTTCGGTGGGCACCGCGTCGATCACCTCTCGCCTGGCGATCGCAACATCGCGATGGTGTTCCAGTCCTATGCGCTCTACCCGACGATGGATGTCGGCGCGAACATCGGCTACGGCCTGAAGGTGCGCGGCATGCCGCGTGCGGAGCGGGCCGCGAAGGTCGGCGTCGTCGCGAAGGTCCTGGAGATCGGCGCGCTGCTGGCGCGCAAGCCGCGCGCACTTTCCGGAGGTCAGCGGCAGCGCGTCGCGCTTGGCCGCGCCATGGTCCGCAAGCCCGACATCTTCCTGATGGATGAACCGCTCTCCAACCTCGACGCCAAGCTTCGAACGACGATGCGTGGCGAATTGAAGCGCTTCCACCTCGATCTCGAGACCACCTCCATCTACGTCACGCATGACCAGCTCGAAGCCATGACCATGTCGGACCTGGTGGCGGTGATGAACCAGGGCGTGGTGCAGCAATTCGGCACGCCGGAGGAGGTGTATGACCGTCCGGCCAATCTCTTCGTGGCCGGTTTCATCGGCAGTCCGCCGATGAACTTCGCCGAGGTGGCGACAGGCTCCGAGAATGGCAAGCCCGTGCTACAGATCGCCGGCCGAACGATCCCGGCACCGCCACAGTTCGACCTTGGGGCGGCGCCGCGCCAGCTGACGCTCGGCATCCGTCCGCAGGATGTACGCATGGCCGCGCTGGACGATCCTGAAGCTGTTCCCGGCACGGTTTGGATTACCGAGCTCATCGGCTCCGAGCGGCTGATCGAGGTCGAGATCGCGCCCAAAATGCGCATCACCGCGGAGGTGAAGAGCCACATCCGCGCGAGCCTGAACGAGGCAGTGGCCGTAGCCTTCGACATGTCGAAGCTGCATCTCTTCGACCATGCGACAGGACTGGCGCTACCGCGGCGATAACACGATGTGATGCAGCCCGCGTTCGCTAATGCAGATCGGAGCCCAGGCAAATCTGGATGCCGGTTCCTCCAACCGTTTTTACAATTCCATTCTCCTGTTCAACGGTGCCGCGCGGCTGGCGCCGTTCGAAAGAATGGTTGAGGTGCCGCCCCTGTTCTGAAAACCCGATACGCATCGCGATCGGACCAGCCCGCTCGATCAAGGAAGTGCCCGAAGGGAATGGCTGGGCGGTGCCGTTATGCTACCAGACCCGACAGGCTGAGGGTCGAGAAGGACATCATGGCGGAAGCAGGCATCGCGCAGACGCTCGTACCGGTGGTTGTCCTTCTCGGCTCGGCCGTGGTGGCGGTGCCTCTGTTCCGCAGGATCGGGCTCGGCACAGTGCTGGGCTACTTCGCGGCAGGCCTGCTGGTCGGCCCGTCGGTGCTCGGCATCTTCTCGGACCCCTCCACCATCCTGCATATCTCCGAGCTCGGCGTCGTGATGTTCCTGTTCCTGATCGGCGTCGAGATGCGCCCGCAGAAACTATGGGCATTGCGGGCCCAGATCTTCGGATTGGGACTGACGCAGGTGCTTGTCTGCACCGCGCTGTTGACAGGAGCCGGCATCCTCCTCGGGCTGCCCGCCGCGGCCGCCTTCATCGCGGGTTCGGGCTTCGTCCTATCCTCGACGGCGGTGATCATGTCCATCCTCAAGGAACGCGGGGAACTCGCGAGTGGGCAAGGCCAGCAGGCGGTATCGATCCTGCTTCTCGAGGACCTGATGATCGTGCCCCTCCTGGCGATCGTTGCCTTCATGGGCACCTCGGCTGCGGAGGGCGGAGGGAATGGCGCACGCCTCACCGCGGTGCTCATCGCGCTTGCGGCGATCGCATTGGTGATCGCGGCGGGGCGATGGCTGCTCGATCCGTTCTTTGCGCTTCTGGCACGCGCTCGCAACACCGAGGTGTTGACCGCGGGCGCCCTCATCATCGTCCTCGGGGCTGCGCTGCTGATGGAGCAGAGCGGGCTATCGATGGCGTTGGGCGCATTCCTCGCCGGCGTGATGCTGTCCGGGTCGAGCTATCGCCACCAGATCGAGACCGATGTCGAACCGTTCAAGGGCCTGCTGATGGGCCTGTTCTTCCTGGCGGTCGGCATGTCGCTCGACCTGTCCGTGGTGGTGGCGGAGTGGCGGATGATCCTCGTCCTGCTGGCCGCGTATGTCGTCATGAAGTCGCTGGGGATCTATGCCGTCGCGAGGCTGTTCGGCTCGACCGGCCTGCAGGCGCTACGCCGCGTATCGCTCTTTGCCCAGGGGGGCGAATTCGCCTTCGTGCTCTATTCCGCGGCCATCAGCGGCGGCGTGATCGGGGCGGCGGAGAACGCCGTGTTCTCCAGCGTGATCATCCTGTCCATGGCGCTCACGCCCCTGATCCTGATCGCCGCCGGTCGCTGGCTGAAGAATGAAGCCCCGGTTATGGACGGGATCGAGACGGCGCAGGGGTTGAAAGGGCGCGTGCTGATGATCGGCTTCGGCCGCGTCGGCCAGATCGCCTCGCAACTGCTTCTCGCGCAGGGCATCAATGTCTCGCTCATCGACAACGATCCCGACCGCATCCGGGAGGCCGAACGCTTCGGCTTCAAGGTCTATTTCGGAGACGGGGCGCGGCTCGACATCCTGCGCCAGTCTGGCGCGGAGACCACCGACATGGTCATGATCTGCGTCGATGACCCCAAGGTGACCGACCGTATCGTCGAACTGGTCTCCGCCCACTTCCCCGCCTGCCGGTTGCTCGCGCGGTCCTTCGATCGTGGGCACTCGATGCGGCTGCGCAAGGCGGGCGTGGATTTCGAGATCCGCGAGACCTTCGAATCGGCACTCGTGCTGGGTGGAGCGGGACTGAGGGCGCTCGGCATGACGGCGCTCGACGTGAGCCAGGTCACCGACGACATCCGCCGACGCGACGGCGAACGGCTCGATGCGCAGGCGCAAGGCGGACTGCTGGCGGGGGGCCAGGCGCTGCATGTCGCGCCGAGGCCGGAGCCGCTCATCCCGCCGCGCAACAGAACGGCCGAAGTCCAGGCATGAGGAGAAAGCCATGACAAAGATCATCGGATTGTCGGGCAGTCTGCGCGAGGGGTCGTACAACTCGGCCCTGCTTCGTGCCGCGGCTGAGGTTGCGCCGGCGGGAGCGGAGGTGACGATCGGCACAATCCGGGGCGTGCAGCTCTATGATGGCGACGTCGAGGCGGCGGAGGGCATCCCCGCGCCGGTCGCGGCGCTGAAGGACGCGGTGGCGGCCGCGGACGCACTGCTCCTGGTCACGCCCGAATACAACAACGGCATTCCCGGCGTATTCAAGAACGCCATCGACTGGATGTCGCGTCCGTCGGCCGACATTGGGCGCGTGTTCGGCGGAAAGCCGGTCGCCGTCATCGGCGCATCGCCCGGCGGCTTTGGAACAATCCTTGGGCAGAACGCCTGGCTGCCGGTGCTGCGGACGCTCGGAGCGGAGCCGTGGTTCGGCGGCCGGCTTATGGTCTCGCGCGCACAAGGCGTATTCGACGCGGCAGGCGCGCTTACCGACGCCGCGATCGAGGCGCAACTCCGCCGCTTCCTGGAAGGCTTTGTCGCGTTCACCAGGTCCCGGCCACGCTGACCCGGCCCAAGGAGCAGCCATCATGGAACTCGCACTCACCGGCATCCACCACCTGACGGCGATCACCGCGCAGGCCTCTGCTAATCTGCAATTCTACACGGGCACGCTGGGCATGCGGCTGGTCAAGAAGACGGTGAACCAGGACGACACCAGCGCCTATCACCTGTTCTACGCCGACGGGCGGGCGAGCCCGGGGTCGGACCTCACCTTTTTCGACTGGCCGACCGCGCCAGAGCGCCGCGGCACGCACGCCATCATCCGCACCGGCCTGCGCGTCCATGGCGAGGGTACGCTGGCATGGTGGCGGGACCGCCTGCGCGCAGCCGGAGTTCCGGTCGGCGAAATCGAAGCACGCGACGGCCGCGCGAGCCTCGCCACCGAGGATCCGGAAGGCCAGCGCCTCCTCCTGCTCGAGGATGGCGGCGCCGGCGAGGCGCATCCGTGGGAGGGAAGCCCGGTGCCGGCGGAGCTTCAGATCCGCGGCCTCGGCCCGATCACCATCAGCGTGCCGCGGCTGGAGCCGACCGCCCAGGTGCTGACCGAGGTCATGAACATGACGAAGGTGCGAGAGTATCCTGCGCCGGACGCGCCGGGCGCCTCTGTGCATGTCTTCGCGATGGGCGAGGGCGGGCCCGCGGCCGAGCTGCACGTCGTGGTGGAGCCAGGGGCAGCGGTCGCGTCCCAGGGCGCCGGAGGCGTGCACCACGTCGCCTTCCGCACGCCGGACCGCGAAGCCTTGAGCGCCTGGGCTGCGCGCCTGGCGGAGTTCCGGCTGGCCTCGAGCGGCGAGGTCGAACGCTACTATTTCCGCTCGCTCTACTTCCGAGAGCCGAACGGCATCCTGTTCGAGATCGCGACTGACGGCCCGGGCTTCGCCATGGACGAACCGATGGAGACGCTCGGCGAGCGCCTTTCATTGCCGCCCTTCCTCGAAAGCAGGCGTGCGGCAATCGAGGCACGGCTGAAGCCGCTTTAGCCATGGCATCCGGCCTCCATCACGTCACGGCGGTGACCCGCCGTTCTCAGGCCAATCTGGACTTCTACGCCGGCTTCC
>JAZKFA010000331.1:0-4507 GCA_040386655.1 Pseudomonadota bacterium | reverse complement strand
TGGCGGGCGATCCACCCGCTGCTGCCGGAGAAGGAGAAGTTCCCCTACACCATCCGCGTGGTGTCCGAGATCACCGAGAGCAACGGCTCGTCGTCGATGGCGACGGTCTGCGGCACCTCGCTGAGCCTGATGGATGCGGGCGTGCCGCTGAAGCGCCCCTGCGCCGGCATCGCGATGGGCCTGATCAAGGAAGACCGCGGCTTCGCGGTTCTCAGTGACATCCTGGGCGACGAAGACCATCTCGGCGACATGGACTTCAAGGTGGCCGGCACGGAGCGGGGCATCACCTCGCTGCAGATGGACATCAAGATCACCTCCATCACCTTCGAGATCATGGAAGTCGCACTCGGCCAGGCCAAGGATGGCCGCCTGCACATCCTGGGCGAGATGGCCAAGGGCCTGTCGGGTGCGCGCAACGACGTCGCGCAGACCGCGCCGCGCATCACCATGATGTCGGTGCCCAAGGACAAGATCCGCGACGTGATCGGCTCCGGCGGCAAGGTCATCCGCGAGATCTGCGAGCAGACCGGCTGCAAGATCGACATCGAGGACGACGGCACCATCAAGGTCGCGGCCACCAGCACCGAGCAGGCGCAGCGCGCCATCGACTGGATCCGCGGCCTGACCGCCGAGGCCGAGATCGGCGCCATCTACAACGGGAAGGTCGTGAAGACCGCCGAGTTCGGCGCCTTCGTGAACTTCCTCGGCGCCAAGGACGGCCTGGTCCACATCTCCGAACTCGCCAATGAGCGCGTGTCCAAGACCTCGGACATCGTGAAGGACGGGGATGCGGTGAAGGTCAAGGTCATCGGCTTCGACGAGCGCGGCAAGGTCAAGCTGTCGATGCGCGTGGTGGACCAGGCGACGGGTGCGGACATCACCGAGCAGGTGGGTGCCAAGCGCCCCCGTGCAGAGGGTGAAGGCGGTGATCGCCCCGAGCGTGGCGAGCGCCCGTTCCGTGGCGAGCGCCGCGACCGCGGCCCCCGCGACGCGGCGGACTGACGAAATGCGCCGGGGGCCGGTCTAGGATCGGCCCCCGCGCATCCCACATCCAGGACTGGACCTCGCGGACAGTTTCGCCATATGTCCGCCGTGACTTTTTTGTGAATTTGTGGAGCGCGCTCTTTTGAACACCATCAACACCATCCGCATGGGTGGCGTGGACGTGCTTCCCCTGGTCGAAGGCGGCAAGGGCGTCTCCGCGACGAACGGAGCCTCCTGCGGGTCGTGGGCGGCCTCGGGCGGCGTCGGCACGTTCTCGGCGGTCAACGCCGACAGCTACGACGCCGAGGGCCGGTTGATCCGCCAGGAATACCACGGCAAGACGCGCCGCGACCGGCACGAGGAGCTGGTCGAATACGGCATCAAGGGCGCCATCGCCCAAGCGCGCGAGGCGCATGAGCGCGCCGGCGGCAAGGGCCGCATCCACGCGAACATCCTGTGGGAGATGGGCGGCGCCGAGCGCGTCGCACGCGGGATGCTCGAAGGGGCAAAGGGCCTGATCCACGGCATCACCTGCGGCGCGGGCATGCCTTATCGTTTGGCCGATGTCGCGCGCGACTACGGCGTGCACTACTACCCCATCGTCTCCTCCTCCCGAGCCTTCGCCGCCCTGTGGAAGCGCGCCTATTCCAAGACGCGCGAATGGCTCGGCGGCGTGGTCTACGAGGACCCCTGGCTGGCCGGCGGCCACAATGGCCTGTCCAACAGCGAAGACCCGCGCAAGCCCGAGCCACCCTATGCGCGCGTGGCCAAGCTGCGCGCCCAGATGCGCGAATTCGGCCTGGGCGACGTCCCCATCATCATGGCGGGCGGCGTCTGGTGGCTTGAAGAATGGTCCGACTGGATCGACAACCCCGAGCTCGGCCCGATTGCCTTCCAGTTCGGCACGCGCCCGCTGCTGACGCAGGAAAGCCCGATCCCCGAGGGGTGGAAGCAGCGCCTGCTCGACCTCAAGCCGGGCGACGTGATGCTGCAGCCTTTCTCGCCGACGGGCTTCTACTCATCGGCGGTGAAGAACGACTACCTCGCTGAGCTTGAGCAGCGTAGCGAACGCCAGGTCGCCTACACGATGGAGCCGATCGGTGAGCACGTCGCCGAGTTCGGCGTCGGCCCGCGCAAGCGCCTCGTCTGGCTGGTCCCGCACGACTTCGCCCGCGCCCGCCGCTGGGAGGCCGATGGCTTCACCGAGGCCCTGCGCACGCCCGACAACACGCTGATCTTCGTGACCCCGGAAAAGGCGCAGGAGATCCTCAAGGACCAGGTGGACTGCATGGGCTGCCTCAGCCAGTGCCGCTTCTCCAACTGGTCGCAGCATGAGCCCGACTTCACCAACGGCAAGAAGGCGGACCCGCGCAGCTTCTGCATCCAGAAGACGCTGCAGGACATCGCCCATGGCGGCCCGGTGGACAACAACCTGATGTTCGCCGGCCACAACGCCTACCGCTTTGGCCAGGACCCCTTCTACTCGAATGGGTTCATCCCGACCGTGAAGCAGCTGTTCGAACGGATCATGACCGGGCGCTGAGCGCCCGGTCCGTTCTTCGCTCCGCGCGCCGAACCGGCTAGAACTCCCGCCAAATCATCCGGGGAGTTCCACGTCCATGGCCGTGTTTCGTCGCGCATTGCTGGGCAGCCTGCTTGCCGCACCGGCCATCGCCCAGGGCCTCACGCGGCCCATCCGCTTCATCGCGCCCTATGCGCCAGGCGGCGGCATCGACACCACCGCCCGCCTGCTCGCGGGGCCAATGGGACAGAAGCTCGGCCAGGCGCTGATCGTGGAGAACCGCGCCGGGGCGGGCGGCAGCCTCGGTGCCGCCGAGGTCGCGCGCAGCGCGCCGGACGGGCACACCGTGATGGTCGATGCGCTGGCCCACACGGTGAACCCGCACCTCATCCGCAACCTGCCCTTCGACTACGCGACCGCCTTCACCCCCATCAGCCAGGTGGTGGTACTGCCGCAGATCCTGATCGTGCCGAATGCCCTGCCGGCGCGCACGCTCGCCGAGTTCATCGCCCTGCTGAAGGCGCGGCCTGGTGCCTACTCCTATGGCTCCTCCGGCAATGCGACGGCGGCGCATTTGGCCTCGGCGCTGCTCCTCAACCGCGCCCAGGCGGAGATGACGCATGTGCCCTACCGCGGCGGGACGGCGGCGCTGCCGGACCTCATCGCGGGCACCACGGCCATGGTCTTCGCCACCGTCTCATCCGGCCTGCAGCTGGTGCGGGAGGGCCGCGCGCGCGCGCTCGGCGTGACCACAACCACGCGCATCGTGCCGCTGCCCGACGTGCCGACGATCGCTGAGCAGGGCTTTCCCGGCTACGAGCTGAATGAGTGGAACGGCTTCTACGGCCCGGCAGGGATGAGCCCCGCCTTGGTCACCGCCTTCTACGAAGCCCTGCAATTCGCCCTCGCCGACGCCACCGTGCAGGCGCGCCTGGACGCGCTGGGCGCCATTCCGCTCGGCACCCCGCCCGCCGCCTTCGCGACCTATGTGCGCGAGCAGCGCGAGGCGATGGGACGGCTGGTGCGCGAGGCGCGCGTCGAGATCTGAACTGGCCTGGCGCCTGGGCGGCGTTGTTGCGGGCACCGCCGCGTGCTCTGCTTCGTTCCATGGGCGGAGGAGGCTGCATGCGCAACGCTGTCTTGATGCTGGGCCTGCTTGCCGGCTGCGCCGCGCCCGCGCCGCTCGCGTCGCCAACGGCGCACCCCTTCGACGGGCGCTGGGCAGTGACGCAGACCTGCCCGGCGATGGCCTTGGGTGTGCGCGGCTATGTCTACCAGTTCCCCGCGTATATCCGCGACAGCGTGTTCCGCGGCGAGCAGGGGCGCGAGGGCGAACCCGGATGGCTGTTGCTGCGCGGTCCGGTCCAACGCGACGGGCGGGCGACACTGGAAGCACAGGGGCTGACTGGCACGGTCGAGACCACGGCCGGCTTCCTGGCCTCGTCCACGCCCTATCGCTACACGGTCGAGGCGCGGTTCCAGCCGCGCAGCGGGCAGGGTCGCCGCATCGAGGTGCGCACCTGCACCCTCGATTTCGCGCGCGCCTGAGGCGGCCCAGGCCGCGGCACGCCGCCTGCTTGGCCTTATCCGGCAATGACACGGAGCGTGTGTGATGCGGTGGATGGTCCTGGGTGCTGCGATCGCCTTGCTGCCATGCGCCGCCGCATGGGCGCAGGAGCCATGGCCCAGCCGGCCTGTGCGAGTGGTGGTGCCTTTCCTCGCCGGCGGCGGCGCCGATGTGGTGGCGCGCGCCATGGCGCAAGCGGTCGGCGAACGGCTCGGCCGGCCCTTCGTGGTGGAGAACCGCCCCGGCGGCGCCGGCAATGTCGGCACCGAGGCCGTCGCCCGCGCAGCTCCCGATGGCTACACCATGCTGGTGACGGGGCCGAAGCACGCGACCAACCCGCACCTCTTCGCCCGCCTGCCCTTCGACGCGGTGCGCGATTTCGCCCCGGTCTCGCTGCTGACGGCCGCGCCGTACGTGCTGGTGGCCGATCCGGC
>JAZKFA010000330.1:353-12690 GCA_040386655.1 Pseudomonadota bacterium | reverse complement strand
AAACCGCGCGAAGGCTTGCACGAAGGCGCCCATCGGCGCCCGGCTGCCATGGTCCAGCACGGTGCCGGCCCAGTCGACGATCACGCCCTTGATCACGCCGCGTAATCCAGCCCCATGAGGTCGGCCAAGACCTCCTGCGCCAGCCCGAACCCGGTGCTGGCCCCGGTGCCGGAGGTGACCGAAACCAGCCGCACCCCCGGCAGGGGTGTCTCGAAGAAGGCGTCCTGCTCCGCGGAGGGATAGACCCCCACCCACCGCTCGATCACGCGCGGCTCGATGACAAGGACGCGGCGGAGCTCAGCGAGGATGATGTCGTCCACGAAGCCCGGCTGGAACGGGTCGGGCGTGGCGGAATAATGATGCGAATCGCCCACCACCAGCGACCCGTCCGCGCCCTGTACGACAATCAGGTGCACGCCGTGTTCCTGCGCCTCTGGCTGCTCGGCCGTCAGGCGCGCGCGCAGCGCGGGCAGGGCAGGGCTGCCGTGATAGCCCCGGTAGCGATGCAGGCCGAGGTCGCTCATCACCGCCGCGGGCAGGCGCCAGCCCGGGTCGGCCAGGCGCAGCATGTGTAGCTTGCACAGCGTGACCCCGCGGGCGGCAAAGCTCTGCCCGAACAGGGTGGTGATGTCGGTGCCCGGGCAGACCACGATGTGACGCGCGGTGAGGCGGCCCTCGGTGGTGCGGACCTCGCCCTCCGCGATGGCGGTGACCGTCGTGCGCCAGTGGAACACCACGCCATGGGCCTGTTCGAGCCAGGCGGCCAGGCGCGGAATGGCCTCGCGGCTTTCCACGCGCAGCTCATGGGGCGAATGCAGCGCCCCGGCGAGCTGGTCGCCGCGCAACGGCTCGGGGATCTCCGCGCCGCGCAGAACGCGGCAGCCTTCGCCCATGGGGCCGGCGGCGAAATCCTCGAGCACGGCCAGCGCCTCATCCCGGCGCGCCGCGACCAGCGTGCCGCGATGATGGATGGGTATGCCCGCGAGAGGCGCAACCTCGGCCCAGATGTCGCGGGCGCGGCGGGCGCGCTCCCAGGTGGCACCCGCGCCCTGGCCGGTGACGGTCACGAAGCCGAAATTGCGGATGGAGGCGCCATTGGCCTGCGCGTCACGGTCCAGGACCACCACGCGCTTGCCGGCCTTCGCCGCGAGATAGGCATGGGCAAGGCCGATGATACCGGCGCCGATGATGACGATGTCTGGGGATCGATTGGGCATCGCGCGATCCAAGCCGCGACGCGCATGGCGCGCAAGGAACATTCCACGCAGGCGGCGGCGGGGCTACCGTCGCGGTGTATCAAGCACGGAGGACGGGGCCATGGCGGCAGGCGGGCAATGGCCGGTGCGGATAGTCGCGGCGGTAGCGCTGGCGATCGGGGTCGGCCTCGGCGTCGGTTCCTGGCAGATCTGGTCAACGCATGACCGCATGGCGCGCGTCGGCGTGGAGGTGGAAGGACGCATGACCGGCGCCTATCGGGAGGTGCGCGCGCGCGGCGGGTCCAGCCTCTATCCCACGGTGAGCTACCGCACGCGGGAAGGCCGCGTGATCATCGGCCCGGTCGAACACGCCGTGGACATGGCCGAGATCCAGCGCAACCGCGTGGTCGCGCTGCGCTACGACCCCGATACGCCGGACCGCGTCCACCTCGCCTCCGCGGTGGCGGGCGGCGCGGGCGTGCTGCCCTGGATCCTGGCCGTGCTTGGCCTCGGCACCGCCGCGCTGGGGGTAACGGTGCTGGTGCGCGGGCGCGCCGTGCGCGTGTAGAGGCCCTGCTAGACGAACTCGCCGCGCAGGAAGCCGAGCGCGGGCAAGGGGCGCCAGCTGCGCGGCAGGTCCGCGCGCTTGATCGGCGCCACGGAGTAATGCGGCACCGGCTGCTTCGCCCGGCAGAGGAAATCCGTATAGGCGCGCACTTCCTGCGCTCGCCAAGCGCGGTCCGCCAGGGCGGCGTCGCGGGAGCGGAAGACCTCGGCCACGCGGTTCGCCTTGCCCGCCGTCGCAATGACGGCCCAGAGCGTATCCTCGTCCCCGCGCGGGATTGGAAGCAGCTGCATCACCCGTATGCAACGCTGCCTTGCCCGCGCCGGTCAAGCCCGGTGCCGCAGGCTGACGGGCGGAACGATCCCGGCCATGCTGCGGCGCATGACCAAGCCCGTCCTGCCGAGCCTCGCGCACCTGCCTCTGGGACTCTTTGCCGCCCCCATGGGCCTGTGCGGCCTCGGGCTCGCCTGGCGGAGTGCTGCCGAAACGATGGGCGCGCCGGCGGCGGTGGGGGAGGGGGTGCTGGCGCTGGGCGGCGGGGCCTGGCTGCTGCTGCTCGCCTTGCACGGCCTGCGTGGGGTGCGCCACCCCTCCGCGCTGCGCGCTGACCTGGCGCACCCGGTTCGCAGCGCCTTCGCTGGCGCCGCGAGCATCGGGGCGATGCTGGTGGCGGGCGGGCTCGGCCCCTATGCGCCCGCGGTGGGGCACGGGCTGTGGCTGATGGGGGCGTCGGCACACCTGCTCGTCGCCGCACTTACCCTGCGTGCGCTGCTGGCGGCGCCGCGCGAGGTGGCCACGCTGACGCCGGTGCTGCTGATCCCGCTGGTGGGGAACATCGTTGCGCCTACCGTCGCCGTGCGCTTAGGCGAGGTCACGCTGGGGTGGATGTTCTTCGGCATCGGCGCCTTCCTGTGGCTGGCGCTGCACCCGATCCTGCTGGCGCGGCTGGTGGCCGGGCCGCCGCTGACCCCGGCCCTGCGCCCGACGCTCGCGATCCTGCTCGCGCCGCCGGCGCTGGGAGCCATCGCGCTTGCGCAGCTTGGCGGCGGGCATGGAATGGGGGCATTGGCGCTGTGGGGAGCGGCGGCGGTGGTCGCGCTCGCGCTGTCGCTGAACCTGCGCGCCTTCCTGGCGCTGCCTTTCACGCTGAGTGCGTGGAGCTACACCTTCCCGGCCGCCGCCTTCACGATCGCGACGATGGAGGCGCTGGCGGCGCATGCACCCGGCTGGACGCCGCTGGGCTGGTGCGCACTGGCTGCGACAAGCGCCATCGTGGCGCTCGTCGCGGCGGGGACGCTGCGGCGTGCCATCAGTGGCGCGCTGTTGCGACCCGAGTAGAGCCAGCGGTCATAAAGCAGACCGCTGGCACTTTGTGCGACCTCAGGCGCCGGTCGCGGCCTCCGGCCGCTTGGCTCGCCGCACGACCGGCGTTCGCGCATTCGCGCTCGCGGCCCGCGTTGCGGGCCGGAGGTTGCTACTTCGTCTTCAATCCTGCCACTTCACCTGCAGGAAGGGTGCCGGCATCAGCAGCTTGTTCTCCTGCGTGACGATGAACGGGCGCACCTTGCCGAGATAGGCCTTCCAGGCCTCGGAGGCGCCCAGCTTGGCGCGGCGCTCGGCGCGCTCTTCCATGCTCTCATAGGCCCACATGTGGATGACCTGGTTGAGCGGGCCGAATTCGGTCGTGTAGTAGCCGACCAGGCGGCCGAGGATCGGCTTCTGGATCGCCAGGCCTTCTTCCCCATAGGCCTTGACGTAGGCGGGCGAGGTGCCCGGCGCCAGCGTGTAGATGCGTTCCTCGACGATCATCGCGGTCTCTCCCTTGGATGCGTGATGGCCGACTAGAGCGCAGGCCGGGACTTCGCGCCAGGGCGCGCGCGTGCCAGAAGCGGCGCGTGCAGGAATACGATGCGATCATACTGGGTGCCGGCGCCGCCGGGCTGATGGCGGCGATGACGGCGGGTGCGCGCGGGAAGCGCGTGCTGCTGCTCGACCATGCGGAGGAGGCGGGCAAGAAGATTCTCATCTCCGGCGGTGGCCGCTGCAACTTCACCAACGTCAACATCGCGCCCGAGAAATTCCTGTCGAACAATCCCTCCTTCTGCCGCGCGGCGCTGGCCGCCTACACGGCGGAGGATTTCATCGCGTTGGTGCGCAAGCACCGCATTCCCTTCCACGAGAAGACGCTGGGTCAACTGTTCTGCGATGGCTCCGCGCGCGCGATCCTGGCGATGCTGCTGGAGGAATGTGCGGCGGCGGGGGTGGAGCTGCGCCTCGGCCAACGGGTGACCGGGGTGACGCATGACGGGCGGTTCCGCGTGACCACCGCGCATGCGGTGTTCAGCGGGCCGGCGCTGGTGCTTGCGACCGGCGGGCTGTCGATACCGAAGATGGGGGCGACGGACTTCGCGCACCGGATCGCCGCGCAGTTTGGCTTGCCTGTCGTCACACCCCGCGCCGGGCTGGTGCCGCTGACCTTCGCGGAAGATGCGCTGGCGCTGATCCGCCCGCTCGCGGGGGTGGCGCTGGATTGCGTCGCACGTGCGGGCAAGACGGCCTTCAGCGAGGCGATGCTCTTCACCCACCGCGGCCTGTCCGGGCCGGCGATCCTGCAGGCCAGTTCCTACTGGCAGCCCGGCGAGGCGATCACTCTGGACCTGCTGCCGGAGCGCGATGCGAATGCCACCCTCGTCGCGCTGCGCGAGGCCCGCCCAAAAGCGGCGGCGCACAATGCGCTGGCGGAGCTGCTGCCCGCGCGCCTCGCCGCCGCGCTGGCGGCCGCCTACCTGCCGCCGCGCATCATGGCGGAGCAACCCGGTGCGGCGATGCGGAAGCTGGCGCAGATGCTGGGCAACTGGCGCCTGATGCCCTCCGGCACCGAAGGCTATGCCAAGGCCGAGGTGACGCTGGGCGGCATCGACACCGCCGCGCTCTCGCAGCGGGACATGCAGGCCAAGGCGGTCCCGGGCCTCTTCGCGATCGGCGAGGCGGTGGATGTGACGGGCTGGCTCGGCGGATATAATTTCCAATGGGCCTGGTCGAGCGGGTACGCCGCCGGCGCGGCCGTCTGAGGGAGGCTTCCGTGGATTTCGCCACCACCCCCGAACAGGATGCCGTGCGCGACGCCATCGCGCGCATCTGCACCCGCTTCGACGACGCCTACTGGCATGCGCGCGACCATAACGGGCGCTTCCCGACCGAGCTCCACCAGGCACTCGCCACTGATGGCTGGCTGGGCATCTGCATGCCCGAGCGCTTCGGCGGCGCGGGCCTCGGCATCACCGAGGCGGCGATCATGATGCAGGCGATCTCGGAGAGCGGGGCGGGGATGTCCGGCGCCTCGGCGATCCACATGAACATCTTCGGCCTGCAGCCGGTCGTCGTCTTCGGCAGCGAGGCGCAGCAGGCGCGCATGCTGCCGCCCCTGATCGCCGGGCGCGAGCGCGCGTGCTTCGCGGTGACGGAGCCCAACACCGGCCTCGACACCACGCAGCTGCGCACGCGGGCGGAGCGGCAGGGCGACCGCTACGTCATCAACGGGCAGAAGGTCTGGATCTCCACCGCGCAGGTCGCCGAGAAGGTGCTGATCCTCGCGCGCACCACGCCGCTTGAGGCGGTGAACAAGCGCACGGACGGGCTGAGCCTGTTCTACACGACGCTCGACCGCAGCCGCGTCGAGGTGCGTGAGATCGAGAAGATGGGCCGCAAGGCGGTCGATTCGAACCAGATGTTCTTCGACAACCTCGAAGTCCCCATCGAGGACCGCATCGGCGAGGAGGGCAAGGGTTTCCAGTACATCCTGCACGGGCTGAACCCCGAGCGCATCCTGATCGCGGCGGAGGCTGTGGGACTTGGCCACGCGGCGCTGCGCAAGGCGACCCAGTATGCGAAGGAGCGCCGCGTCTTCGGCCGCGCCATCGGGCAGAACCAGGCGATCCAGCATCCGCTGGCCGAGAACTGGATGCAGCTGGAGGCCGCGCGGCTGATGATCCTCAACGCGGCCTGGCGCTACGACCAGGGCCTGTCCTGCGGGGCGGAAGCGAACAGCGCGAAGTACCTCGCCGGTGAGGCCGGGTTCAACGCCTGCCAGCAGGCGGTGATGACGCATGGCGGCTTCGGCTACGCCAAGGAATACCATGTCGAGCGCTACCTGCGCGAAAGCATGATCCCGCGTATCGCGCCGGTGAGCCCGCAGCTGATCCTCTGCTTCATCGCGGAGAAGGTGCTGGGGCTGCCGCGCAGCTATTGATCCAGCGCGCGGGCGAGACCCGCGCCGATGCCGCCCATCTCGGCGATCAGCCCACCGGCGAAGGCGTCCAGTGCAGGCAGGATGGTGGCCGCCTGGCCCGCCGGAAAGGGACCCGGTGGCGTCATGCCTGCCCGCAGCTTCGGCGCCGCGGCAACCGCGCGCGCGATCAGCGCATCGCGCAGCGCGGGGATCGCACCCGAGGCCACCATCGGCGCGAGCGCGGCTCGCATCGGTGCCAGCAGCGGCGGGATCAGGGCGAGGTGGAGGTACAGGCTCGGCGTCGCGTCGCCGATGCCGGGATGCAGCGCGGCAAGGGCGCGCACCTCGGCACCGCTGCTGTCCGGCAGGTCTGCGAGCTTGGGCTGCGCGGGCAGTGCGGGCAGCATCGGCGGCGGCAGCGCATCCAGCGTCAGCGGCGCCCCACCCATCGGCGCCCCCGCGATCGCCTGCCGCAGTGCGGTCAGCACCTGGAGGTTGGTGAGGTTGCCGCGGTTGTAGGTGTCCACCATCACGCGCAGCATCGCCTGCTCGGCGGCGGGGAGGGTGCGCGCGGTGGCGACGAAGCTCTCGAAGCCCGCGGGCTCGCCCATGGCCAGCATTGCCTCGCGCTCGTTGCGGACGGCCGCGCTGCGCATCACGCCCTCGGCCGATTCCACCATCCAGGCGAGCACGCCTGGCAGTGTGGCCGCATGCCGCCAGATCAGGTTGACCACGGGGATGCCGACCGCGTCGCGCAGCCGCGCGTAAAGCCGCGCGATGTCGGGCGGTGCGTCGCCTTCATGGATTTCCGCGAATGCCATGCCGTTGCTTTCCCCGTGATTGGACGCCCCCTTCGCACACCGATAGGCTCGGCGCGAAACACGAAGGGGGAACCACCATGATCCATGTCCTCGCCATCATCACCGCGCTGCCGGGCAAGCGGGAAGAGATCCTGGCGCATTTCCGCGCCAACATGCCCGCCGTGCACGCCGAGGATGGCTGCATCGAATATGGCCCGGCGACCGACACGCCCGATATGGGGAAAATCCAGACGCAGCTCGGCCCGGACACCTTCGTGGTGATCGAGAAATGGGCGAGCGCGGAGGCGTTGAAGGCGCATGCGATGGCGCTGCACATGGCGGAATACGCAGCCAAGACGCGGCCGATGATCGCGAACCGCGTCATCCACGTCCTCTCGCCGGCCGCCTGAGGTGGCGCTGCGGTTGCTCTCGACGCTGGGCCTGCAGGGCGTCATTGAGCCGCGCCTGGGCGAATTGTCCACGCGCCTCGGGACCGATGTAAGCGCGGAGTTCGCGCCCACCCAGGTGATGCTCGCGCGCATTGCGGATGGGGCGCGCGGCGATGTTGCGGCGATCACCGAGGCGGGCATCGCGACGCTCGCTGAACAGGGCATCGTCGAGGGGCGTCGGGTAAACCTCGCGCGCTCGTCGGTGGGGGCGGCGGTGCGTGCCGGTGCGCCGCCGCCGGATCTCTCGACCGAGGCGAGCACTGTTGCGACCCTGATGGCCGCGCCCTCGATCGTTTATTCGAAGCAGGGCGCAAGCGGGCTGTTCTTCGCCAAGCTTATCGAACGGCTCGGGATCACGGACGCGATCAACGCGAAGGCCATCATCATCCCGCAGGGCTTCACGGGTGCGCTGGTCGCACGTGGGGAAGCGGCGCTCGCGATCCAGCAGATGAGCGAGCTGCTGGCCGTGCCCGGGCTCGCCGCGCCCGTGCCGCTGCCGGATGTGCTGCAGGAGAAGCTGGTCTTCACCGCGGCGGGCTTCGTGGGAGGCGACGCGGCCACGCTGATGGATGCGCTGGTCGCACTCTGCACGCCGGAGGTGCTGGCCTCGCAGGGGCTGACGCCGGCGTGACGCAGCGGGGCGCGCTGCGGCTGGCGGTCGCACTCGCCTGCATCGTGCCGCTGAGTGCCGGGGGCGCGGGAGTCATCTTCGGCAGCGACTTCCTGCGGCTGCCGGCGGGGTTCGTCTCCGCGGACAGCCATGTGCGCTACCTCTCGGGGCTGCTGATTGGCATCGGTCTGGGTTTTGCGGCGCTGATCCCGCGCATCGAGGTGCAGGGCGAGCCGTTCCGGCTGCTCACCTTCATCGTCTTTCTCGGCGGCCTCGCCAGGCTTGGGGGCCTCGTCGCGACCGGCGTGCCGGACGCGCCAATGCTGTTCGGCCTGGTGATGGAGCTCGTCGTCACGCCCGCGCTTTGCTGGTGGCAATCGCGCGTCGAGGCCGAGGCCAGGGCGGCCCTCTAGATCATCCCGAGCGACAGCGGCGCGATGGTGTCGCCACTCCGCCCCCGGTAATCCAGCTGGCCGGCGTCGCGCAGCATCTTCGCCTGCGACTGCGCAAGAACCCCCGCCGCTTCGCGCACATCCAGGCTCACCGGCTTGCCGTCGCGCAGGATGTGTTCGCCGCCGACCAGCACATGGCGCACCGCGCGGTCGGCCGCGTGGAAGACGAGCGAGCGCAGCGGGTCGCGCACCGGCTGCATCATTGGATGCGACAGGTCCAGCAGCACGCAATCCGCCTTGGACCCCACCGCGAGGCGCCCGAGATCGGCGCGGCCCAGCGCATCCGCACCCCCAACCGTCGCGGCGTGGAAGACCGACGCCGTATCCGCCGCCACCATGTCCTTCGCCGCCCCGCGCGCGAGCAATATGGCCAGGCGCATCTCCTCGATCAGGTTGTGCGGCGCGACATCCGTGCCCATCGCCATGCGCACCCCGGCGCGGGAGTAGCGGCCGAGGTCGCAAAGGTGCTCGCCATACCGCGCGAAGGGGGAGGGGCAGTGCGCCACCGCCACGCCGCGCTCGGCCATCAGCGCCACGTCGCGCGACCCGTGCCAGCCGATGGAGGGGTGGTCGTCGGTGAAGATCGCGTGTCCCAGGATGGACCGTGGCGTCAGCAACCCGAGCTGCCCCGCCCATTGGATGGGGGTGACGCCATGGCGACGGATCATCTCCCGCACCTCGACCACGGCCTGCGCGATGTGGGTCGTGAAGGGACGCCCGGTCGCTTCCGCCAGGGCCACGGAGTCCCGCAGCAGCCCCTCCTCGCAGGTGTCGATCTGGGCGGGGAACACTATGCCCGACAGGCGGCCTGAATTGTCGCGCTCGGCCTCGTCCATGATGGCCTGGGCGGCGGCGAAACCGCGCTTGCCGCCCTCCGCATCCCAATGCCATTCCACCGATTGGGGCGAACTCATCCCCCACCGTGCCGAGGCGTAGCCGGGCCCGGCCCAGACGCGCAGGCCGGACTGGCGCATCACGTCCATCCAGCCCTCGAATGGGGCGGACAGGTCGACCACGCTGGTCACCCCCGCACCCATCAGCTCGGCATAGGCGAGGCGCATGGCGGCCTCTCGCCCGGCGGCGTCCAGGCGCATGGATTGCGCGCGTTCGAACAGACCGGTCATCTGCTGCTCGGGCACGCCGTGATCCTCGCGCACGCCGCGCAGGCCGGGCTCCGTGGTCGGGTGGGTGTGGACGTTGACGAGGCCGGGGAGCAGCGCCATCCCGCTCGCGTCGATCGCCTCGCCGGTTGCGTTGGGGTCGTGTGGAGTGATGGCGGCGATCGCGCCATCCTCGATCCGGACGTCGACGCCGCGCGCATAGGCGTGACGCGCGGCCGATGCGTCCCACAGCACCGCCCAATCGGCATTCCTGATGAGCATTCCCGGCCCCCCTCGCGTGCGATGGGGCGATGGTGGGCCGCCAATGAGCGCCACTCAAGCCCGATCCGGGGCTTGGTTTCTCCATCCGCGTGGGCGTATGAGGAAATATGGACACTCTTCTTGCCGAAAAACTCACCACCTGGCGCCGCCATTTGCACGCCAACCCCGGCTTGACCCTGCATGAGGGTGAGACCGCCGCCTTTGTCGTGCAGAAGCTGCGCGAGATGGGCATCACCGAGATCACCGAGGGCGTCGGCGGGCATGGCGTGGTGGCCACGCTGCGGCAGGCGGGGACCGGCGGGAACCGCGCCGTGGGCCTTCGCGGTGACATGGATGCGCTGCCGATCCAGGAAGTGGCGGAGGGCCTGCCGTGGCGGTCGCAGAACCCGGGCGTGATGCATGCCTGCGGGCATGACGGGCATACCACCGCGCTGCTGGGCGCGGCCGCCCTGCTGCTGGCCGATACCAGCTGGTCCGGTGCTATCCACCTGGTCTTCCAGCCGGCGGAGGAGGGCGGCCGCGGCGCGGAGGCGATGATCCGCGACGGGCTGTTCGCGCGCTTCCCGATGGAGCGCATCTTTGGCTGGCACAATTGGCCAGGGCTCGAGGCCGGGACCATTGCCGTGCACGACAGCGCGGTGATGGCCGCCGGCGCGCGCCTGGTGATGACCTTCGATGGCCATGCCGGTCATGCCGCGCTGCCGCATGCGACGCGGGACCCGGTGCTGGCCGCGGGGCATGCCATCGTCGCCGCGCAATCCATCGTGTCGCGCAACCTCGACCCGATCGCGGGCGGCGTCGTCTCCATCACGATGATGGAGGCGGGCGAGGCGCAGAACCAGATCCCGTCCCGCGCCGTCTTGCGCGGCACCGCGCGCTGGCTGCGGCCGGAGGATGGCGCCACGATCGAGCAGGGGCTGCGCCGCGTCGCCGAGGGTGTCGGCGCGACCTATGGCGTGACCGGTTCGCTGGAATTCCGCCAGGGGGTGTATCTGACCTCGAACACCCCGGCCGAGCGCGACCTCGCCGCCGCCGCGGCCGCAGCCGGTGGCGCGATGCGCCGGGACCTGCCGCCGGCGATGACGGGCGAGGATTTCTCCCGCTTCCTGGTCGAGGTGCCCGGCGCCTTCGTCTGGATCGGGAATGGCCCGGCTGATGGCGGACGGGAGCTGCACCATCCGCATTACGACTTCAACGACGCCATCCTGCCGCGCGCGGCGGGGTTCCTGGCCGAGGTCGCGAAGCGGTCGCTGGCGGGCGGGTAGAGCCCGCCGATCTGCCTGTCCGGATCGCCGGCATCCCAGCCTCCGGGGCCCAGCCCCGGCATCACCGAAGCAGAGGTGATCACGCCCCGCATGGACGTCTTCCACTGGATCATCGTTCCCGTCTCGACAGTGCTCGGGCTGACGATCACGCGCGTCCTCACCGGCTATGTCGCCGCCTTCAAGGCGCGTGGCAGGCTGACGTTCGACTGGCTGCCCATCGTCTTCGCCGCCGCGATCCTGGGCGAAAGCTTTCAGTTCTGGTGGGCCCTTCTTGAACTCTCGGCACTGCGGAACTGGTCGCTGGCGAGCTTCACGCTGCTGCTGGCCATGGCGATGGCGCTGTTCTCCGCAGCTGCCCTAATCGTGCCTTCGGAAACCGACGACAACATGTGGACCGGGTTCGAGCGCGACGGCCGTTGGGCATTGGCAGCCCTGGCCGGCTTCCACCTCCTCGCGCTCATCGTCAATGGATGGCTCTACAAGGCGGCGATCCTGTCGACGCCGCAGGCGCTCGAGGCGCTGCTGGCCATCCTGTGCCTGCACGGGGGCCTGACGAGACGCCGGCGCGTGCAGGAGATCGTCGCGGTCCTCTATGCGCTCCTGAGCACGATCAACACGTTCACGGCATCGGTGCGTGAATATTGAGCGGCGGACGCGGCGCATCACCGCTCGGCGCCCGGGGCGCTGGACAGCCGGCCGCCAGGTCAGGGAGACCGGCCGGGTAGCGCTCCCTCAACCGTTCATCCGCCGCAGCCAGGCGCAGGCCTCCGCGACGGCGCGATCCGCCGCCGGCACATGGCCCAGCGCGCGCAGGAAGCCGTGGATGGTGCCCGGGAAGACCGCGTGCTCCACCGCCACCCCGGCCGACTGCAGCTTGGCCACGAAGGCATGGTTCTCGCCCGAGAGCACGTCAAGCTCCGCGATCTGCACCAGCACCGGGGGCAGGCCGCGCAGCTCCGCGCGCAGGGGGGCGGTGAAGGGTGTGACGCGCAGTGCCGGGTCGGGGCAGTAGCACTCCCAGTAGAAGCGCATCTTGGCCTGGGTGAGCAGGAAGCCCTCGGCGAATTCCACATAGCTTGGGGTGGTCGTGTCGGAGTCGAGCACGCCGTAGTTGACCAGCAGCCCCGCGAGCTTGATGTCCGGGTCCGTCTCGCGCAGCAGCAGCGCCACGCCGACGGCAAGATTCGCCCCCGCGCTGTCGCCCATCAATACCAGCCGCGTCGGCGCCAGCCCGACCTCGTGCCCGTGCGCGCCAAGCCAGCGCGCCGCGGCCAGCGCATCATCGGGGCCGGCCGGGAAGGGATGTTCGGGGGCAAGGCGATAATCGACCGACACCACCGGCAGCCCGGTCAGCCGCGACACGTCGGCGCACAAAGGCGCGTGGCTGTCG
>JAZKFA010000330.1:0-343 GCA_040386655.1 Pseudomonadota bacterium | reverse complement strand
GTCGACGCCCCAGCCGAGGCCGCTGCGGGCGAATTGGCGCACCACCTCGGCGCATTCCTCCAGCGCTTGCGGAAAGCGCGCCTCGGGCGAGAGGGCGTAGTCCGGTCCGACCACTATGCAGCCCGCGCCGGCGGCGTAGCTCCGCATCAGGCGGTCATGCGTGTCGACCGAGTTCCACACCCAGCCGCCGCCGTGGAAGTAGATGAGCACCGGCTGCGGCGTCTCCAGCACCGGGCGGTGCACGCGGCAGAGCAGGCGGCGGCCGCGCACCGATAGCCAGCGATCGCCCGACGCCGCCATGGGCGGGCCGCCCTCGGCGAGCGGCAGGTTCAGTGCCTCGGTC
>JAZKFA010000329.1:14099-15615 GCA_040386655.1 Pseudomonadota bacterium | reverse complement strand
ATCCACGGCCTCGGGCGGCAGGGTCAGGAAGATCGCGCCGACGGGGTGGCGGCCATAGGCGATCACGTCGCGGAAGGCGACGCGCAGGGCCACGCGCAGCAGCGGGTCGCGCACGGGGCGGCGATTCACCACCAGATGCTGCCCCGCCGCGGTGGCGCGGGTGTGCGAGGGCAGGGCCACGAAGCCCTCGATATCCAGCCCGTCCTGCACGGCCTCGACCGGCACGGCGGCGGCGGCGAAGTCCGGGCCGAGCAGGTCGCGCAGGCGCTGGACGCGGTCGGCGGCGGGCAGGGTCAGGATGGCGCGGCCATCGGATTCCAGGCTGAACGCCACCTCCGGCCAGGCCATGGCCAGGCGGCGCACCGCATCGGCCACGGCCTCGGCCTCGGCGCGGGGGGATTTGAGGAATTTGCGCCGCGCAGGGGTGGCGAAGAACAGGTCGCGCACCTCGACCCGCGTGCCCGGCGCGCCGGCCGCCGGTTCCACCGCGCCCACGCGCCCGCCCTCGACCCCGATCGCATGGGCCGGCGCGCCGGCCAGGCGTGAGGTGATGGCCAGCCGCGCGACGGCGCCGATGGAGGGCAGCGCCTCGCCGCGGAAGCCCAGCGTCGCGATGCGGAACAGCAGCCCCTCCTCCGCGAGCTTGGAGGTGGCGTGGCGCTCGATGCACAGGCCGAGATCGTCGGGGCCCATGCCGAACCCGTCATCTTCGACCAGGATGCGGTCGATGCCGCCAGCCTCGATGGCGATGCGCAGGCGGCGCGCCCCGGCGTCGAGCGCGTTTTCCACCAGCTCCTTCACCGCCGCCGCCGGGCGTTCGACGACCTCGCCGGCGGCGATGCGGTTGGCGGTGGTCTCGGGGAGGCGGCGAATCCGCATGGGCGGCAGTCTAGAACACGGCAGGGGTTGCCGCGAGGTTCAGCCCAACCGGTTGATCGCCTCCAGCATCGCCGCCGTGGCCGGATGCGCGGGGCGCGGCCCGCCCTCCAGCGCGGCCAGGATGGGCCCGGCGAGCTGCTTGCCCAGCTCCACCCCCCACTGGTCGAAGGCGTTGATGCCCCACATCGTCCCCAGGCAGGCGACCTTGTTCTCGTAAAGCGCGACCAGCGCGCCGAGGCTCGCCGGGTCCAGCCGGGGGAGCAGCAGCGTGACCGAGGGCCGGTCGCCGGGGAACACCCGGTGCGGCACCAGGGCCGCGATCTCCGCGTCACTGCGCCCCGCCGCGCGCATCTCCGCCGCGACCGATGCGGCGTCCCGGCCCTGCAGCAGCGCCTCCGCCTGGGCCAGGCCGTTGGCGAGCAGGATGCGGTGGCTCGCGGCTTCCGCGTGGTCGGGCCGCGCGACCAGGATAAACTCGGCCGGGATCACCCGCGTGCCCTGGTGCAGCATCTGGATGAAGCTGTGCTGCGCGTTGGTTCCCGGCTCGCCGAAGACGATGCCGCCCGTGGCGTGCGGCACCAGCGCACCGTCGAGGCCGACGCCAGCCGGCACAGGCGGACGGCGCCGGACGAGGTTG
>JAZKFA010000329.1:3859-14089 GCA_040386655.1 Pseudomonadota bacterium | reverse complement strand
GTCGAGGCCGACGCGCTTGCCCAGGCTCTCCATCTCCAACTGCTGGAGATGCGCGGGTAGCCGGCCCAGGCGCTCGTCGTAAGGCAGCACGGCGCGGGTCGCGTGGCCCATGGCATTGCCGTGCCAGACATCGACGCAGGCGAGCAGCAACGGCAGGTTCGCCTCGGGGGGCGCGGAGAGGAAGTGCTCGTCCATCGCGCGCGCGCCGCCGAGCAGGGCCTCGAACCTGTCCCACCCCAGCGCGAGCGCAAGGGACAGCCCGATGGCCGACCACAGCGAGAAGCGCCCGCCCACCCAGTCGTTGAAGCCGAAGACGCGCTCGGGCGGAATGCCGAAGGCGGCCGTCGCGGCGGCATTGGTGGACAAGGCGGCGAGGTGCGTGGACGCACCCTCCTCGCCCAGGGCATCGACCAGCCAGGCGCGCACGAGCCGCGCATTGGCCATCGTCTCCTGCGTGGTGAAGGTCTTGCTCGCGATCAGCACAAGCGTGCGCGCGGGGTCCAGCGTCTCGCGCACCGCCGCCCAGGCATGGCCATCCACATTGGCGAGGAAATGCGCGCGCGGCACGTCGCCGGGCCGCGCGAGCGCACGCGCAGCCATGGCGGGGCCGAGGTCGGAGCCGCCGATGCCGATGTTCAGCACATCGGTGAAGCGGTCGCCCTTCGCACCCAGGATCGTGCCGTCCCGCACCGCAGTGGCGAATGTGCGCATGCGGGACAGGGTCTCGGCGACGTCAGCGTTTTCCGCCGCACCGCCGACGCGGGGCGTCTGGCGCAGCGCCATGTGCAGCACGGCGCGCCCCTCGGTGGCGTTGATCTTATCGCCGCGCGCCATGGCGCCGCGGCGCGCGGCCACACCCGTCGCCTCGGCGAGGCCGAGCAGCGCGGCCAGCGCCGTCTCATCGAGGCTGGTGCGCGAGAGGTCGGCCAGCAGCCCCGCCGCCCCGTAGGTGAGGCGGCCTGCGCGGCCGGGGTCGGCGGCGAAGCGCGCGCGAATGGCGCCCGCTTGCGGGCGGGCTGCGGCGGCCATGATGGCGGCCCAGGCGGTTTCGGTGTTCATGCGGGCAACCTCCGGGGTGATGGTGGCGGGCTGATGGCGGGGCTGGCAATCTCCCGTCCCATGATCCGCCGCCGCGCTTTCATTCTCGTGACACTTGCCGCACCGCGGGTCGCCCATGCGGAACGCCTGGTCCCGGTTTCGGTTGACAGCCCCACCGGCACTGGCTTGGTCGCGCGGCTGCGTGCCGGCGGCCTGGTGCTGTTCTTCCGCCACGCCGACACGACGGGCGAGAACTGCGACCGCAGCTTCCGGCTCGGCGACCGCGCCGGGCAGCGGAACATCTCGCCGGCCGGACGCGCGCAATCCGCGGCGATCGGAAAGCGCTTGGCCGCCCTCGACATCCCGATTGCGGAGCCGGTGCTCGCGGGGCCGGTGTTCCGCGCCCGCGATACGGCCGAGGCCTCCTTCGGCGCCGCGCGCATGCTGGTGACCGACAGCCTGCTCGCCGATGACTATGCCGGCGGCCGGCTCGCCTGGGTGCTGGCCGAGCATCGCCGCCTGTTCTCCGAAGCCCCGCCCGCCGGGCGCAACCGCGTGCTGGTGGGCCACCGCACGCCGGCGATCCAGGTGGTGGGCGACGCCGTCGCCGGCCGCGCCTTCCCCGAAGGCGCGGCGCTGGTGATCGAACCCGGGCCTGGCGGGTTCGTGGTGCTCGGCATCGTGGAATTCACGCGCGCGCCGGGCAGCGGCTTCCATGGCTGCGGTTAGGCGTTCGTAACCCCGCGCGGCCTTGCCGCTCATCCCGGAGCCCCCTAGCCTTCCGGCAAAACAATCGGGGGAATACGGATGCAACGCAGGCTGTTGCTTGGGGCCATGGGCGCGACGCTCGCCTGCCCCGCCATCGTCCGGGCGCAGGGCGAATGGCCGGGAACGCGCCCGGTCCGCATCATCCAGCCGAGCCAGGCGGGCAGCCCGGCCGATGTCTATGCGCGGCTCTACGCCGACCATTTCTCGCGCGTGACCGGCGGCACCTTCGTGGTGGAAAACCGCGTCGGTGGAACCGGCACCATCGGCACCGCGGCGGTCCTGCAGGCGCCCCATGATGGCTGGACGCTGCTGTTCACCTCCAACACCTCCCACGTCGCGGCACCCTTGGTTCTCCGTAACCTGCCCTACGATCCCGTGCGGGATTTCCAGGCCATCGCGGGCCTCTATCACTACGGCATGATGCTGATCGTGAACCCCGCGATCCCCGCGCGCACCACCGCCGAGTTCATCAACTGGGGCAAGTCGCGCCGCCAGGGCGTGAACATGGCCTCCGTCGGCCTGGGCAGCGTCGGGCACATGACGGCGGAGCGCTTCTACCTGCGCGCCGGATTCCAGCGCGTGCACATCCCCTATCGCGGCGGTCCATCGGCCATACTCGCGCTGAGCCAGGGCGAGTGCGACTACATCTTCGACAATATCGGCAATTCAGGCGCCTTCCTGCGCGAAGGCCGGCTGCGCGGCCTGTCGCTGACCGGCCGCGCCCGCGCGCCGCAGATGCCCGAGATCCCCACCCTGCTGGAAGAAGGCATGCCCGACTTCACCCAGGATGTGTGGTTCGGCGTCTGGGGACCCTCGGGGATGCCGCGCGCGATCGTCGAGCGCGTGAACGCTGAATCAAACCGCTGGCTCAACACGCCCGAGATCCGCGCGCGCATGGCGCAATCCGCGCATGAAAACCTCGCAGGCCCGCCCGCGCGCATGCACGAATACTGGATGGAGGATCGCCGCCTCTGGACCGAGATCGTGCGCGAGGTCGGCACCGCGCTGGAATAAGCGGTTGGACAAGTTCACCGCGCTGACCGTCTTCGCGCGCGTGGTCGAGCATGGCGGCTTCACCGCGGCCGCATCGCGCCTCGGCCTCTCGCCCTCGGCGGTGACGAAGACCATCGCGCGGCTGGAGGATCAGCTCGCCACACAACTCTTCACCCGCACCACGCGGCGCCTGCGCATCACCGATGACGGTCAGGATTTCTACGAACGCTGCATCCGCGTGCTCGCCGAGCTGGAGGAGGCCGAAGGCATCCTGCGCCAGGGCAGCGTCGTCGCCCGCGGCCGCCTCCGTGCCGTCGTGCCGCTGAGCTTCGGGCGCGTCACCCTCGCCCCCGAACTGCCGGCCTTCTTCGCCCTGCACCCCGAGGTCAGCCTCGACCTGCACTTCTCCGACGGCCAGGTGGACCTGATCGCGGAGGGCTTCGACGTCGCCGTGCGGACCGGCAATTTCTCTGACTCGCGGCTGACCACGCGGCTGCTGACGCGTGGGCCGCAGGTGACCGTCGCGGCCCCGCGCTACCTCGAACGCTGCGGCGAGCCCGCGGTGCCGCAGGATCTGCGCGACCACAATTGCCTCATCAGCCGCTTCGGACCCGAATGGAGCTTTGTCGACAGCGATGGCCGGCCACTGATCCTGCGCGTGCGCGGCAATGCCGTGATCAACAGCGGCGACGCGCTGCGCGAGACGGCCGTGGCCGGCACGGGCATCGCGCAAGGGACCTGGTGGCTGTACCGAAAGGACCTCGAACGCGGGGATCTGCGGCCGATCCTCGGCGCCTTTGCGGCCGAAGGTGCGCCGGTGTCGGTGCTGTATCCGCAGCAGCGGCACATGGCGCCGAAGCTGCGGGCGTTCATTGATTTTTTGGTGAGCATCACCCGGGCGGGGTGAGGAGAAGGCGGGGGAAAGAATTCCCCCGGCCCCCTTCTTTTATTTTTGGTTACGGTTGCGGCTGCGGAAACAGATCCCTACTCCCAGGGGGCCTTGAAGGGCGGGGGCGGGATCACCTCGAAGGTGTTCAGCTGCATCGCGAGCAGGGAGTAGTAGCCGACCAGGCCGGTCAGCTCGACGCAGCCCTTGTCGCCCAGCAGCGCGTTCGCTTCGGCATAGGTCGCGTCGTCGACGCGGTTGGTGCGCAGCATCGTGCGCACGAAGGCCACCACCACGCGGTCCGCATCGGAATCGAAGGGGATCTCGGCGGCACCGGTGCCGATGGCGGCGATGACAGCCTCCGGCACGCCCTGCTTTGCCGCGATCGGGGCATGGGCGAACCACTCGTAGCCCGCCTTCCAGTGATGCCCGACGCAGAGGATCGCCAGCTCCCGCAGGCGCATCGGCACGGAGCAGTCGAAGCGGATGAAGACGCCCAACTGCTCCACGCGCGCACACAGCTCCGCGCTCGTGATGAGCGCGGTGAAGGGGCCGCGCACCGAACCGCGCGCACCCGACGCGATGCGGTCCCATGCTTGCTGCTGCGCGGGGTCGAGGTCCTCGCGCACCAGCGCCGGAAGGCGCGGCATTATTCGGCGGCCTGACGCATCGAGGGCGCGAAGGCGGGCATCACTTCCCGCGCAAAGGCGCGGAGATTGTTGGGCGAGGCGTTGGGATCCACCAGCAGGATGTTCGTCGCACCGCCGGCCTCGAGCTGGCGCAGCCGCGCGATGATCTCCTCCGGCGTGCCCAGCAGCGGCGCGGTGTCCTGCTCCACGCTGTCCGCGAGCTTGCCGCGCGCGAGATCACCGATCACGCCGACCACGCGCTTGCGCGTCGCGTAGGCCGCTTCGCGCTCTTCCTCGGAGTGGATCATCTGCAGCGCGCGCGCGACGCCGACCATGTTCGATTGATACGGGCGGCCGACCTTCTCGCATTCCTCCCGGAAAATCGCGATGCGCTCGATCACCTGGTCAACCTGCGCGAGCTGGTCGAGCAACAGGCAAAAGCCTTCGCGCGCGGCGCGGCGGATGGAATCAGGGCTGCCGGCGGCGAGCCAGAAGGGCGGGTGCGGGGTCTGCAGCGGCGCCGGCTCGACCAGGAAGTTCTCGAAGTTCCAGCGCTTGCCGTGGTGGGTGAAGCGCTCATCCCCGGCCCAGGCCTTCTTAATGACGGCGATGCATTCGTCGAAGCGCTCGGACGCCTCCTCGATCGGGATGCAGAAGGCCTCGAATTCCGGCTTGCGGTAGCCCTTGCCGACGCCGAAATCGAAGCGCCCGCCCGAGAGCAAATCGAGCGTCGCGGCCTGTTCGGCGATTAGCACCGGGTTGTGCCAGGGCAGCACCACCACGGCGGTGCCGAGCCGGATGTTCGTCGTCTTCGCGGCGAGGTAGGCGAGCAGCGTCAGCGAGGCCGAGACCTGGCCCTGGCCGGTGGAGTGATGCTCCACCATGAACATGTGCTTGAAGCCGAGGCGGTCCGCCTCCTGCACGTATTCGATGAAGCTGGCGTAGCCCTGGCTGTCCTCGATCCCGACGCTGCGCTTGGTGCGGGCGCCGCCGAACAATCCGAATTGCATGAGACTGGTCCTTGGACGCGGTTTCCTGAGACGGAGTGTGGCGAAGCGATTGCGGCAGGGGAAGCACGCAATGGGCAAATGTGACGTGCCGGATTGTCCGCAATGCCAGATGTGACAGCCGCCCCGCGCCCGGCCACAGTGCGGCGCATGGAACATCAGGTAGCGATCGTCACAGGTGGGTTGCGCGGCCTCGGCAAGGCCATGGTGCTGGGGCTGTTGCGCGCCGGGCACCCGGTGGTGGCCGTGGGCCACATCGCCGAGGATGTGGCGCCGATGATGGAAGCGGCCGGCGCCGATGCCGGGCGGCTAACCTGCCTGGCGCTGGACCTCCTCAAGCCGCGATCGCGCGAGGCGCTGATTGTGGCGGCGGAGCGCGCCGGTCCCGTCGGCATCCTCGTCAACAATGCCGGGCTGACGTTTACCTATTTCGACCCAAAGCGCTTCGTGGATGGCGCAAAGAAATTCTGGGTGCTGGAGGATTCGACGGTGCAGGCCGTGATGGACACCAACTACATGGTGGCCGATTGCCTGACGCGGCGACTGGTTCCGGGAATGCTCGCCCGCGGCTGGGGCCGCATCGTCAACGTGACCACCAAGCTCGACACCATGGATCGCGCCGGGAGCATTCCCTATGGCCCCTCCAAGGCCGCGCTTGAGCTGGCGAGCTCGATCTGGGCGAAGGACCTGGCGGGCACGCCGGTCACGGTGAACATCGTCAACCCGGGTGCCGGCGCGCATACGCCGGGCATGGCGCAGGAGATGCGTGACTGGTCGGATAGCGGTAAGGCACCGCGCCTGCTGGACGCCGAGGCGATGGTGCCGCCTTTGCTGTTCGTGGTCTCGCGCGAGGCCGATGCGGTGCAGGGCTGGCGCTTCGACGCGACCACCTGGGATGCGGCTCTGCCCCCCGTTCAGGCTGCGCGGCAGAGCGGGCGGCGGGCAGGGTTTCTGCTGCACCCGATCGAGGATTTCGGCGCCGCCTGAAGGCGCCCAGGGGAGAGACAAGAATGGACTGGAATCCGCAGCCGCTCGACGCGGCCGACGTGATGCTGCACCGCCGCGGCAAGGGCAAGCCGCTGGTGCTGCTGCATTGCCTGGGCATGACCCACCGCTTCTGGGACGTGCTGGAATTGCTCACCGACCGATACGAGCTGATCGCCTACAGCTTCCCCGGCCATGGCGACACGCCGCTCCCCGCCGGCCAGTACGGCGCGCCGGAGCTGACCGCACAGTTGCGGGCCGTCGCGCAGCGGGAGGGGCTGACAAAGTTCCACCTGGCCGGCATCTCGATGGGCGGCTCGGTCGCGCAGCACTTCGCCGGCACGCATCCGGAGATGGTGGACAAGCTGATCCTTTGCGACTGCACGCCGAAGTATAATGAGGAGTCGCGCGCCAACTGGCCGGTACGGGCGGGTATCGCGCGCAAGGATGGCGTGGTATCGCTGATCCCGACGCTGATGCAGACCTTCTTCACCCCGGCCTCCGTCGCGGAGAACGGGCCCAACGTGCAGTTCGTCCGCGCCACCTTCGAGGCGTGCAGCAACGAGGGCTACGCCCGCGCCTGCGAGATGCTGGCCATGGTCGATGCGGAAGCCGAGGCGAAGCGCATCACCGCCGAGACCCTGATCATGCTCGGCTCGAACGAGCGCCAGGCCTTCAAGGACGCCGCCGTCTGGATGAAGGCCAACATCCCCCGAGCGACTGCGGTGATCGAGGTGCCGGAAGCCGGCCACGCCTCGGTCCGCGAGCGCCCGGAATTCTGCGTGGAGCAGTTCGCCCGCTTCCTGAGCTGATCAACCCGCTGCGACCCTGACGAAGCCGGGAGACCCAGATCTCCTGGCTTTTTTCATGCCCAGTGGCTTCCCTGTGTTGCAATTGCAAATGATTCGCATTATCGCAATCCGCAGCCCAGGAGACGCTTCGCATGACCCGCGCGCTTACCCCCACCATCGGCCTCGTTGGCCTCGGCTTCGCCTCCATGGCCGCGGCGCAGGATGCGCTGCCCGATATCGACGTGAACGCCACCGCCCCCTCGCCCTACCGGCGCGAGGGCCAGCAGATGCCCCGGATGCCCATGACGCTGGAGGAGGCCCCCCAGTCCACCACCTCCGTCCCGCGCGAAATCATCCAGGAACGCGCCGCGACCACCGTTCGCGACGCGCTCCGCAACGTCACCGGCATCTCGCTGGCAGCCGGCGAGGGTGGCTTTTCGGGGGATAACCTCACGCTGCGCGGCTTCTCCGCGCGGGGCGATTTCTTCATCGATGGCATCCGCGACGCCGGCCAGTACACGCGTGACAGCTTTTTTCTCGAATCCGTCGATGTGCTGAAGGGCCCGTCCTCGATCCAGTTCGGGCGCGGGTCCACCGGTGGCGTCATCAACCAGACCACACGCCTGCCGCAGATCGGCACCCGCGGCTCCGCCGATATCGCGGTCTACACCCCATCGGGCGTGCGCTCGACGGCCGACATCAACATCCAGTCGGGCGACATCGCCTACCGGCTGAACGCGATGGCATCCCGCATCGACGCAGCCGGCCGCGACCATGTCTTCAACGAGCGCTGGGGCATCTTCCCCTCCGTCACCTTCGGCATCGGTGGGCCGACCTCGCTCACCCTCTCCTACCTGCACCAGGAGGAGCGCAACATGCCCGACTACGGCATCCCGTATTTCGGCGGCCGCCCCATCCCGGTCTCGACCCACACCTTCTACGGCCTGACCGATGTGGACCGGGAGCGCACCACCACGGACGTCTTCACCGCCCGCCTCGAGCATCGCTTCACCGACGACATCCGCCTGCGCAACACCTTCCGCTGGGCCAATTACGGCCGCGAGCTCGAAGCGACCGCGCCGCGCATCGCCAATGCAGCGGCCATCACGGCTGCCGGCAGCTTCGGCGTCGGGCAGATCACCCGCCAGCCGCAGGTCCGCAACGGGCTGGACACGCTGATCGTCAACCAGACCGAGCTGCTGGCCGACTTCACCACGCTGGGCCTGCGCCATGCCGTGCTCGCCGGCGTCGAGATCGGCCGCGAGAGCTCGGAGCTGGTGCGCTTCGCCCAGACCGGGCGCCCGAATGCCAGCCTGGCCTTCCCGGATGCCTCGGTGCCGGTGACCCTGCGCACCACGCCCAATTCCGACATCAAGACCACCGCCGACACGCTTGCCTTCTACGCGGTCGATCGCATCCGCATCGGCGAGATGTTCGAGGTCATTCTCGGCGCCCGCTGGGACAGCTTCTCGGCCGAGCAGGCCAACCGCACCAACAACCAGAGCTTCGGGCGCACCGACACGGCCTGGAGCTATCGTGGCGCGCTGGTGTTCACGCCGGTTCCCGGGCTGCGCACCTACGCTGCCTATGGGACCAGCTTCAATCCGTCCGCGGAGAGCCTGACGCTCGCCGCGAACAACGCCCAGCTCGCACCGGAGAGCACCCGCAGCTACGAGGCCGGCGCGGCGTATGAGTTCTCCCCGGGGCTGCGCCTGTCGGGGTCGGCTTTCCGGATCGAGAAGACCAATGCCCGCACCTCGGACCCCGCGAACGACGTGCTGCAGGTGCTCGACGGCGTCGTCCGCGTCGACGGCTTCGAGGTGCAGGTGGTGGGCCGCGTCACCCCGGAATGGAACGTGATGGCCGGCTATACCCGCCTGAACAGCGAGATCGTGCGCACCAACACCGCCTCCGAGCGCGGACGGGAATTCGCTAATGTCGCGCCGAACACCGCCACGCTCTGGACCAGCTACAACCTGCCACACGGCGTCCAGGTCGGCGGTGGTGCTCAGTTCGTCGATCGCCGCTATGGCAACAACCAGAACACCAACCGCGTGCCGTCCTATGTCCGCTATGACGCGGCGGTGTCCTGGACGCCGGAGGATGGCCCCCTGAAGGGTCTCCGGCTGCAGGCGAACGCGCTGAACCTGGGCGACACGCGCACCTATGAGACGGTCTACACCGCGCACACCGTCCCGGGGACCGGCCGCACCTTCGTCTTCACCGTGCGGGCGAGCTTCTGATGATCGATCTGCCGCAGGTCCTCGACGCCGCGCGCCTGACCGAGGCGCGCGCCATGCTCGATGCCGCAGACTGGGTCGATGGTCGCGCGACCGCAGGGCACCAGAGCGCGCAGGTCAAGCGCAACCGTCAGCTGGCGGAGGGCAGCCCGGCCGCGCGCAAGCTTGGCGACCTCGTGCTGGCCGCCCTGGAACGCCACCCGCTGTTCCTGACAGCGGCCCTGCCGGCGCGGGTCTTCCCGCCGCTGTTCAACCGCTACGAGGGCGGCGAGCATTTCGGCGCTCACGTGGACAATGCCATCCGCCAGGTCACCGGCACCGCGCACCGCATCCGCACCGACCTGTCCTGCACGCTGTTCCTGTCCGACCCCGCCGATTACGACGGCGGGGAGCTGGTGGTGGAAGACCACTACGCGGAACGCCGCGTGAAGCTCGCCGCCGGGGACGCCATCCTCTACCCGGCGACCAGCCTGCACCGGGTTGAGCCGGTGACATCAGGCGCCCGGACGGCGTGCTTCTTCTGGGTGCAGTCGATGGTGCGCGACGCGACGGAGCGCGCGATGCTGCTGGACTTGGACCTCGCCATCAACGGCCTGCGGGACAAGGTGCCGGAGGATGCGGGGCTGGTGTCGCTGACCGGCCTGTACCACAACCTGCTGCGCCGCTGGGGCGAGGTGTAGGGCGGCGCTCATGAAGAATGACCGCGATTTTGTGTGCCCTCAAGCGCCGGGCGCCGGCTCCGCCGGCTTGGCTCGCCGGACTGCCGGCGTTCGGCCATTCGGCCTCGCGGCCCGCAGAGCGGACCGATGAGGCGGTGGGCGTATGGGCATGACGCCTGAAGGACCATTGGCATGACGCCTTTCCTCGAACCCGCATCGCTGCCGGTAATCTTCG
>JAZKFA010000329.1:0-3849 GCA_040386655.1 Pseudomonadota bacterium | reverse complement strand
TCCGCCGGCTTGTCTTGCCGGGCTGCCGGCGTTCGCGCATTCGCGCTCGCGACGCGCGTAGGCGCGCGCTCCTGTAGGGTTCCCTCTTGCACGGAGTTCGCGAAACGCCCGCCGCAGTGTCACGCAACGGTCAGTGCCGCTTCATTGTCCTGACGCCAGCCGCACGCTAACCCGTCATGCTATGGACATGGCAATGCCAACGGATGCCGGCCCCCCACTTCCCGGGCGTCGCGGCAAGGTGCTTCGCTTCCGGCCTTGGCTGCGCGGGTCGCTCTGGGGCGACGTGATGGAGCCGCGGCCGCTCGGCGGCCGGGTCCGCGCCATCCGGCGCATCACCATGGCCATGCTGTGGACCCTGGTCTCGATGCCCATCCAGGCGGTGCTGGTCGCGCTGCCGGGGCGGGCGAACGTGACCTTCGGGCGCTTTTACAACCGCACGCTCTGCTGGCTCATCGGCATCCGCATCCAGGTGGTGGGCGATCAGGCGCGCGGCGGCAGCGTGCTGTTCCTGTCCAACCACACCTCCTGGCTCGATATCCTGGTGCTCGGCGGCACCATCGAGGCCGCCTTCGTCGCCAAGGCCGAAGTCGGAGAATGGCCGCTGGTGCGCACCATCGCGCGGCTGGGCCGCACCGTCTTCGTCAGCCGCAAGCGCGGCACGACCGGACGCGAAGCCGACGCGATCCGCGCCCGCCTGGCCGGTGGCGACAGCCTGATCCTGTTCCCCGAAGGCACGTCGAACGACGGCACCCGCACCCTGCCCTTCCGATCCGCCTTCCTCGGCGCCGCGGCCGGCGCACGCTTGGTCCAGCCGGTGTCCAACGTCTACGACCGGCTCGGCGGCCTGCCCGCCTGCCGGCGCGACCGGCCGCTCTTCGCCTGGTACGGCGACATGGAAATCGGCAGCCATTTCTGGCGCATCGCGCGCCGCGCCGGCGCGCGCGCGACGGTGCTGCTGCATGACCCCGTGGACCCCGCGCTGTACGCGGACCGCAAGGACCTGACGCAGCGGGTGGAAGCGGTGGTTGCGGCGGGGGCGTCGCAGCTGCGGCAGAACAGGAAGCCGGTGCCGCTGAGCCTGTGAAGCAAGGCCGGGGAAAGGAATTTCCCCGGACCCCATTCTTTCAATTTTATCTATTGGTTCCAGGTGGACGGGCAGCCCATGGTGCGCAAATAAGTTACCCTTGCCAGGTCGCGTCGAGGCTGTCGCATGCCATCCTTCATCGCCGATACAAGCAGATTTCTTCTGCTGCCGATGGGCATCATAGCTTCGATTGCAGTATTATTACGGATGATTGAACTGATACCCAAAGGCTTGCGCGTATCGTTATTTCTAAAGTCACAGGGCGATTTTCGTTTGAGCTTGAGAGGAGCCGCCGCCCTCTGGTGCTGCATGATCTATTCTGTGATCGAATATCTATCACGACTGTAAAAAACGGCGCGCAATAACGTCTACCGAATGCGCCGGGCAGGCCGGTAGCTCGGCAGGCCGTGCGACGGCATCAATAAATCAAAAACAAAAGAATGGGGGTCTGGGGGAAATTCTTTCCCCCAGCGCTTGCCTACGCCAACGCCGCGATAGCCGCGCCAACCCCACCCGCCGTATGCGGCACGCCCGCGACCTGCATCGCCAGCTCCACTGTCGCCAGCGTACCCAGGATCATCGGCTCGTTCAGGTCGCCCAGGTGTCCGATGCGGAAGACCTTCCCGCCCAGCGGCCCCAGCCCGCCGCCCAGCGACAGGTTGAACCGCTTCAGCGCCACGTTGCGCAGCGCGTCCGCGTCCACGCCCTCCGGCATCAGGATGGCGGTCACGGAATCCGAATACCGGCCGGGGTTAAGGCAGAACAACTGCGGCCCGTTGTTGCCGGACCAGTGTTGCACCGCCGCGCGCACCGCACGCGCCAGGCGGGCGTGGCGGGTGAAGACATTCTCCAGCCCCTCCTCCTGCTCGATCAGGCGCAGGGCTTCCTGCAGGCCGTAGAAGAAGGACACCGGCACCGTGCCCACGAAGCTCTTGTGCCGGCGGGTCAGCATGTTGGTCCAGTTGAAATAGTGCTTGGGCAGGCGCGACGTCTTGTGCGCCTCCATGGCCTTGTCCGACACGCCGGTGAAGCTCATCCCGGTCGGCAGCATCAGGCCTTTCTGGCTGCCGCCCACCGCGGCGTCCACGCCCCACTCATCCATGCGGAAATCGAAGCTGCCGAGCGAGGAGATGGTGTCCGCCAGCAGCAGCGCCGGGTGGCCGGTCGCGTCCATCGCGCCGCGCACCTCTGATATCGGCAGCATCATGCCCGTCGCCGTCTCGTTGTGGACGACGCAGACGGCCTTGATGACGTGCGCGGTATCCTCGGCGAGAGCAGCGCGCACGGCGCCCATGTCCACGCCGCGCCGCCAATCCGCCGCGACGGAGCGCACCTCGATGCCCAGATCCTCGGCCATCTTCGCCCAGGAGAGGGAAAAATACCCCGTCTCCAGGATCAGCACCGTGTCGCCAGGCGATAGCAGATTGACGAAGCTCGCCTCCCACGCCGCATGGCCGGACCCGGTGTAGAGGAAGATGTTCTGGCGCGTCTTGAGCACGCGCTTGAGGCCCTCGAGGCACTCGTCATACATCGCGATGAAGGTGGGGTCGTTGAAGTCGACCGTCTGGTGCGCGCATGCGTGCAGGACCGAATCGGGGATGTTGGTCGGCCCCGGATTGGCAAAGAACTGACGGCCGCGCGGGCGTGCTTCGACAGGCGTGGCGCTCATGGCGGCCCCCTCCCTTTTATTGAACCTGCAGGGTCATCCCACGCGACGCCACGATTGCCCAGCGGAAAGGCAGGCGTTCCACGCGAACCGCGATCGGGATCGCGCCCTGGACAGGCGCAGCGCGACGTTCTCTGCTGCCCGCCAAGGCACGCCGGCATCCGCCGGACAGATAGCCAAGGAGGTCCAGGATGCGCGTGTCCCGCCCCGCCAGAACCGTCGTCCGTGCCTTCGCCGCCGGCCTGCTCACGCTGGCCGGCGCCGCGCCGGCCGCCGCGCAGGATGCCTGGCCCAGCCGCGCCATCCGCTTCATCGTTCCCTTCGCGCCGGGCGGGTCCAACGACTTCACCGCGCGACTTATGGCACCCCGCATGGCCGCCCGCCTCGGGCAGCAGGTCGTCATCGAGACCCGCCCCGGCGCCGGCGGCGTGACCGGCGTCGACGTTGCCGCCAAGGCCGCGCCTGATGGCTACACCGTGGCACTCGGCACCGCCGGCGGCATCGTCATCGGGCCGCTCATGAACACGCGCCCGCCCTTCGACCCGACCCGCGACCTCGCCGCCCTCACGCTCGCCATCAACGTCCAGGTGCCCGTCGCCGTGCCCGGCGCCTCGCCCTTTCGCACCATGCGCGACCTCATCGACGCCGCCCGCGCCAATCCCGGCCGCGTCAACTACGGCTCCTCCGGCACCGGCAGCCTGCCCCACCTGTCCGGCGAGCTCATCCGCCTCGCCGCCGGGGTCGAGATGGTCCACGTGCCCTACCGGGGCGGCGCACCCCTCGCCCTCGCCGTGCTGTCGGCTGAAGTGAACTCCGGCCTCTCCGACCTGCCGGTCTTCATGCCGCACCTCGCCTCCGGCCAGATCCGCATCCTCGCCGTCGGCGCCCCGCAGCGCCTGTCCTTCCTGCCCGACGTGCCGACGCTGGCCGAAGCGGGCCTCCCCAACATCGACACCAACAACTGGCACGGCCTGGTCACCGCCGCCGCCGTGCCGCCCGCCATCCTCGACCGGCTGCACGCCGCCGCCTTCGCGGCGCTGTCGGACCCCGAAGTCGCCCGCCTCATCAACGACCAAGGCATGGAAGCCGCCCCCACCAG